>JBNKBG010000059.1:0-15256 GCA_050287105.1 Thiohalomonadaceae bacterium
GGCGTCGACATCAACACCGCCTCTGCACCACTATTGGCTCGTGTCGCAGGACTCTCCGCCGCGCTGGCCGCCAACGTCGTTGCCCACCGCGACGAGCACGGCGCATTCAAAAACAGAAAAGATATTCTCAAGGTGCCGCGCCTCGGCGAAAAGGCCTTCGAGCAGTGCGCCGGATTTCTGCGCGTGATGAACGGCGACAATCCGCTCGACGCTTCGGCGGTTCACCCGGAGGCTTATCCGGTAGTTGAACGCATCATCGCCAAAAGCGGCAAAGAGATCGGCACCCTGATCGGCGATAGCAAATTCCTCAAAACCCTCGCCGCCAACGATTTCACCGACGACAAGTTCGGTGAGCCGACCGTAAAAGACATCATCAGCGAACTGGATAAACCAGGTCGCGACCCTCGCCCGGAATTCAAGACTGCCGAGTTCAAAGAGGGTGTGGAAGAGCTGAAAGACCTGCAACCCGGCATGATCCTCGAAGGCGTGGTCACCAACGTCACCAACTTCGGTGCCTTCGTCGACATCGGTGTACACCAGGACGGTCTAGTACACATCTCCGCCCTGGCCGACAAGTTCGTCAAAGACCCGCATGAAGTGGTCAAGGCAGGCGACGTGGTCAAGGTGAAGGTGATGGAAGTAGACATTCCGCGCAAACGTGTCGGTCTCTCCATGCGTATGACTGACGAAGCAGGGGTCGGAGTCGGCAAGCCGACTCCGACCCCAAGGTCAAAAGCCAAACATCGTGATAAGCCGCAGCGCCAGCAGTCAGCACCGCAAGGGGCAATGGCAGAGGCGTTTGCAAAGTTGAAACAGTAGTGAAGCAGGGGTTGGAGTCGGCTTGCTGACTCCGGCCTCACAAATACGTATAGTCAGCATAATTACTCGGTCAGTAAGATGTACCGTTGTGCTCTACTTCTTGCTGCCGATGTTTCGTATCATTAAACCGAAGAAACAATGAACGCACTCAAAACCATATCGAAGATATTGTTGATTCTCTTTTCTTTTGTATTTGCTTTGGTTGGTGTCTTGGGTGCTTATGCAGGCTACAAGAAAGTTACTGACCTGGAGACATGGCAGCCATTAATGGTAACTGTTGTCTCTACCTCCATAGAGAAAAGTCATCGGCCAAAAGGCGTAACTTTTTGTCCAGTCGTGAAGGTTAGATATACCTTTCTAGGGCGGCAACAAATATCCAGGCTCGATATCGAAGACGGACCATGTAGCCCGATAAAATCATCCGTAATTAGAATCATTGAAATATACAAACAGGGCACAGTGGTTAATGCTTTCGTAAATCCTGAAGACCCATCCTTGGTACGAGTCGCTAATTTCTCTCTTGGCATAAACTTTTATCTGATGCTATTCATGATTATACTGGGGTTCTCAGGTGTTGTTTATCTTTGGCGTACACCAACGGACAAATTGTTCAACAGGGACAATAAGAAAGCTACACACTCTTAGAATAAGGAATAAGTAGAGTCAGAAGAAACTTAATCTCAACAGCTTCCACAATACAATCTGTTTACTAGATAGAAATTTCATCGTCCCTGCTTCTTAAAGAAGGATAGTCAAAAATCATCCAGGTCAGAGAGTCATGGTTGCTGACAACTCATCTTCTCTGACCTGGTTTTTGTGTTATAGACAGAAATGCACTTCGGACAGGTGGATACACTGGTATAGCGATCCAGTGCTTCATTGACGGAATCATGAATAAGTGGGGTCAGATGAATAAGTGGGGTCAGATGAGACTTAATGTCGGAGTTATCCACAAGTAACCAGCTTTATGTGATGGATAGTTTCATCTAACCCTGCTTATGGCATAAAACAGCAAAGAAACGTTAGGGATAAGCCGTAAAGCTAGCCAAAAGTGAATGCATAGGCTTCCAGCCCCGGCGCATCACTCTCTATTTCCAGCAGGCCGTTGTTGGGACTGTTCTGGTTGATCAGTTCGTAGAGAGTGTTGCGATCCACCGTGACCGTACCGTCGACCACATCCTTGCCGCTGTAAGTGCCGACTGCCTGACCGTTGAGTCGTACCGTCACATGGATGGGTTTGCCAGTGTGACTGCCGAGTACCAGGAAGACTTTGCTTGATTTGAAGTTGAGGCGCAGTGCCGCGCCTTTCTCCTCGCTAATAATGCGTTCGCCTTCTACAGTCCAGCGACCGTTCAGTGCCCAGTCGTTGCCTGGGATGAATTCAGGAAAGGTGAAGTCCATCGGTTCATCACCTATGACCTTGACGTTGCCGACAAAGGTGGAGGCGCGCTGGTAACCGAGATAGGTCTCCGGTGTCTGGTCGGCGGCGCGGTTCATCTTTTCCTGTTCACTCATTGACGCCTTGCCCTGAATACCCAGCAGATAGCGAATGTTGTTTTCGGTCACATCGTATTGGCCTTCGCCGAAGTGGGTGTAGACAACGTTGCCGTCACGGTCGATCAGGTAGTGGGCGGGCCAGTAGCGGTTTTTGAATCGATCCCAGGTGTCGAAGTTATTGTCCTGTGCTACCGGATAGTGGATACCGTATTCCGTGACCGCTGCCTTGACGTTGTCGAGTTTCCGTTCGAAATCAAATTCCGGTGAGTGAACGCCGACGATCACCAATCCCTGATTACGATATTTTCGATCCCACTCCGTGATGTAGGGCAGGGTGCGGATACAGTTGATGCAGGAGTAGGTCCAGAAGTCGATCAGCACCACCTTGCCCTTAAGTTTTTCCATGGTCAGCGGCTCGGAGTTGATCCAGTTTTGCAGGCCAACGAATTCCGGTGCCGGGTAGGGTTTGTCCAACGCATGCTGCAGGCTTAGTTCACCTGTCGGGGTCTGTTCGACACTCGTCGTTGAGCCGAAGAAGGCGAGGGCCTGTGCACCGGCGGCTATGTAGGCGACCGCCAGCAGGATCAGGACGCCGAAGGTTTTGCGCACCCCCTCGGCATGGCGGGTGAAGAAGCTCATTTTTTTCATGACCTTTCTCCCGAAGATGGAAATGAGGAGCATCGGCAATCCGGCACCGAGGGCAAAAGCGATAATGATGAGATCGCCGCCGAAATCGCTCTGCTGGCGAATAACCTGCACCAGCACCGCCGCCAGGATGGGACCGGCACACGGTGTCCAGACAAAACCGATCAGCGAGCCGATGAAGACACCGCTAAGCAACCCCTCGCCACCCTTCGATGAAAGGTTGTTGCCGATGGTCGCGGCCCATGAGGTCATGGCGCTGAATTTTTCCGACAGTTTTTCTGAGAGCAGGATCAGGCCGAACAGAGTCAGCAGCACCAGTGAGGCGTTTCTTACCAGTTCCACATCCAGATTGAGCAGGGTTATCAACTCTCTCAATACAATGGCGAAGAGGCTGAATGCGGCGACAAAGCCGATGATGATACCGTAGGGGCGACGTCTGCCACCCTCGACCGATGCCGCCAGTACCAGCGGCAGGACAGGGAGTATGCAGGGCGACACGATCAGTGCCACGCCCTCGAGAAATGCCAAACCGATTTCAACGATATTCATCGTATTGCTCCATTAACACCCATCCGCAATGCAGCAGGCTGCACCTGAATGGGTGATCTTTATGCATGTGGCAGACTGCGCACGGGGGAATACAACGTACGCCCCCGATACGCAGGTGATGTCATCACTTCATCATGCCGTCGTCTTTTTTCATGCTGTCTTTGGACATGGAATCCTTGGTCATGGTGTCCTTTTTCATGGCGTCCTTACTCATCTTGTCCTTGGTTTTGGTGTCCTTTTTCATGGCATCTTTACTCATTGAGTCCTTGGTCATGGTGTCCTTTTCCATGGTGTCTTTGCTCATTGAGTCCTTGCTCATAGCGTCCCTGGACATGGAATCCTTGGTCATGGAGTCTTTACTCATGCTATCCATGGCGGAAGCGCTCTGGCTCAGTGCCAGTGAGCCGCCTGCCATCAACATGAGTGCGATCAGCGGATATGTGTGTCTCTTCATGGTAGTCTCCCGATATAGTGAAAATGCTGTTAGTAGGGAGGGTTAAATTCTTCCCTACCTCCTGATTCGCACAGACGGGAAAAATGGTTACAGCGCGGATGAAAAAAAATGGCGACTGCTGAGGGTGGCGTGGGACGCAGCCTGGAAGAGCTGATGCGTCTGGCGTTGTCGGGTGACGCCAATGCCTACACGCTACTCCTTAAAGAGACGGCACAACTGCTCCGTCCCTACCTCGGCCGGCACCTGCGTGAAGGCAGTGAGGTGGATGACCTGCTGCAGGAGATCCTGATCTCCATCCACAAGGCCCGCGATACCTACGACGGCGAGCGCCCGTACAAGCCATGGGCCTTTGCCATTGCCCACTATCGCCTGCAGGATCACTTGCGTAGAGTCTATAGCGACCGGCTGAGCCAGGCGGTGAATATCGATGAGGTGGAAAATTATTTGTCACAAGATGTAACCGAAACGGAATTCAGTTACGAATCAATAAGCAGGGAGATCGACAAACTCTCGCCGAAGCAGGCCGACATCCTGCGTCTGCTACACAAGGAAGGGTACACCTCCAGTGAGGTGGCACGAGAGCTGAACATGAGTGTTTCGGCGGTGAAGGTCGCAGCCCACCGCGCCTACAAGGTGTTGCGAGAACGTATTGATAGGGGGCGAGAATGAACAATCTGGACTCACTGGTCGAAAGCCTGGCCGCAGATGTCAAACCGGTGAAGAGGCTACTCTCACCACTGCGCCTGACGCTGTTGTGGAGTGCCGCCGCCATCATTTACCTGGTGGTCACCCTGTTGCTCACCGGCTTCAGGGTGGACATCGCGCAAAGCCTGCACAGCCTCTGGTTCAATATGGAGTTGCTGGCACTGTTGCTGGTCTTTATCAGTGCCACGTTGAGTGCAGCCGTGCTCGCCTTTCCCGACCTGTATCAGAAGCGCGCACTGGCCTGGGCACCGGTCGTGACATTCCTCTTGCTCACCGCCACGCTGGTCGGTGCCTGGCTGGTCGATTCGCCACCTTCACCCAAGCCGGTGCACAACATCGAGTGTACGGCCAGTATCACCCTGACGGCATTGCTGCCCGCGCTGTGGACTTTCTTCTCCCTGCGCCGCTATGCCTCGACCCACTCCCAGTGGGCAGGTAGCGTGGCGCTGCTCTCTGCCTTCAGCGTCGGGGCCATCTGGTTGCGCCTGCATGAGGATACCGATTCAATCGCCCATGTCGTGATATGGCACTACCTTCCCATGCTCGCCATTGGACTGATCGGTTTCTGGTTGGGCAAGCGCCTGTTGAAGTGGTAGGTACCTTCGCCGTTTCACGACATATCAGGTAGCCATGGGGAGCAGTTTGGTGGAGGCAGTTGCCAGGTTAATACAGTAGTTTTTGGTAATAACGCTTCAGCGGTGGCTTCTCCCTGTTTGTCCTAAACGGGGAGCCTCGCTTGCCAAGGACGGTATATCGCGGTAGAAAGGTTTAGGAACCGCCGGGCGAGGGAGTGCTATCTATCAATTCCCCAAGTCCCGTTAGCAGTTACGTTTAGGCTCCGTATTTAGGAGATAAGTCGTTGTTTTATAAAAACACGGATTTTTATACACCCTAAAAGCTCTGTTTGTAACGGAGCTTTTAGGGTGTCTATTTATAGTTAGGCTTTTAAAGGTGTGAAATTGATGTTGCGAACCATCATTATAATTTTCGTATTAGCGCTAGCATACGAGCTATTCAGCTTATCCTTGGGTGGCAGTAAAGAGGCGCCACCAGCACAAGCAACAATAAGCAAAGAACAATTTGGCCCCAAGTGGCCATTAACCGTAGATGCAGGTACTGTGAAATGCCTGCCACTCGGAAATGGGGCAGTTGTATTTGAGGCTGGCGGAAAAACCTACGCAGTTAATGGAACTGCGCAGGGTTTCTCAACGAAATATGGCTTCTCTTCAATTGACACCATTTGGCGTCAAGATCCCGAGTTCCTTAAAATGGCAAAAGAAATTGCTGCCTCCGAAAAAAAGCCCGTAAATGAAGTAATTAAAAAAATGGGCACTCCGCCAAAAGTCAACATAGACCCAGTTATTAAAGCCGGTCTTAAGCTGTGTCACTAAGCCGTGTTGTATATACCCAAGCCTAACACGTCACTCCAGGTGACCCGCTACCGCGTCGCTCCTATCGTCGCTATGCGGCAGCGGTCACCTGAGTTTGGTCGTTAGATTGCCAATATGAGATCGGTACGAATGCGTATATTCTTAATTATTGTAGTATCTGTTGTTTTGCTTTCCTGTGATGGAGGGCAGAAGCAAGCAGCTAGTCAGGAGATTTCTCAACAAAATGAACAGAAGGCAGAGACAGCTCCCGTAAAAGTTGACGTATCTATCATTAATAAACATGTAATTCCTGGAATCAAACGCGGACTTACTGTTCGGCTTGATAAAAAAATATCCAAAGAAGTCTTGATAGATGTGGCCCATAAAATAAAGGAGTCTGATCCCAACAAATATGAAAGAACATTAATTCTCTACTATCTACCTAACATGCCACTTGGTGAGGGGGCGTGGGCCAGCACCAATTTCGACCCAGAACTAGAGGTAAGAATCTTCGGGCTGACTATCGAACAAGAGGATTTACTAATGTCGCACCCACAACCAGCGACAGAAGGGGTTCATGGGATATGGATTGATGAGCTAAATAATCGTCGCCTTACAATTTTTTCAAATAAAAAAGGCTTTTTTATGGAGCAGTTGTATACCGATGACAGTAGCGGAATCGTTGAGCTAAAACAGCAAATTGAAAACGATGTATCAGTGCTTAGAGAGGTCGGTAGAGATGAGAATGAGCCACCCTATGTCATAGGTTCTGAGGGAAATTTGTATCTTTCCACTTCTGATGGTCCGCTGACCATCGGTATAAAAAAACAGGACCCTGTTGCTTCCCCATCCTCCCAATGAATATATCACGCCTTGGTTGGCAATCTAACAAGGCAATTACACGCGGAGGGCAAAATGCTCCGCTCGTTCCTCGCTACGCTTTTTACCTCCGGTGAATTGCGGCGTTATGTTCTGGAGGTAATAAGTGGCACGAAGAAAAAAAGGCATTCCAGGTCTCTCGTTTTCGTGGAAACGTGCTAGTGGATTATCCGCCGCAAAAGGTAAACTATCTAGGCAGATAGGAATCCCATTAACCCGGGCAGGTCGCCAGCGCAAACTCGGCAAGGCTATGGGCTGTTGCATTCCATTCGCCTTTATCATTATTGGTTTTGGTGCCGCATTTGCAGGGGCAGTTAAAGTCGCTGAAGTGCTTTTGGCGTAGTGGCAAGAGAGCATAAAGAAACATTACATATGAATTTAAAGGCAGTTATTGAGGGAAATGACACCAAAGCCGGGCGAGCCTTTGACCTGGTAATTCAGTTTATGATTGTAATTTCAATAATTACCTTCTCAATTGAGACCCTGCCAGATCTAAGTGACAACACGATTAGTTTGTTATCAATCATTGAAACAATCACTGTCACTATATTTACGCTTGAATACATTGCTAGAGTGTATGTGGCGGATAGAAAATATGATTATGTGTTTAGTTTTTACGGTGTGGTAGATTTGCTGGCTATTGCGCCTTTCTATCTGTCGCTTGGTCTTGATCTGAGGTCACTCAGGATTCTGAGGATGCTGCGACTCTTTAGGCTGTTTAAGTTAGTCAGATATAACAGCGCCATGAGGAGGTTGGGTCGGGCATTTTTCATAGCAAAAGAAGAAGTTGTGCTGTTTGGTGTGGTAACTATTATGTTGCTGTATCTATCTGCGGTTGGTATTTACTACTTCGAAAATGAGGCGCAACCAGAGCAGTTCAAGAGCATATTCCATAGCTTCTGGTGGGCAGTTGCAACACTGACGACAGTGGGTTATGGCGATGTCTACCCTATCACTGTTGGTGGAAGGATTTTTACATTCATGATCCTTATGATCGGGCTTGGTATAGTAGCTGTCCCAGCGGGATTGCTCGCTTCCGCGCTCTCCAAAGCAAGACAAGAAGAGCAGGAAGAGAGTAAATAACAATATGTGAGTTAAATTTGTCGATGCTCACTTACTCATCAGTTCGTTCGCTAGCCTCTTTGGCGTAAACCATAGATAGAATATTGTCCGATTCCATCGGAATGATGCTTGGGGTTAGTGGAGAAGGTGATGTTTCTTCTACTTCTCCAAATGCGTCGTCTTCTTTGTTTTCTAACCCGTTTTTTGTTTTTGGTGGTGGTGCGACCCATTTCGTCAGATTTTGGCCGGCATCACGATAGAATGTTGGCACAGCCAAAAGTAGTGTTTCTACAAAAATCTTTTGTCCTTTAAACTTCCCACCCATATCAATGACCCTGAGAACCTCAAATGCCTTTGGGATATTCTTCATACCTTCCGGGATAAGTATTTCCGGTTCATCAATAGCATTTCTGAGCGGACATTGTGTGTCGGATGTTTTTCCTGGCCAAATGGCTTTGACTATCAGATCGGAGTCCGCAAAGTTTTTTAATTGTCTGGTAAGCCAATTTATGGATGCTGTTGGACGTGATTTATCTTCTGGGCCGTTTATATGCATGCTCAGAGTTATAACTTTACGCAGCATATCGGCACATATGTTTAGCGTGCCAGCTGCGTTCGGTATTGAAAGCGAACCGGACAGTACTGACCTGTTGACCAGGTCTGTTACATCCGCCTGAAGCAATGCAGATGGATCTTTTGTATGGTTTCTTGATAGTGCAACATCAACCATGCTGTTCGTCGCCATGGATAGCTCAAGAGATACATAGCGAAGCAGTTGCTGCCAGGCACTGGCAGTAGCTTCCACGTCTGGATCTGATTTTTTTAAAATCGCGCCTTGCTGAACATCCGTGCAGATATTCTTCCATCCAGAATTCATACCTGTCATAGCGGAAACGCCAGAGTATGGGTGCGCCAAATACCGGACTAGTTCACGTAACACATAGGCTTGTTCACGATCAGCAACTTTTTTTGCTTCTGACATTATGGTTGCCTTGGATAGCAAGGATAGCCATGAGAAATGAAAGAGATCGATGCTCCGTGTTTTTGTTTTATTTACGGCTACGGGATGATGAGTTGGGATGGTGGCGAATTGATTTGAGATAGTTATAAGGGCATTGGCGCCTACTTCTTTCGCTAGATCAAGGTAAGATTCTATTTGTTCTTTGTTTAGCTCATTGTTTCCAACCTTTGCCTCAACTAAAGCAGCCCAATTTTTACCGCTGCGATTTATAACAATGACGCCATCAGGTCTGATCTTGTTTTGTGCACTGTTTTTGAATACCACTTCTGTGTAGCATTTTATTTCCGAACGAGCTCCTATTTTCGCTCCTGCCTCTGCTAATACGGCATCCGCAAATTGCGGTATCAACATGAATGTGGAAAGTAATGCGGATGTTGCACGTTCTTCTTTTTTAGAATCTGCAACGACAGGAATGAGACGAGCTTTTGAACCGGTCTGAATGTTCTCGGTGATATCCTCGGTGTGCATGGAACCTCCCTTTATATCGATCCTGATTAATATGTTTTTGGCACTATATCACCCAGCTCCCTATATCGATAGCATTGGGAACAACGGCTTTAGAGTAATAAATGAGCTTTATGAGGAGGGAGGGGCATGCTGATAATAAGTTTTTTCGACGACTAAACAAATTCATCCTTGTAGTATTCAATCAAGGCATCATCCACAAAACCATTCAGGCTGATCTGCAGCGCCTCATGGGCGTGCACGCATAACTTTACCCTATCTTCAGTGAGCCTGAGTACGCCAATCTGTATCGGTTCAAATAATATCTCGCCTATCGGTGTCTGCGGATCAACCTCCTCGCCAAGTGAAATAGTGAAGGATTCATTGAGTTTACGGCGGAAGACCAATATCTCCTCTGGTGAGAATGAAAATACGTCCATGAATTATCTCCAATTGGTCCGTGCATCTATGGCTGTTCAGGCAAGCCTACCAGCAGTCCCCAGCAGAATTGCTCCGCTATCGGAGCAAGTGACAAATAAAGTAGCTTTACTCTACAATCGCTGGGAAGGGTGGCTCTCGTATTTCGCCATGTCATTGAATTTGTGAGGTTTTGAGTGGGTAGCTGCTGCGATAACAACTGTTCGATAGATGCCCTGCATGAACGGCAGCGGGGGACGCTGCTGATTGTCCTGGCGATTAATGCGGTGATGTTTGTGGTGATTGCCGCGGCGGCGTTGTATGGCAACACGGCGGCGCTGCTGGCTGACAGTCTGGATAACCTGGGCGATGCCCTGACCTACGGGTTGAGCCTGTATGCGGTTGCCCGCGGTGCACGGGTCAAGGCCCGGGTGGCGCTGTTCAAGGGGGCGCTGATCTTCCTCGCTGCCTGTGTCGTGGCGGGTCAGATTGTCTACAAGCTGTTTGTACCTGTCGTTCCTGTCTTTGAGGTGATGGGGCTGTTCAGCCTTCTTGGCCTTATCGCCAACTCCATCTGTCTCTTTCTGCTCTGGCGCCACCGCCATGAGGATGTGAACATGAGTTCGGTGTGGGAGTGTTCCCGCAACGACATTGTTTCCAATATCTCGGTGTTCGTGGCGGCAGGGGCGGTTTGGCTAACCGGATCGGGCTGGCCGGACATCATCGTCGCCTCGGCGCTGGTGCTGTTCCTGCTGCGTTCGGCGATTCGAGTCATCCAATCGGCCTTGCTGGAGCTGCGCGCGAATACCTGATCTTCCCTGTGGGCAAGCGGCACCTGGCGTGCAAAAATATGGCACTCTCGCCTGATCCTGAGTGGATAGATGTATTTCATTCTCGCAATCTCTCTGGGGCTAATTGCGGTTAGCCTGTTCTTTCACTTCTTCCTGCACTGGTTCTACCGTGCTCCCCGAATCGTTGAGGAGTCGACACCCGATAGTCTCAATCTACCGTATACCGAACACTATCTGACCGGGCCGAAGGGCAAGCGGCTGTTCGCCTGGTTTATTCCCGCGGCGGATAGCTGCTGTACGCTGATTGTGGTGCATGGCTGGGGCGCCAATGCGGAGATGATGTTGCCGCTGGCGCAGCCGTTTCATCAGGCGGGGATGGATGTGTTGCTTTACGATGCCCGCAGTCACGGCAAGAGCGATAGCGACAGTTTTTCCTCTCTGCCGCGTTTTGCGGAGGACCTTGACGCGGCGCTGGATTGGGTGCGCCAGCGTAACCCGGACCATCAGGTCATTGTACTCGGTCACTCCATCGGCGCGGCGGCCTCTATCCTGACCGCCTCTCGTCGGCACGATATCGATCTGGTGATCGGCATCTCCGGTTTCGCTCATCCCCATCTGATTATGAGCCATCACCTGGATAAGCCCTGGGTTCCCGGCTTCCTGCGCCGCTTGATCCTCAACTATGTACAGTGGGTAATCGGTTTCCGCTTCGACGATATCGCGCCGATGAACCGCATCGTCCATGTCCAGTGCCCAGTGTTGCTGGCCCACGGCACCGCGGACACGACGATTCCCATCCACCATATGCGCCTGATCGAGGATAACGCGAATGGGGCGCACCCTGTTCAGGTGATCGAGGTCGAGGGGGCGGAGCACGATTCGATTGAGCATTTTCACGAGCATGCGGATCGGCTCATCGCCTTTGTTCGGGATAACATAGGAAAGTCATAACCGAAGGGGGAGTCTATGTACGCCGTGATCTTTACCGCTGAAGTCAATCAGGTGGATGAGGAGTATTCTCGGACCGCTAAGCGAATGCGTGAGCTTGCGCAGGAGAAATATGGCTGTACCGAATTTGTTTCGGTGACCGAAGGAAAGAAAGAGATCTCGATCTCCTATTGGGAGAGCGAGGAGCAGATCAGACAGTGGAAGCAGGATAGTGAGCATCTGCTGGCGCAACAGCTTGGCCGCTCAACCTGGTACAGCTCGTACAAGGTACAGGTGGTTGAGGTGAAACGTGAGTATGGCAGTGAGAGCGTTTCTCGCTAGAGAGATGGATGGAGCAACAATGTCGTCATTTTGTCACTGGGATGGAGATGTGCTGGTACTTAACGTACTGGGCCGTCCTTCCGCCGCCAATACCGCTATTGGTAAAGTGATTGGGAAACAACTGGAGATATTTGTTGCCGAGAAGCCGGTGCGTGGTCGCGCCACGGCGCATATGGTTCGTTTCCTGGCCGGGGAGTTCGAGGTCGATGAGGATGACATTACGGTGGTCTTCGGTGTGTATAACGTCAACAAGCAGTTGCGCATCCGTGCCCCCAGGCGGCTACCTGAGATAATTCCGCCCTGTCCTCCGCAGCAGGTGGGGTTATTTGAATGAGCTGAGTGCTCTATTTCTAGATATGGGAAAGATGTTATGACGGCATATGTAATTGGCAATATCACGATTCAAGACGAAGTGAAGTGGATTGAGTACCGTGACCAGGTGCCTGCCACATTAGTGCCGTGGCATGGCGAGATCGTTTTGCGCGGGAAGAATGCGGTTGTGCTGGGGGGTGAACATCGTCATACCGATACAGTAGTGTTACGGTTTCCGGATATGGCCTCTGCAAAGCAATGGCACGACTCGGCGGCATACCAGGCGTTGATCCCGTTGCGTATGCAGGCGGCGGATGTGGATTTGGTGAGTTACGAATCAGTTTGAGAAACGGATAGATTGGGATGTTATTTCTATGACCAAGTTAGACCCTCGTGAACCGTACGATATTGAGATCACTATCAAGCCGGAGGATATCGACTGGCTGGGGCATGTGAACAATGTCGTCTACCTGAAGTGGGTGCAGGAGGCAGCGACGACGCACTGGTATGCCGTCGCCTCTGAGGAGCAGAAGGCGGCGTTGCTTTGGGTGGTTGCCCGGCATGAAATTGATTACAAGCGCCCGGCGATGGAGTCGGATGAGATCGTGGCGCGTACCTGGGTTGGTAAGGCCGGTGAACGGGCATTTGAGCGGCATACGGAGATCATCCGCAAGGCTGATAACAAGCTGCTAGCCAAAGCAGTGACGTTTTGGGTGCCGGTGGATGTGGAGACAAAGCGGCCGGTGACCGCCGGGCCGGATATCTACGAGATGTTTTCTACTTAGCCCGCTCTGCGAGTATCTCCTCCGCAAGTTCGGCCGCTCTGCCCGTATAGTTGTTACATCTTTTACGCAGCCCTTCGTTCTTGAATGTGGCCTGACCTTCCTCAGTGCCAAGGTCGCACCCCAGCAGCTCATGGCAGTTGCGGGTGCCAAACTCCTCTTCAAATTTTCTGATGACGGTCCCTGCGGCCTGGTATGCATCATCATAGGATTTTCCCACGCCGTCTCTGCCGAGTATGGCGCTGATTCCCATTACTGCTCCAGTCAATGCGCCGCATGTGCCGCAGGTGCGTGACATGCCACCGCAAAATGCGGTTGCCGCTTTGGGTAGTAGTTCGGACTCGATGCCGTGTGCTTCGGTTAGTGCCAGTACCACGCTTTCGGCACACATCAGGCCATTGTTGAAATAGTTTTCAGCCGTTGTTTTGACGTCTTTTTTCATCTCATCCACCTTTGTTATTCCAGGTTAAACCGATGGCTGAAGTACAGCCACTGGCTACCATTTTTCCTACGCGGCGGGTTTGTCTGCGTATACGGTGATACTGTAGACGCCTGTCCCACTTTTTCGTGCATCGGCTATTTCTTCCCTGGTAAGAAATTCCAGCAGGAGTTCATCAGGCAGGTTGATCTCCTTTTTCTTCTGTACCGTGACATTGGCGAATCCGGTGTTGTGGATGGTTTGCAGGTAATTGGCCATTTGTTGTGCCCCTGAAACACAGCCGGCGTACATCTCGGCACTTTTGCGAACGTTCTCTGGCAGTTCGCCTTCCAGTACGATATCGGAAATGGAGAAGTGGCCACCCGGCTTGAGGATACGGAAGGTTTCGGCAAAGGCCTGCACCTTGTCCGGCACCAGATTCATCACGCAGTTACTGACAACTACGTCCACGCTGTTGTCGTCCACTGGCAGAGCTTCGATATCGCCCAGGCGGAATTCGACGTTGTCGAAATTCAGTTTTGCCGCATTGGTGCGGGCCTTATCGATCATCTCCGGCGTCATGTCGACACCGATAACGCTACCGGTATCACCGACGATGGCACGGGCGACGAAGGCGTCATTGCCCGCGCCGGAGCCGAGGTCGACCACTGTGTCTCCCGCTTTCATCTGTGCAAATTCCGTCGGTAGGCCGCAGCCGAGCCCGAGATCGGCATCTTCCACGTAACCCGACAGTTCAGAGTAGTTTTCCGCCATCACCGTGTAGTCAACGGTTGAGCAGCCACATCCGCAACAGGAGGCATCGCTATCCGTCTTCGACTGCTCGGCGATGGCGCCGTATTTCTCCCGGACCAGTTGCTTCAGTTCATTTGCTTCAGACATTGTTTTACTCCTTCTTGTTAATCGTAGGATTACGATAATGCCGGCCAAAAAATTTTCAGCAGCAGCGTTTGGTGGTGAAAAAATTATTGAGTATCTTTTTCGCGTCTTCCAAAGCCTTGCTGTTGATGCAGTAACAGACTCTGGTGCCTTCGATATCACCCCGGATCAGTCCCGCCTCTTTTAACTCGCGTAGATGCTGTGAGACGGTCGACTGCGACAGCGGTAGTTCTTCGACGATATCACCACACATACAGGCATCGCTCCGGGCCAGGAACTCCAGAATGGCTATGCGTGCTGGATGTGCCAATGCCCTGGCCAGAGCCGCGAGGCGGTTCTGCTGGTCGGTGAATGCCTGTTTCTTTGAACGTCCCATAACTGTTAATCGCAATAATACGATTAAATGCTATTTTGTCAAGCCGGAATTGCACATGGCTAAAGCGACATCATCAGAAAGCCACAAAAGGCGGGGTTGTTGGGGGCGAGGGATTTATCCACTTCTTTCTTCAGTTCATTAACCGCCTTACGATATCCCTTGTAGAACTCCCAGGATGGAGTTGGCTTGTATTCCAGATCCAGTCCCAGTTTGTTGATAATCAGTTTTGCGGTGGTGGGTTTGATGAACACTTCCTTTTGTGGGCGGTAGTAGGCAGGGATGACAGTCATCAGGGTCCATTTTGCGAGTTTTTCTCTTACGAGCAATCCCTGTAACAGGTTGAAGCCGTCTTCCTGTTTGCCGTGCAGCAGTTCGTACAGGGCGTGGGCGAAAGCCGCTTTCTCATCACGGTTTAGCGATTTGACGTAATCCCTGAAGCGGGGTTTTTCGAAAACGGAGACCATGCTGGAGCGGCTTACCAGTTTTATTGCATCCTCGACGATCGTCATCGGGTCGTTGAAATTCTTTTCGGCGAAACACTCTTTTGCC
>JBNKBG010000060.1:0-14944 GCA_050287105.1 Thiohalomonadaceae bacterium
TGCTTTCGGCAGCAGAGACACCGCAGACGCTGTTGCAGATGGCGGGCGCCGGGCGAGCCCCGGCAACGTTGTCTGAGAGTGTGCTGCTGATCATCGATGCGCAAAAGGAGTATCGCGACGGCGCCCTGCCACTGGCTGGGATAGACGCCGCAGTGGAGGAATCGGCGCAATTGCTGGCGCGTGCGCGCAAGGCAGGCACGCCGGTAGTGCATGTGAAGCACCGGGGTGGTGGTGCCCTGTTCAATCCTGCCGGTCCTTTTTTCGATATCGTCGAATCGTTACAACCGAAATCCGGAGAAACAGTGATCGAAAAACGGTTGCCCAACGCCTTTGCCGGTACCAAGCTGCAACAGGTGCTGGTGGGTACCGGGCGCAAGCATCTGATTATGATCGGCTTTATGACCCATATGTGTGTCAGTACCACCGCCCGTGCGGCGCTCGATCTCGGTTATGCCACGACGGTAGTCGGCGCGGCGACCGCTACCCGCGATCTGCCCGACGGTAATGGCGGAGCGGTTCCTGCGGCAGAGGTGCAGCGAGCTTCACTGGCGGCGCTGGCCGATCGTTTTGCCGTCGTCGTGTCGCATGCCAGCGATATTTCGAAGTGAGTGGTTTCTTTGCGGAGGGTGATGTATGAACGATGTGACTTTTGAGTCGGCAGACAAACAGGCAGTCTGGGACACGCTGCGCGCCCTCAACGACTGCTGGACCAAGGGCAACCCGGACGATCTGGTCGAATACTTCCACCCGCAAATGATCGCCATTACCGCCACCGATCGTCACCGGCGCGAAGGGGGTGCTGCGTGTATTGCAGGCTGGAAAGGTTTTGCCGAGATAGCGACGATCCACCACTGGCGTGAGGTCGACCCGCTGATCCATCTCTACGGCGATTCTGCGGTGGTGGCCTACGACTTCGACATGGCCTTCACCGTCAACGGTCAGCGTATCGAGATGGGCGGGCGTGACATGTTTTTCTTCGTGCGGGAAAACGGCCGCTGGTGGGCGGCGGCGGATCAATTTTCCGCCTATCCGTCGTGATCGTATTGAAACGAAAAAGGGGCGCTTGATGCGCCCCTTTTTTGCTCGCTACCGCAGCACCTTATTTCTTGCTATCAAGGGCCTGGTAGTAGTTGATGAGGATCTGTGCCACTTCCGGACGGGAGAACTCTTTCGGCGGGGCAATCCCCTGGCCCAGCATCTCACGTACCTTGGTGCCGGAGAGGAGGACGAAGTCTTCCTTCGAGTGATCCGGAGCCTCGCACATCATCACAACCTTGTTCAGCTTCTTTGACCAGGCGGTGTGGTCGGCGCGGAAGATCTCAATATCCAGCACGCCCGGCGGTACTTCGTCGTCGAAGATGGTCTGGGCGTCGAAGGCACCGTAGTAGTCGCCGACACCGGCGTGGTCGCGACCGATGATAAAGTGGGTGGCGCCCATGTTCTGGCGGAAGTAGGCGTGCAGTACCGCTTCGCGGGGACCGGCGTAGAGCATGTCGAAACCGTAACCGGTGACCATGGCGCTGTTCGGTTTGAAGTAGACCTCTACCATCTTGCGGATGGCAGCATCGCGGACCGGAGCTGGAATATCACCCTCTTTCAGTTTGCCCAGCAGCATGTGGATCACCAGGCCGTCGCAGCCGAGGCGCTCCATGGCCATGTGGCACAGCTCTTCGTGGGCCAGGTGCATCGGGTTGCGGGTCTGGAAGGCGACGATCTTCTTCCAGCCACGCTCGGCGATCTCATTGCGGATTTCCACGGCGGTGCGGAAGGTATCGGGGAACTCTTCGGCGAAGTAGGAGAAGTTCAGTACCTGAATCGGACCGGAGATAGCCATGTTACCCTGGCCGTTGAATGCCGCTACACCGGGGTGTTTCGGGTCGTCGGTGCGGTAGACTTTCTCGGTCATCAGCGCCATCTGCTCTGCGCTGACTTCTTCAATGGCCTCGATATCCATCACCGCCAGAACCGGGTTGCCTTCCACGTTGGGGTCACGCAGGGCGATACGCCTGGCGTCGCCAATGGCAGCAATCTGCTCCTTGCTGGTCAGGTTCAGTACCGGTACCGGGAAGAAGCTGCCATCGGCAAGCAACATGGTCTCGGCGGACGCCACGCCGTCTTCGACGGTCATAAAGCCGGGGAGGGGGCTGAAGTAGCCGCTACCCATCATCACCGCATTGGCGGCGGCCTGGGAACTGAGCAGCATGGAGGGCAGGGATTCTGCCTCGTGCTTCAGGGCATCGTGCTTGTCTGAGTCATAGACAAACAGGGGTTTCAACTCATCGGAACCGACTGGATTGATCATGGGGCTCTCCTTGTAGTCTTCAAATATTGTTTTGTCGCGCCCGTTGCCGCTGGCCGCGTATCCGAAATTTGGCCCGTCACTATACCGCACCAATAAAAAGCGCGGTAATAGGAGGCTTGGATAAGGGTATAAGCAAAACGGCTAAAGAGATGGGCTGGAAAGTGTGTACTGCGCCACGAATGCCGGTGAAATCTCTCGGCAAATTGAGACGACGTATTGTTAATTGTGTAAAATTTCTTTCTTTGTGATTTTCCGAATTTGGGGAGAGCAGATCCATGGCTCAAGGCAAATCCTGGGCAGTAGTGGCCGCATTGTTGCTGATTTCCTGCAGTGGAGGCGGTGATTCAGGTGGCAACAGCAATCCACCCGGCCCTCAGTCATCCGTCGCTCCCTCTTCGGGTTGGACCAACGTAAAGATGGGCGGTGGCGGTTATGTCCCCGGCGTCATCTACCATCCCACCGTGGCCAATCTGCGCTATGCCCGGACGGATATGGCCGGCGTATATCGCTGGGGCAACGGCGATTCCCAATGGACTGCCCTTACCGACGGTTTTGGCCGGCCGGATGGCGGCCAGCAGGGTGCCGAGAGCATGGCCGTCGATCCCACCGACCCCTCGAAGGTCTACATGACCACGAGCATGTATGTCTCCAGTGGCAACGGTCGCTTCTACTACTCTTCCGATCAGGGCAACAGTTGGAACTACGTGACGCTTTCCTTCCCGGTCGGGTCGAACAACCAGGGCCGGGGGATCGGTGAGCGGTTGATGGTTGACCCTAATCTCCCCTCGACGCTGTTCTATGCTTCGCGCACGGCGGGGCTGTGGAAGAGCACGGACTACGGGATGAACTGGAGCCAGGTCACCTCGCTCTCTTCCTATGTGATGACCGCCACCGACATCACCAACTCCAACGGCGGCAGTCCCATCGGTGTCGAATTCGTCCTGTTTGATACAACGGTGCCGACGACGGGTTTCACCGCCACCGGCAATGCCACCCAGACCCTCTATGTCGGTGTCGCCCCCGACTACATGGGCCTCGCGGGCCTTACCTCCTACCTCTACAAGTCGACCGACGGCGGTGCCACCTGGGCGGGGATCACGATTCCTGCTGCGGTAACGAGTGCCACCACTGGCACACCGCCCACGGCTGTTCTTCCCTATATCCCGCACATGGCCCGGGCCGACGACGGAATGCTCTATGTGCCTTTTGCTTCCAGCTCGGGTCCAGGCAGCAGCGCGCCATCGTGGCTCTACAAGTTCGATGGCGCTACGACCTGGACGCTGCTGACCCAATCGGGCGACGGCAACTACTATGGCGGCATCGGCGGTCTCTCTGTTCATGGCAGCGGCGCGACGACTAAAATCGTCTTTGGCGTCCCCGGCACCTGGGGGAGTGCCGGCTATGTTCAGATCGCCATGCGCTCCGCCGACGGCGGGCAGACCTGGAGCGAGATCGGCCGATCGGGTGACCTTGACGGAACCACGAACTATCACGACGCAAGCGGAACCACTGGTGCGGTCCACCCGAGTTACTGGGGTTGGATAGACGACCTGGATATCGATCCCTTCAATCCGGATCATGTCTCCTATGTGTTCGGCGGCGGGGTCTGGTCGACCAACGACGCCTTCTCGACGACACTGCCCCACTGGACCTTCGACGTCACCGGCATCGAGGAGATGGTGAATCTCGGCATGGCCGCGCCACCGCCGGGGGCCTCCTACCTGCTGGCCAGCGCGCACGGCGACACCGGTCACTATGTCCATACCTCCCTGACGATTGGGGCAACCCGGTCGCCACCCTTGGGGGATGGGAATGGCACCGGCATCGACATGGCCTGGAACAACCCGGCCTTCATCGCCGCCGTCGGAACCTTCACCACCTCCAGAGGTGCGTACTCGACCGATGCCGGGGTCACCTGGACGGAATTCCCGAGCGTGCCAGCGTCCGCATCGGCTTCCGGTGATGGCTCCGGCGTAGCGGTGACCGCCGATGGCGCCAACGTGATTTGGGCGATTGCCGGTCAGGTTCCCTACTACACGACCGACCGGGGCACCACCTGGACGGCTACCAATCTTTCTGCCCCGAATGGGTCCTATCGCATCGCCGCCGACCGGAAGAATCCGCTCAAGGTCTATGCCTACGACAACGGGGGTAACTGGTGGGATCGCTGGGCTTTCCCCACGAATGGAAGATTCTACTATTCGACCGATGGCGGGCACACCTACACCGCCAGTGCGCAGACCTGGCTTCCCAACGGCTTCAACGTCACTGATCTGGCGGTCAACCCCTACACCGAGGGCGATATCTGGCTGGCCGATGCGGACAACCTGTGGCATTCCGTCGACTCCGGACTCACCTGGACCAAGCTGACCGCCATGGCAACGGTAGGGGCGGAATACACGAGTTTTCATGGCGCCATCAAGGTGGCATTGGGTAAGCCGGCCAATGGCTCCAGCTACTCGGCGGCCGTCTACCTGATCGGTACCATCAACGGCACGGACGGTGTCTACCGATCCGATGACGAGGGTGTCACCTGGACCCGTATCGATGACGATGCCCACCGCTACGGCGGCGTATCCGGGATCGTCGCCGACACCAGCGTCTACGGCCGGGTGTTCCTGGCGGGGCGGGGAATGCTTTACAACTATTGAGGCGATTTTGCTGAGCCCGGGCATTGCCCAACCGGGACGGGGGCAACCATGCTGGCTTGTCAGACAGGCGTTATAGGATGGAAGGCAGGGATTCGGCGGAGGGCGGCGCTCTCTTAGCGTTTGGGGCGCGGACGGCGCTTCCGCTTGGCATTGGCGGGTGAAGCGGACGGCTTGTGTCCCTGCCGGACCTCACCCGAACGCTGTCCATCCCGATGGCCGCTTTTGGCAGGGTGATGCTTCTTCGGGTGTTTGGGCGGAGTCAGGTTCGACTGCGGCAACTCATGTACTGGCTCGAAGCCATCCACATACTTCCGCTCCAGGATCTTTTTCGTCAGCTTCTCGATATCGGAGAGCTGCTTGAACTCGTCGGCGCTCACCAGCGAGATCGCCTCGCCGGTGGAACCGGCCCGTCCGGTGCGGCCAATGCGATGGACATAGTCCTCGGGCACATTGGGCAGATCGAAATTGATCACATGCGGTAGCTGATCGATGTCGATACCCCGCGCCGCAATATCTGTCGCCACCAGCACCCGTATGGTGCCCTGCTTGAAGTCCGCCAGGGCGCGGGTGCGGGCACCCTGACTCTTGTTACCATGGATCGCATCGGCCTTGATGCCGCTGCCTGCAAGCTGTTTCACCAGCTTGTTGGCGCCGTGCTTGGTGCGGCTGAAGACCAGCACCTGATTCCACTGATTGCGTTGCAACAGATCGATCAGCAGTGCCGCCTTGCGGCTCTTGTCCACCGGATGGATCCACTGCTTCACTGATGGTGCGGCCTGATTGCGCGGGGTGACGGAGATCTCCACCGGATCATTCACCAGCCCCTTTGCCAGGGCACGGATCTCCTGGGAGAAGGTGGCGGAGAAGAGCAGATTCTGGCGCTGCTTCGGTAACAGGTTGAGGATCTTGCGGATGTCGTGAATGAAGCCCATGTCGAGCATGCGGTCGGCCTCGTCCAGCACCAGAATCTCAAGCTGTTTGAAACGAATGGCATTCTGGTTGTAGAGATCGAGCAGACGCCCCGGCGTGGCCACCAGCAGATCAACCCCCTTTCTCAGCTTCATCATCTGCGGATTGATATTGACCCCGCCGAACACCACCGCTGAGCGCAATGGTAGATGCTTGCCGTAGGTGGCGATGCTCTCCGCCACCTGTGCGGCCAACTCCCTTGTCGGTGTCAGAATCAGCGCACGCGCCTGATTGGCCTGTACCCGTTCACCCCGCGCCAGTAGTTCCAGCATCGGCAGGGTAAAGCCCGCGGTCTTACCGGTACCGGTTTGTGCCGCCGCCATCACATCGCGGCGTTGCAGAATGGCCGGGATCGCCTTCGCCTGAATCGGCGTGGCTTCGGTATAGCCCTGTTCGGTAACCGCCTGCAGCAGTTGGGGGGAGAGGCCGAGGGAGGAGAAGCTCATAGAAAATCCAGTGAAATCAGAAGTGCGCTTATGCGGGGGAGTAGCTTACAGCAATCGTGCCGGAGTCGATACTGTGTACCCATCGACATCTGCCCTGGAAGTTGTCACATCAGAAATGTTTACCCGAGCCCTCCAGTTCCTGCCACAAACCGACCAGGGCCGCTTTGTTGTGTACGCCCAGCTTGCGGTAGATGTTGGCGGCGTGATTGTTGACGGTCGATGGCGAGAGCTTCAGATGCTGGGCCGCTGTTTTATAACTGGAACCGTTCGCCAACGCTCTCGCAACCTTTAATTCAGCCAGGCTCAGATCATCAATGGGGGTGCGTGCCCTGATGTGCAGATGAAACAGTTTTTCACTGCGTCGCAGGTTGACGATGATACGGCTGCCTTTGATCTCTAGATGACGTCGTCGGCCGACAGTGGCGATCGCTTTCCACGGCAGGAGTGGCCCTTGCCACTCGGGCTCTTCGAGCAGCAGTAGCTCGGTAAAGGCGGCACTGGCCCGGTGCAGGATGCCTGCGGCATTGCAGATGGCATAGGCGCCAAACCCGGTGGCAGGATCGTTTTGCGGTGGTTGCATGGCATAGAGCAGGTTCTGGCGATAGCTGGTAGACATGTGGGGCAGGAGCATTTCCAGCAACAGGTGTTCTTCGCTGGTGAAGGCGCGCTTACCCGCTAGCCGATAGAGAGTGACGTGCTCGCTGAGTGTGGTGAGTTCGTCAGTTTGCGACGCGCAGAGGCGTGGCATCTTATCGTTCAGTTTGGGCAGATCCGGCGAATAGTCATCGAGCAGATGTTCACCGTCGTCGCCAACACTGGAGCGCCAGCTTGCAGCATCGAAATCGAGAACCTGGCCCAGTTGCTTAAATACCCATCCCTTGAATTCGGTGACAGGACAACTCTCTTTGCCGCGATGCAGGCTTAGGATCAGTGCGCTGGTACGGTCATTAAATATCGTCTCTTTTGTCATCGTTATCCCAGCCTGCTGCCAAAACGGTGTGTCAATTCATTGCGCCCTTCCACGTTCAATTTGCGGTAAAGGGTGCTGGCGTGTTTGTTGAAGGTGGAGATGCCAATGCTCAGTTGTGCCGCGCCGTCCTGATAGGAGTGGCCTGCGATCAACAGTTTTGCCACACGCTGTTCCGCCGGGGTCAGCATGTCGAACGGTGAGCGTTCCTGTGAGCAAACCAGATTAAGTGCAGAAGAGGGTTGGTTAGGGAATACCGCATTGCAGGTTTTTATCCCGTGGGTCTTGAGCAGCTTTTCCGGCAGAAGGGGGCCATGCCAGTGAGGAAATTCCTTTTGCAACGTGGTGAGAAACTTCTCGCCGGCGTGGTGTAGCAGGCCGTTTCCTTCGCAGATGGCGATGTCATCAAGCATAGGGCCGGGCGGGCTGCCATACGCCTGGGAATTTCGTCGTCGCGTCTCCAGCAGGTGCGGAAAAAGGAACTGCATCTGCTCTCTTTCCGCGGCGGTGAAGGGATGCTCGCTGTCGGCGCGGTAGATCGAGATCACCTCGACCAGGGTGGTGGTCGGATCGTAGTCCATGGTGCAGAGGGTGTAGGCGATCTGGTGTTTGCGGCAGAACGGGCCGTATAGCGGATCGGCCAGCCACGCTTCACGCGGCATCAGGTCGGCGTCATAAATCGTGGTGCCCTTGTTTTCGAACACCGCCAGGGCCAGCGGGTCGGCTTCCTTGAACTGCGCGTAGTCTGCCAGCCATTCATTGGCTGGATGGATGCTGTTGTGGATGTGCGCGTCGACGATGGTCGCACCGAATTCGGCGCCCTCCGCCCAGAAGGCGGAGTCGAACGGCAGCACCCGCTTCAGGCCGTCGAGAGCCCATGCCTTGTACGCTTCCTGTGGGATGGTGCCGATATGTCGATACAGTTCCAGGATGAAGTGGCTGAGCTCGGCGGATTGATTTTCACTTGCCGATGGAGTGTCGGGCATTCTTTTCTCTCTCTTGTCTGGGTTATTTCATCCATACCCGATGCAGGGCTATTACCTTACATTGTAAGTAGTTGTGTCGTCACCCCTTGCAATGCGTTGCGAGGTGCGGCTGAAAGGCTGCCTGGTTTTTTTTCATCATTCGACAGGGGCAATAAATCATGCGTGATATCCCTCGTAATCTCTCAGTGGCCTGCCTGGCGGGTATCTTTTCCCTGCTGGTCAGCGGCACGGTGTCGGCCTGGTCGGGCGATGCCTATCTCAACACCACGGTCAGCGCCGTTACCGGCGATCAACTCAACCCGGTCAGCACCAGCGATGGTGCGGGCGGGACCGTTGTTGCGTGGGAAGACCGGCGTTCAGGTGGCCGTGTTATCTACGCACAGCGTCTCAGTGCTGATGGGCAGGCGATGTGGACCGCCAACGGTGTACAGGTCAGCGCCGGGACGGCCCTGGAGGAGCAACAAGCCATTATTGCGGATGGTAGTGGCGGCGTGTACATCGCCTGGATCAGCGGCGCCGATGGCCGGATTCACCTGCAACACCTCGACGGCAACGGTGCGCCCGTCAGTGGTTGGGGTTCCTCCGGCATCGTCGTTAGCAGCGGCGATCTTACGAACAGCGATACTCAGCCAACGCTGATTGCGGATGGTAGTGGTGGGGTGTTTGTTGCCTGGCAATACTACAGCGCAACCACCAGCTCGGATATCTACGCCACGCGTATCGACAGTGATGGCAGCGTGCATATCGATTGGACAGTTGGCGGCGACGTGGTTTGCGATGACGCCAACGGCCAGTACGGTCAGGCGCTGCTTGGCGATGGTAGTGGTAGTGTCATTGTCGTGTGGTATGCGTTTGTCGGTGGTTATGACAAGGTTTACGCACAAAAGCTGAGCGGTGGTGTTCGTCAGTGGGACGCGGGCGGTGGTAACTTCAACGGTATTGCCCTGGCGACATCGACCAACTACCAGACCAGCCCGCGTATTGTCAGCGATGGTGTGGGCGGAGCCATTGTCGTGTGGAAAGATGATCGCGCTGACAACTATGGCGATATCTACGGCCAGCGTATCGATGGCAACGGTGCCTTGCAATGGAACACGGCCGGTGTTGCGCTGGTGACGGTCGCCGGCAGTTACCAGGATTCCATTCAGGCAATCAGCGACCAGAACGGTGGCGCCTATCTGGTGTGGCGTGATTCGCGGGACGCCGGATCGTCCATCCCGGCAAACTCAGACATCTACCTGCATCGTATAGACAGCACCGGTGCCGGCGTGAGCGGTTGGACAGCTAACGGTACATTACTTTCCACCATTGGCAGCGGCTACAACTCAAACCCTGCATTGATTAACGACAGCGCTTCGGGCGTGGTGGTTGTGTGGCGCGACAGTAATTATCCCATCTACGAAATGCGGGCACAGCGGGTGTCCTCCACCGCGGTCAAACAGTGGGGCAGCACCGGTGTTGAAGTGACCAGCAAGGGCGGCTATGTCGCAATACCTGCGGTGACGCCCGCTACCGATGGCGGTGCGTTGATTGCCTGGGCGCATACCGTAATGCAGGGTGATTTCGAAATTTTCGCCCAGCGGGTTTATAGCGATGGCAGCCTCTCATCCATTGCCACCCCGACGGCGGTTTCACCGACCGGGGGAGCCGAGGTCTCGTCCGTCACGCTCACTGCCTCAGCCTTCAGCGATACCGGAAGCGCAAACCAGAGCCAGGCCCAATGGCGGGTACTCGACTATGCCGAACCAGCGGGTGACCGGCCCAAGGCCGAGGCAACGCCTTCATCCATGTTCGATGGTGCATTGGATCACACCCTTCCATTCAACTTCCCTTTTTATGGACGCACCATCACCGCCATCGCGGTCAATAAAAACGGATTGATCGAACTGCTTGAGGCAGGCGAAAGCTGTCAGGCATGTACCGCGGCGGGAACCCATTCCGCTGGTACTTACGTCGACACCATGGACGCCATCTTCGCTAGCAATGACAATCTCTATGCCGATAATGGCTACGTCAAAATCTACCACGGCAAAGATCATGTGATGGTGGAGTGGTATAGCGCCACCACCGCCGATGGCGGCGGCGGACCGGCCTTTATGCCATCCGGTCTGCCTGGGCCTGCTCCTTCTGTTGGTCCGATTAACTTCCAGGTACTGATGTACAGCGATGGCCGTATCGCCTGGAACTTCAAACAGATGGATTTCACGCTGCACGACTACGACATGTATTCCGGTGTCTATCCCAACGGCGGCACAGCGGTCGATGTTGGCCTTGCCGTCAACACACCTGCTTCATACGTTTTCGACCCGACGGCGCACACCGTTTCAACGCTAGCCTATCGATGGGTTGCGCCGAGTGACTATGTTCTCTACGACTCCGGTGAAACAGCGGTCGATCTGACGAGTCATGCTGTGCCGTCCACTTCGGGACTGGTTGCGGCTCAAAGTTACTATTGGTCGGTGCGCTACCAGAACACCCTTGGCGACTGGACCGAGTGGAGCACTGTCGCCAGCTTTACCACCCCGGCGGCAACCACGACCAGCAGTGGTGGCGGCGGTGGTGTATTCGGCCCACTGCTGGGTCTGCTATTCAGTTTGCTGTGGATGAGTGGCAGAGGGCGACGTGCACGGTGGTTGCAAACCAATCGCTAAACATTCGGTTCGTATCAACAGGTAAAAAGAAGGGCGCCTCTCGGCGCCCTTTTCTATTTCGTAGAGTTCAGCTTAGTTCGATAACAGTCGGGCAAGAGGATAGAGCACCCCGAGCAGGATCGGCTGGTGAAGCAGATAGAACAGCAGACTGTGGCGTCCTGTCCAGCGGAGTGTCGGCCATGGGCCACGATTGCCTCGCCAGTGGGTAAACCTTTCCTTCATCTGCAACAGCCAACTACCAAAGAAAACCCCCAGCAGCACGGCAGCGAACCACGGCAGCAGCGGGACATAATCCTCGGTGATCGGTTTGTAGGTCATCAGCCCGATCCACTGCAGTGCAGGGCGGTTAAACAGCGGGTCGGCAAAGTTGAGATCGAGCAACAACAACGCAATCGCCGTCGCCAGTGCCAGCCAGCGATAGCGCAGAAAGGGTAGCGCCAGCAGACTCGCCAGCGCAATAAAATGGAGAATGCCGAAGAAGATGTAGCTGTCAGGAAAGAGTAGTGCGCTGGCAAGGGTGACGGCGAGCGCCGCCGCGCCAATCATTGCCAGCCTGCGCCAAACTGCAGACCAGCGTATCCCGCGCGCGTTGGCCAGTTGCAGACTGATACCTACAAGCAGCAGGAACAGGGTGACGATAAAGGCGCGAGCACCGAGCCAGAATGGGGCGTTGTTGAAATCGAAATGGGTAAGGCCGTAGTAGTTAAGGTCAAAGCAGAAGTGAAAATGGCCATCAGGAGAAGCGCAATGCCGCGCCCGGCGTCGATGATGGCCAGGCGCGGCGTTTTCATTCTGTGTTGTACCGGTGTCGATTGCATAAGGGCGATTACGCGCAGGGTTGAACAGGGTGCTCATTACACAGTATCACAGAAGTCATTCCTGGGGGCTCAATGGCTACCTGGGCAGTAGAAATCGCCCTCCCTATCGAACTGGGTTTGTGGCGTATGCCTCTGGAGGTACCAGGGCTAACCCGCCAGTTCGAATCGTGAGAATAAGAATAAGTGAGTGCTGAAAAAACTTTTCGAGCTATGCGTGGTCAGATGATGCTCTCCACATGATTTTATAGGCGTGGTGGTCGTTTCTGCGAGCTGTATACTGTTTGAGCCCATCCGCCATCTCTTATCTTCATTTCAAAAAGATGGAATTGTTTACAGGGACATTAACATGAAGACACTAATAGCAAGTTTGTTCCTTCTGCTTTCTTTGGTCGCCTGCGGCAGCAGTGATTCTCCTTCTGTGGTACCCGCGCGCGAACAGCTTACCATCACGGGCGCTCCTGGTGACCTGGGCATCTTCGACCCTTCGGTAACGCGTGACCCGGCCACGGGCTATCTGTGGATGAGTTATTCCTCAGTGAACACCTCGCCCAATTATTCGCCACTGGTTTACTGGGCGGTCTCGATTCGTCTGGCCTATTCCGATGACAATGGCGTTAGTTGGCAGGATGCAGGAGTGATAGCGCCTGCAGTGGAAAGAAACGACTTCGGGCCAATGACGCTCCCTGGAGATACGATTCCAGCAAACAGCAGCGGCATCTGGCAGAGTGAAACCTCGTCGCTGGTCTATGATGCTGGGGCACCGGCAAATGAAAAGTGGAAGTTGATCTGGTTCCAGTATCTGCACGCAGATCAAACATCCTTATATGGCGACTATAGCTGGATCGCGATGAAGATGGCCGCAACACCTCAGGGCCTGCTCACAGCGACGTCGGTCAAACTGTTTGGCGGCGCTGGTCTGCAAGCTGATAATGACAATACCGCAGCACCACTGTTTTCACCTCTCGGAACGACACCGGCGTTGCAGCTCAACGCGGATTTAACTCAAACCTCTGGCCCAGTATTGTCCGAGTTGGACTGGTGTATCTTTCTCGAGCCCGGTTTGCTCTCCACGAACAGCACACTGTATATGAGTATTTACTGTGCCGATGCTTCTACCATACCTTCAACAACCAAAGTCACCGAATATGTGGTTCATTTCAGTTGCGCCAGTCCATGCGACATCACCAATGCCGCAAGCTGGAAATATCATGGCCGTCTGTTAACGCCTGCAGATGCGCAGCTTGCCACCGGTGATCATCATTTTCAGGCACCGGCGTTGATAGAAAAGAACGGCAAGACTTATCTGACCACCACACCCGTGGACACCACATCAGGAACCAGCGATCGCTATAATGGTTGCCGGGTGTACGAGTTTGTTGATCTGAACAGTAACCAGCTACTTAGAAGCGGTAGCCAGCTTGTCGAACGGGAGCGTGTTAATGGCGATGCAGGTACACATCATGGTGCCTGTGATACCTATAGCGGGCTGGATGGCGGTATTTTGCTAAGCCAGTTAAAAACACCCGGAACGGCGGATATGTTCTCGATTTACAAAAGCCAGGTGAGTTTGCCTTAGGGTACTTCGATTATTCTTGAGTGCCGATCCAGTTAAGAGGGATGGAGTATCTGAGTGACATGGTTAGGTGCAAAGGCCTCATAGATGTACCAGGCATAGGCGATAGCAAACATGAGTCGTTGCAGTATTCCAGCCATATCAGGAACCAGGACTGCTACGGGAGATATGAGTGTCGCCGCCGCAAGTGCGATGCCATCAATTACTCGAACCCTGTAAGAGGCATTTACTCTGGTAAATATGTGAAGCAGGACCGCCAGAGAGAAGGCGAAGCCCATAACCGTAGCAGTAATGGAATGGAGAAGATCTTCAACACTATCAACGGGTATGTCTTTGATCCAGGGCTTGTGCGAGAACGCGGCTGTTCCAAGCATGGAAAGCGCAAAAACAAGCTGCATCCAGTAGGCGCCACGTGGCCACACCTGGCGCCTGGTTAGAGATAGCCAGAGAACACCAAGCCCAAATAGCAGAAAGCCCATTCGTGCAATCCACGCATGCTGAAGTCCCTGCGCGGCTGACTCACTGATCGAATGTACCGTTATGGAATAGTTTTCAGGCATCGCCAGCGGCGCGGTGTAGATCAATGTCGCGGACAATACGAGCAGTAGAGAAATGGCGCGCGGTGCTATTCCAGAGATTGATCCGGCAGGTATTGTGAGTGTCTTGAAATCCAGGTTCACGAAATCCGTGCACCTGGCGATAAATCAGGAATAATTGGGTCGGAGAGAGTAAACGTTATCTGATCTAAGTAGTCAGTCATTTATTAATCTCACCGTCCCATTTTAATAGTCGCGCTCCCTACTGGCCTTCGGTAGGGCGGGACCCGATTCTCTAATTTAGTGCATTGTTCCCGCTCTCAAGCCCGAGTTTCGTCAGATGGGTTTTTACCCTGTGGGAGCATGTGGTGTACTCGCCTTGCTGCAGTAGCTTGCGAGCCTTCTCGTTGTCACCGCTATCGACGCAGCGGATCACTTCCCCGGCCGCCTTGTGGAAGCAGGCATGGACCTCCTTGAGGTCTGGGAATCTCGGATGAGCGCCGTAATGCGCGCCGCCAGCTCCGTAGATCCATTTGCCCAGGGCGCAACAGTCGTCGCGACTGACGATGCTGGGATTAAGTTTCTCGGTGCTCGTGCCCTCGACATAGGCCTCAAGGCGGACTCGCCAGAGCACGTGTGCCTGAATGGCAGCATAGAAGTCGACGCTTTCGATCTCATCTTGTTGGGGGTTAGACATGACATCCGGCTCCTGGTACAAATCGGTCTTTAATATGCTGGATGGCTTCCTGCCTGATGGCAACAGCGAAATTCGTGGCCCTGTAGTCAAACTATCGCGACGTAGACAGGGGGCATTCCCTTGCCATTGCGTCGCTTTCCCTGCCTTGCATCCCTTCGCTTGTTGCTCCCTGCTATCTTTCTACCCCAAAAGTGGTAGCCTGGCAACTTTGGCGTGATGTGTGTTCTGAACTGTGTAGTGGGTTATGTTTCCAGGAGGGTGTCTTCAGTACCTGTTAATTTACGATGGATTAGCAGGCGGAAATGCTAATATCTTGTTTACGTTTGGTTTTCTGTATTTTAAACAGAG
>JBNKBG010000061.1:0-14677 GCA_050287105.1 Thiohalomonadaceae bacterium
CCATGCGCGCCACCAGCGGGCTATGGCAATGGTTCAGGGCCGTGTTCATGGCGCCGACCACCCCCTGGTGTCCCGGCTGGAGCAGTTGAATACGCGAATCGTGCTGCATCCGTTGCTTGAGTAATTCAGCAGAGTGATCGCTTGAGCCATCATCCACCGCGATCAGAGTGAAGTTCTCCAGGGTCTGCTGCTGGATCGAGTCGAGGGTTTCACTCAGCGTCGCGGCGGCGTTGTAAAACGGCAGTACGACGGTGACCGGCGTGTGATGGGTGTTGTTGCTCACGTGCTTTCCACTTATTGATTCTGTCGATGGTAACGCAGCTTGATACAATGATGCGCTGATATCTGGAGTCACTATGTTAAGCCGTATCCGAAAGCGCCTGCCAAAACTCATGCTTGAGCTGCTTGTTCTGTTGTTGCTGGTATGGGCAATGGAGGCATTTCTTACGCGTCATGCAGCCAGTGGTGTGGCGCCGGGGTTTACCGCGCAGACGATCCAGGGTGAGGGGTTCGAATTGGCAGCGTTGCGTGGTCACCCTGCCGTAATCCACTTCTGGGCCAGTTGGTGTCCCGTCTGTGAGCTGGAGCAGGGCACGATAGATGCGCTGGCAGATGATTACCCCTTTATCAGTGTGGCTATGCAGTCCGGGAGTGAGGAGGAGGTGCAGGCCTATCTTAACTCAGAGGCTGTGGACTATCCGGTGGTGAATGACCCGCAGGGTGAGCTATCGCAGCGATATGGGGTGAGTGCGGTACCGGCTACCTTTGTTATCGACGCCAATGGCACGGTGCGTTTTGTAACCCGCGGCTATACCAGCGGCCCCGGTATACGGTTGCGCCTCTGGCTCGCCGGCTTGTTCTAGTCCCACCCTTGGCGCTTCCTGTTTTTTGCGGCACACTGGTTCTCCATTCCCATAACGACAATATCAATGGAGCGCCGTGATGAAACAGGAAACTATCGCCCTGCATGCGGGGTATAGCAGCGAGCCGACCACCAAGGCCGCGACCACACCGATCTATCAGACCACCTCCTATACCTTCGACAACACGCAGCATGGTGCCGACCTGTTCAATCTGGCCGTACCCGGCAACATCTACACCCGAATCATGAATCCGACCACGGCGGTACTCGAAGCGCGTATGGCAGAACTGGAGGGGGGCATCGGTGCTCTTGGCCTGGCTTCCGGTATGGCGGCGATCACCTACGCGATCCAGTGCATCACCCGTGTCGGCGATAACATTGTCAGTACCAGCCAACTCTACGGCGGTACCTATAACCTGTTCGCCCACACCCTGCCGAATCAGGGGGTCGAGGTGCGCTTCGCCTCTTTTGATGATTTGGCCGGGCTTGAGTCGAAGATCGACGACAGGACCAGGGCGCTATTCTGCGAGTCCATCGGTAACCCGGCAGGCAATGTGGTCGACATCGAGGCGCTGGCAAAGATCGCCCATAAGCACGGGATTCCGTTGATGGTCGATAATACGGTGGCGACGCCGATGCTTTGCCGTGTCTTCGATCATGGTGCGGATATCGCCATCCACTCGCTGACCAAATATATCGGTGGCCACGGCACCTCCATCGGCGGTGTGATCGTCGACTCGGGCAAATTCGACTGGGCGGCAAATAAGGCACGCTTCCCCATGCTCAATGAACCGGATGCCTCCTATCATGGTGTGGTCTATACCGAGGCGCTCGGAGCAGCCGCCTTTATCGGTCGTTGCCGCGTAGTACCTCTGCGTAATACCGGTGCGGCGCTGTCACCGTTTAACGCCTTCACCATCATGCAGGGGCTGGAGACGCTGGCACTGCGCATGGAGCGTCACTGCGAAAATGCATTGGAAGTTGCGCGTTACCTGGAAGGCCACAAGCAGGTGGAGTGGGTGAAATATGCGGGTCTGCAATCCAGTCCCTATCATGCGCTATGCCAGAAGATCACCGACGGCAGGGCCTCCGGTATTCTCAGCTTCGGCATCAAGGGTGGCGAAGCGGCGGGAGCAAAGTTTATCGATGCGCTGCAATTGATTCTGCGTCTGGTGAACATCGGTGATGCCAAGTCGCTGGCCTGTCACCCTGCCTCTACCACTCATCGCCAGTTGAGTCCGGAGGAATTGAAGACCGCTGGTGTTAGTCCAGAGATGGTGCGTCTATCAATAGGCATTGAGCATATTGATGACATCATTGCCGATATTGAACAGGCGTTGGCCGCGGCGAAGTGATTACATGTCGATGGTGTCAGTCAAAGGGGAAAGGGAGCCGCATACGTACATTCCCCTTTGTGATGCGGGTATCGGTTGAATTCATGCGGTATGATCATTACTGCATTGTGTGGCCGGGCGTCTACAAGGGACATTTCTCGCCCTGCGCATGAAATAGAGGTTTTCCCTACATGGTACATTTTTTGTACGAACTATTTCCGGGTATTCGAGTACGAAAACATTTTACTATCAGACTTGGCAAGCAGACCCTTGTCTATGCCTATGTCCGTAAAAATGCCTGTTCAGCATTCAAGAAATTGTTTGTTGGAGAGAGTTTGTATGCCGAACAATGTCCGGCATGTGATCCTCTCGGCTTGATGGGGCGTTTTCACAAAACACGTGGACGTGATTTGTTGAGGGACGATGTCCTTACTATGGCCGTGTTGCGAGATCCTTACGCAAGATTGGTATCGCTCTACCTAAACAAGTTTATTGTGCGCTCTGGCAATGAAGATATTTTCGCCAACTACGCCAGGTTGACAGGACGTAATCCAGAAAAGGCTACATTTCATGACTTTTTGACCGGTTATGTTGACCGTTTCTCATTCAGGCAGCTCGATTGCCATCTTATTCCACAGGTCGCACATCTCGGACATTTTGTGTACAACAGCCCTGTGCGCTTTGAATTTCTGTTTGATGATCTAAAACGCGCGCTTGGTGAAGAGTATGCCGAGAAATATTTCAGGAAAAAGATCAATGCAACTGTCTATGCAGATGAGGCAGATGATTCGGGATACAGCTGTATTACACCACCTAATGAGTTGACTGAGGTGTATAAAAAAACAGGACGGGTTCCGTCACACAAGAATTTTATGTGCGATGCACTGGAAAATACCATTAAGACAAGGTATAGCGATGATCTCGTTATTGTCGAATCTTTAAATAGTGACTATCTGAAGTGTCATGCCAATGAGATGCCGTTATTGCAGGCGCATATCCCCATGAAAAGAGTGACGGAATTTTTCCGCTAAGTGCGACTGTTGTACTGGCCGTCTATCTTAGACGGCGTACCAGTACACCGCAAAGTAGTGACAGGTCGTACCTGCGATAACAAACAGATGCCACACCGCATGGCCGTACTTCAGACGTGCATCGAAGACATAGAACAGTACACCGATGGTGTAGGCGAGCCCGCCCGCCAGCAACCAGAGCAATCCTTCCTTCGGAACCAGAGTCAGCATCGGTTTGATCGCAACCACAATTGTCCAGCCCATCAGTAAATAGAGGGCGACATAGAGGAAATTGTGTTTGCCTTTGAATACTACCTTCAAGGTAATACCGACAAGCGTCAGTCCCCAGATAACTCCAAAGATCGACCAGCCCCAACTGCCACTGAGTACCCCAAGAGTGAAGGGGGTGTAGGTGCCTGCAATAAGAAGAAAGATCGCCGAGTGTTCGATGGCGCGAAAAACACGCTTGGCAGTGCTCTCTGGAAAGGCGTGATAGAGGGTGGAACCAAGATAGAGCACGATCATTGAAGCGGCGAAGATACTGACACCGGTGATAAAACCGGCGTCACCCACCTTTACCGCCTGTTGCAACAGGAACGGAATACCGACCAGTACGGCAGCCAGCCCAAGGCCATGGCTGACACTGTTGGCGACTTCCTCACCTGTTGTCTGCTCACGATCAGGAAAGGAAAAAAGTTTGCGCATGACTGCCCCTGTTTACGTTTGCAGTCCATGGAGCGTATAACGTTGCCGTAGCAGAGTAAAGGTGCTTGCTACGGCAACGTGATGTTTAGCTACAAATTAATTCTGCGGTAGTGATCGCCGGCATCCGATGCCATAGCGTCACTGAGGGCAAAACCAACCACATTTGTTGCCTGGTTTATTTCAAAGTGATAGCCACGTTTTTCATTTTCGACCATCTTCCAGGCATCGGTGGCGATCTCGCCACGGGGTCGACAGACACTGATCGGCATACTCTGGGTTTTGACCTTGACCATCGGTGGGATAGGCATAAAGCGTTCGTGCTCTCCCATCAGGCTGGCAGCTATCGCCTCAGACTGGCGGCGTATTGGTTCAATGAAGGCAAACAGTTGTCCGTCAAGTGAGGCGCAGTCACCCAGTGCATAGATGTCTGCATCAGAAGTCTGCATGTCATTATTAACGGCAATCCCCGCATCTACGCTCAGACCACACTTTTCAGCAATATCAGTATTGGCCACAAGTCCGGCGGCTGAGATCACCAAATCGGTAGTGAATGAACTGCCGTCCGAGAGTGATGCGGTGAAACCGGAATCCCCGTTATCGATGCTGGTCATGGTAGCGCCGAAACGCCAGGTGACACCCTTGGTCGCCAGTCGATTTTGTAGTTCAGTCGACATCGCCTCAGGTAACAGTTCGGCCAATGGCCGTTGCCCGGGATCGACAACGGTGACCTGATAACCTGCATGATTAAGATCGTCAGCAAATTCACAACCTATTAGTCCAGCGCCAAGAATGGTTACCTCTTTTACCTCATTCGCCAGACGCTGCTGCATTTGGTTGAATGAGGCCAGATCATTGACGCGTAGAATGGTGTCGGCAGCATTGCCATCAATTTTTAGTTCACGTTGATGGGCGCCTAATGCCAGGATCAGTTTGCCGTAAGTGATGCCACCCCTGGCGGTGGTGAGTCGTTTGCGAGCACGATCGATTTTTAATACGCGAACCTGGGTCTGCACCTCCAGGCCAAGCTCGTTGGCCCGGCTGATGGCATCGGTTTCGACCAGATCATTGGCGCTACGTCCCTGAGAAGTTGCGAGGGAAATAGCTGGCTTGGGATAGATTAATCCCTGGCAGGCGCTAAGCAGCAGTATCGGACTTTCTGCATCGCGTCGTCGAATCGCTTCGGCAACGGACCAGCCTGCGTAACCGGCACCGATGATCACGATATAGTCGCTACCGCCTTTACTATTACGTGACTGACTCTGTGCTCGTTGTACGCTAGTCGATACTGTCGGTGCATCAGGAAGCAGTCGCAGATCGCGTTTGGTCAAACCGCAGAGAGGACACTGCCAATCATCGGGAATATCCTGATATCTGGTTCCTGCTACCAAACCAGAATCAGGGTCGCCTTTGGCTTCATCGTAGATGTAGCCACAGGCATCGCAAATCCAGCGTAAATAGGCAGTGTCATTCATGATTACACCTCCGGCACAAAGCCAAGGATGGTATTGAAAATAGTGTCCAGTTCCTGCGCAACTTCCATCAAAGCTTGTGAAGCGTAGGAGCTAAAGACATCTGAAGGCAGTCGGCATGCAACATGGGTTTTGCCGTCTTCATCATAAACGTGGATTCGCAGCGGAATGTCATGCCCCGCCGCCTTGCAGGCTGACCAGACGCGAATAGCGAAATCGGGACGGAAAATTTCCAGGATCTGATCCGCCGGTACCTCTTTACCGATTTTGGCAGCGTTGGCCTGGCCGTTAATATGCGCAACCACACGCATGTTTGCAGCCTCGACGCCTTCGAGCAGTTTTGCTATCGACTCATCTGCGCTGAGTGTTGAGATAAATGTTTTCATCACTTTTCCTGTTCACGGTTAATGACGGGGAGGGTAACTCCCTCCCCGTTGAGTGCCGTTAAGCGGCTTGAGCCAACCGATCCAGCTCCTTACGCAGGTGCTTGATTGCCGGTGTCACAATGGCAATGAAGTAGGACTCGCGCAATTTGCGTTGTGCCGCTGCTGCTTTCAGGTAACCTTTGGCACCGGTATGCAGCATGGCCGACTGCGATGCACGCAGCGCCAACTCACCTGCCGCCAGGCGTACTTGCAGAATGTCGTGGAAAAACTCATCCGATGTTTTGTATGGGTCTTCCGCTAGTGCAAGTACCGCATCGACGGCGTCATCCAGTTCTGCCTGAAGCTCATCAGGACGGTCATCCAGATAGCCATTCACGTGACCCAGCAGCGGTTCCACCTCACGACAGAGATCGATACAGGACTGAATGTTGCCCACGCCCATACCAAATTGCAGCAGCACAATCCCAGCACGAGTGCGCTTGAGGAATGCGGCGCCGTCATCATCGATAACCATATCGTCGGGGATAAACACATCCTCAAAGATACAGGCGAAGGTACGGGTGCCTTCCAGCGCGGTAAAGTGTGCTGACTGACGCAGGCTAAAACCGTCGCTGGAGCAATCCACCAGAGCCATAACCGAACGCCCCGGCTGATCTTCAAGACCGAAGAGGGTGCCGAATACATGTTTTTCGCCAAGGTTGGATACCCATGGCAGAGTGCCGTTGACCACGTATCCACCGTCGACACGTTTGCCACTCAGACGCAACTCTTCGATACCGGCAAAGGCCTTCATGGTGTTGGACATACCGGTTCCGGCGAGCACTTCACCACTGGCAACTTTATCCAGCCAGTTTTCACGTACCACGGGATTTGCCGCATTTTGCAGATACCAGGCACAGGTATCCTGGCACCAGACAGTAAAACCAGTGGACATACACTCGTGTGACACGGCAGCCATCACCTGAATGGTCGCTGCAAGATCGGTTTTACCGTCGGCACGAGTAGCTGGCAGATGGTGATGAAACGCACCGATTGGCCCCAATTTCTTCAGCACCTCTTCGGGGTAATAACCCTCAAGATCGATTTTCACGGTAAGGGGTTTCAAATCCTGTTCCACAATCGCACGGGTTTTGTCTAGCAGTTCATCCAATGCTAACGGCGGCTCAGGGTAGTTGGTAGATTGGCTCATGCTAAGCACTCCTCTTCATCTATGCCGTATCAGGCAGGAACAACTTCAAGAGTGACGTTGTTACGCAGGGTGTTGGCGACGGGTGACCAGACATTGGAATGGCTGATAATTTCGTCAAGCTCTTCCTTGCTGCCTGTACCTTCGGCATCGATTTTTACGCGCACGGCTGAAAAGCCGAGGGTTTTGGCTTCGTTCAGATCGCCAGTACCCCAAACAGCCGTTACATTAATGTCGCCTTCCAGTTCCAGCTCCAGTTTGGAAAGCTTGATACCGCGAGCAGTCGCGTTGGCGTGTACACCAACCGCAAGGCAGGCACCCAGTGAAGCCAGTACCGCTTCGGAAGGATTCGGTGCTTTGTCTTCACCCAGCAGGTGCGGTGGTTCGTCGATCAACATCGGTGCCAGGTCGCGTACATAGGTCTGCATGCGGAATTGACCTTCACAGACAGTTTTTGCTTTCAGGGTGACAACGGAATCTGGGTTGGCTTTGCCTTTTTCACCCAGCGCTTCCAGTCCGTCCTTGTTGAGGGGGCGCAGGCAGCTCATGGATTTGGCAACAGTTTGGGCGGTAGTGGTCATCGGTCTTTCTCCAGTATGTTTGGATGGATTTTGTTTACAGCTGGAGAATTGCAAGGCCTGTGCCAGACCGCCAAATGCCATGTATAACAGTGAGTTACGGAAATATTTGGTGAGATGTTTTAGCGTGTCTGAAATTGTTACAGCGGCTTTGTCGACAATGTCGATCATTGTCCTGACAATTTGTCACGCATTGCCATGCGTCGCCTGAGAAGTGTCGCGTCCCTGCGCTGTGATTAATCCGCGATATTGAGAATTTTCATGCGATAACGCAGTTGACGAGGTGTTAGTCCAAGACTGAGTGCCGCACGTGTTTTGTTGCCGTGATTCAGTTTTAGTGCACTGATGATCTGTTCCACTTCATCCTCGCGTACCCGAGCATAGGGTCGTATACCATGTTGCATGGGATTAAATCCGCCCCTGTTTTCTACGGGAGCATCGTTGTAGTGCGGCGCTGTTCTGTACTCCTGGGCAGGCTTCTCTCCAGGAGAGGTAACGCCTTCCTCTTCAGCCAGGATCTGGCCGATCAATTCACGGCCGATCAAGGTATCCATGCAGAGTAGTACGGCGCGTTTTACCAGGTTTTCCAGCTGACGAATATTTCCCGGCCAGGGATAGTGCTCCAGTAGTTCCAGGCTACCCGGACCGAAGACCACGTTGCGCCCATACTCTTCATTGGCGGCGTTAAGAAAGTGCCGTGCCAGGATCGGGACATCGGTATGACGTGCCCTTAGTGGTGGTAGTCGGATGGGGAAGACATTGAGTCGGTAAAAGAGATCGAGACGAAAACGATTTTCGTTTACCGCCTCCTGCAGGTTCTGGTGAGTGGCGGCAACAATGCGCACATTTACCGGAATGCCCCTGGTTGCACCGATGCGTTGTATCTCCCGATCTTCCAGTACTTTTAACAGTTTGGTTTGAAGTTCGAGATCGAGGTCGCCGATTTCATCCAGAAACAGCGTGCCGCCGTTGGCAAGTTCGATCTTGCCTTTCTTGGTTGCAGTGGCACCGGTAAAGGCCCCCTTTTCATGACCAAACAGTTCAGACTCAATTAGTGTGGCTGGGATTGCAGCGCAGTTGATGGCGATGAAGGGACCGGCCGCGCGATCACTGGCGATGTGTTGCATACGCGAAAAGCGTTCCTTGCCCGTACCGGATTCACCCAGTAGCAACACAGTGGTATCGGTGCGCGCTACCTGCAACGCCTGCTCAATAGCACGCTGCAAGGCATGGCTTTCACCGATGATGCCGTATTGTGCACCCTTGCTTTCCAGTTTGTTGCGCAACAGTTTGTTTTCAGAGAGCAGATGAGCGGTGCGTTCAGTGACCAGTTCTTTCACCCGTAGCACCTGGCCGATAAGGGTCGCAATAACCTGGAGCAGAGAGAGGTCGCGTTGAAACTGACGCTCGCGATTACGCAAGCGGTGCACAGCCAGTACACCGACCGGTTGTTCATCAAGAACAATGGGGACGGCCAGGTAGGCAACGGTCTCATCTGGCAGGTTGGTGCGTTCTACCGCGCGGGTAAGGTAGGTCGGATCTTTATCGATATCCTGAATCAGCGCCATCTGTCCCGTCTGGTAGACACGACCAGTAACTCCTTCACCGATGAGATAGTTGCCCCTATCACGTTCACTTTCGGTTAGCCCATAGGCATAACGGATCTCAAGCCGTTTGCTGCTTCTGTTGGGCAGGACGACGCGACCGCGATTGAGTCCAAGCAACTGCGACATCAGGCGCAGGATCCCGTGTATCGCCGGTTCCGGATCGGCGGAGTGTGCAATGAGGCGCGCCCCTTGCTGTACCAGCAGCAATTCCGAATAGAATGCTGCTTCGTTAAGTTCATTTGTCATATCTATTTCCCGACATTGTCGACAGATTGGACTATGCAAAAGCATTGCCAATATGGCGCCACGGGCTGTTTTTAGATAAGCGGAGCTATATCAGGGTATTTTGCTCGGATATTGTCCATGTGCTTAATGGGGCTTTGCACGGACAAGGTGCAGGGGCTTTATTTGGGTGCGGAAAAGGGTGGGCGTCCTTGCCCCGGATGAGCTCTTTTTAGTCGTAGTGCCAGCTAAAGCGTTTGATCAGGTTGACGCAGACCGCGTCGAGAAGAAAACCGATAATACCGATCACCACCACCATGGCGGCCAGGGTGTCGTATTCCAGGGTATCGCGTGCGTCGTTGATGGCATAACCAAGACCGCTGGTAACACCCAGATACTCGGCGGGTACCAGTACGATCCAGGCGACACCGACAGCGAGACGAATCCCGGCAAAGATATCCTGACCGATGGCCGGCAGGATGATGCGTCGCAACATCTGTATCGAGTCGGCACCAAGATTACGCGCAACCTTAAACCAGAGTGGATCGATACGACGTACGCCCTGCGCGGTGGAGAAGAGGATCGGCCACACGGCGGCGATGGCGATGAGGAAGACAATGGCCCCGTCCCAACTGGAGAACGCCAGTACCGCGATGGGCATCCACGCCAGCGGACTGATCATGCGCAGGAACTGAAACGGTACGTGGGTCACTTCACGCAGACCGGCATAGAGTCCGATGGCCACGCCAACCGGGACACCGATCAATGTTGCCCACAACAGACCCAGACCGATACGCGCCAGGCTGGGCATGATGGCAGTAAACACCGCACCGTTTTCGGTCAGCTCAAGCAAACGGGCAAAGGCAGGAGCGGGGGCGAACCCGGCAAACGATTCAGTATCCGGATTGTTGGCAATCAGCCAGCCACCAAACCACCAGGCCAGTAATAGAGTGACGATGCCGATAAACGGATACGCACCAAAGGTCATGAATGGCTGCAACAGTCGTTGGAACAACTTGCTCGCCCCCGAAGGGGCAAGCATGGTTGTAGGCAGGGTCTGTTCGTTGCTCATATCTTGATCACCTCAGTGCGTTCGAACGGATTGGCCGGGTCAACACCGGGCGCCTTCTCCCAACCTTTGTATTTATCCATCGCTGCCTTGACGTGTTTGTAGTCAACCAGGTCCTGGGCGACGAACTTCGGATCGAGTTTCTCGAGGAAGGTCTTCTCGCCACCGACCAGAGTTTCGTTCATCGCCTTGACGATCATCTCGGTAGCCGATGGATAAGGGTAGGGGGCGAAGTCGATACGGCCGTTACCGAACTCTTTCTGGTGGCGAATCGCATCGGGTTTGGCGTAAGCGGCTTCGTCGTAGTAGGTCATGGCGCGAACCACTGCCTTGCCGGGCATCGGCAGGTAACCCTTGCCGTCCTTGGAGAGCATCATCGCCACTTCGGCCTTGTTCTCCTGGGCGTAGATCTCGGCGCGGACGATGGCGTTCATCACCTTTTGTGTCCACTCCGGTTTGGCCTTCACGGTGTCTTCGTTCATACAAACCACGCAGCAGGGATGGTTCTTCCAGATGTCACCGGTGAAGCGCAGCATCTTGCCGCCCGCTTTCAGTTCGCCGAAGGCGTTGAACGGTTCGGCAACGATGAAGGCGTCGATCTTTTTCGCGGCCAGTGCAGGCGGCATATCCGGCGGCGGCATGATCATCAGGTTGACTTCATCGGCAGCCAGCGGCGAGGTTTGATCCTTGATCACCGGTTTCAGTCCGGCGCTACGCAGCGCCATCTGCAATACGATGTTATGCATCGAATACCAGTAGGGGACGGCGATCTGTTTGCCGCCGAGATCCTTGAAGTCGTCGGCCTTGATGTGTTTGCCCACGACCACGGCGGAACCGTTGATGTGTGCCCAGGACATGATCTTGACCGGGAAGTTATTGTTGTAGCGCATCCATACCGGGATCGGTTTGAGCAGGTGCACCAGATTGAATTTGCCTGCAGCGAAACCTTCGACCAGCGGCGACCAGCCACGGATCAGGGTCGGCTTTTCCGCCTTAAGACCTTCCGCTTCGAAGAAGCCCATGGCGTGTGCGACCAACAGGGCAGTGGCATCGGTGATCGGCAGGTAACCGATACGTACCACTTCGTCATCGGGTGGCGTCATGTTGGCCAGACTCAGGCCAGGCAGGGTCATACCAGCCGCCAGCCCTCCCATGGCCAGCATGTCGAGCATGAAGTCACGGCGACTCATCTCGTGTTTGTTCAGGTATTCCAGTTCATCGTCTTTATACTTGCTCATGGTCGTTACCTTCTCGTTTGGCTGTTCGCAGACAGGTTATGGTGTTTTAGGCAGCCTGTTGTTTGACGTCGCTTTCCTTGCTGTTTTGCTCATTCTCAACGGCGGAATTACCGACCAGTTGATCAAATTTCTTCATTAATTTTTCCCGCTCCAGGCTAAATTCGTGTGAGCTGCGATCACGTGGAAAGGGGAGCTTGACGCGGTATTCGCCGACAATTCTTCCTGGGTTGGCGGACATGATCAGAACCCGATCGGCCATTGCCGCTGCCTCATCGATGTCGTGTGTAACGATCACCATGGTGAGTCCGGCCCTGGAAGAGATACGGATCACTTCATCCTGCAAAGATGAGCGGGTAAAGGCATCCAGCGCGGAGAAGGGCTCATCGAGTAACAGTAGTTCCGGTGAAGTTGCCAGTGAGCGTGCCAGTGCGACGCGCTGTTGCTGGCCACCGGATAGACTCTGTACGTTGGCTTCAGCCTTGTCGCTGAGACCGACCAGGTTCAGCAGTTCGCTGATCCTGGCATCATTCTTCTCCCCTGCGAGAGTCAGACCAAGCGCAGCATTCTGTTGAACATTCATCCATGGATAGAGAGAGGGCTTCTGGAACATCATGTTCCATTTGGCGCTGGGGTGAGTGACCTGGTGACCGCGGATACGTACACAGCCCTCACTGGGCATCAGCAAACCAGCCAACATATGCAGCAGGGTAGACTTGCCGCAGCCGCTACGTCCGATCAATGCCACCTTCTCACCAGGCGCAATGGTCAATTCAATGTTGGACAGGGTGGGATTGGTCTGTCCCTTGAAAGTGTGGGTGATATAGTCGACGCTGATATTGGCACTCATGGATAAAGCCTCAAGTTAAGTTCAGTTGAGGCAATGCAGTGATCGTGCCAGCACGAAAAACGCCTGTTTTTCAGCCTGAATCGCACTCTTTCCAGTTATCTCTACCTGACGGCCTCAGGCATTGACGACAATGTCGGACAATCCAGACAAAAGCCGACACTCGAACTCGGTCATTTCAGTGCACCGATTGTGAAATGGCGCGGGCATGCACCATTTCAGGATTTGGCATCACTATTGCTGTAGCGATATCAGGGTTATCCCAAAAATGTTTCCTACCATCCTGAGATGAGGTTTGCGCCATGAAAAAGATTGAAATGAAAGAGATTATCCTGGAAGCCAAGAAAGAGAAGGGATTGACCTGGGCGATGCTTGCTGAGAAAGCCGGTCTTTCCGCAGAGTATCTCTGCTCTGCCTGTCTCGGTATGAATCACCTCGACAAGGCACCGGCCGATGCCGTCGCCGCGGCACTGGGTATGGGGGCCGAGTTGTCTACCGCACTACAGGAATTTCCACATAAATCATGGGACCAACTGGTTCCGACCGATCCGGTTATCTATCGCTGGTATGAAATCGTTGGTGTTTACGGTGAAACCATCAAGGAGCTGATTCATGAGAAGTTCGGTGATGGCATCATGAGCGCCATCGACTTCTCAATGAATATTGATAAGGAAAAGAACCCTGCGGGTGATCGTGTCGTGGTTACCCTGAACGGAAAGTTCCTGCCCTATAAATCGTGGTAAGTATTGCGGTTTAAATGAGATGCCCGGTGTTCGTCGTCGCACACCGGGCTTTTTTACAATTAATTGTTACTGGCCCACTGCTTCTTCCAGGCGCTCACACAGGGTCTTGATCGCTTTTATTCGGGCAAAGCGTTTGTCATTGCCTTCAATCAGGGTCCACGGTGCATATTCGGTGCTGGTGCGTTCCACCATATCGTTGACCGCCAGTTCGTAGTCGTTCCACTTTTCCCGGTTGCGATAGTCTTCATCGGTGATCTTGTACTGCTTGTAGGCGATCTTTTCCCGCTCCTTGAAACGGCGCAGTTGTTCATCCTTGTCGATGTGTAACCAGAATTTGAGCAGTACAGTGTCGTGTTCGGTAAGTTGCTCTTCAAAGTCGGCGATCTCGCTGTAAGAGCGCATCCATTGATCGTGTGTGGCATAGCCCTCCACCCGTTCGACCAGAACTCGTCCATACCAGCTCCGATCATAGATGGTGATCTGTCCGGCGCGGGGGAGGTGACGCCAGAAACGCCACAGGTAATGGTGGGCACGCTCCTCGTCGGTGGGGGCGGCGATGGGAATGATCTGGTAGTTGCGTGCATCCAGTGCAGCGATGATGCGGCGGATGATGCCGCCCTTGCCACCGGCATCCCAACCCTCAAGGACGATAATGGTGGAGATCTTTTTGTGGTACGCCGCACGCGCCAGTTCGTTCAGCCTGCCCAGGTATTTCTCCAGTAGTCTGTTGTACTCCTTTTTACTTAACTTTTGCTCGAGGTCGAGATGGCTGAGTAGCGTGGTGGTATGACTGACGACGGGTAACACCCCACTATTAAAGGGAGCATGGTGCAGCGCATGCTGTTCCTCCTGTTGTTGTCGGTGGCGGATACGGTCAAGGATGTGTTGTCCGATGGTAATGCCGCGGTAGTACGGGTCACTACCCTCAACAATGATCCAGGGGGCTTCACCGGTGCTGGTATCGCGCAGGGTACGTTCGGCGATACTGCGAAACTCACTGTATTTCTTCAGATGCTCATGATCCAGCTCGGTAACCCGCCAGGCGGTTTTCGGATCGCTCTCCAGTTTTTTCAGTCTTTTCTTCTGCGCATCTTTGGAAAGGTGTAACCAGAATTTGATGATCAGTGCGCCATCGTCAAATAACGCCTTTTCGAAGCTCTTGATGCGGAGCAGGTGACCGTCCAGCTCGGCGTCGTTGAACTCGTTGTTTAGTCGCTGGGCGATGGGATGGCTGTACCAGGAGCCGACATAGAGACCGATACGACCCTTTTGCGGCAGGGCACGCCAGAAGCGCCAGAATTCGGGGCGGTCACGCTCTTCATCGCTCATCTCACCGAAGGCGAAGGTACGCACGTAACGGGGATCCAGCCACTCGTTGAGGAGGTTGATGGTGGCACCCTTACCGGCACCATCGACACCGGAGA
>JBNKBG010000062.1:0-14619 GCA_050287105.1 Thiohalomonadaceae bacterium
CCGCCAGCGCATCGACTATCTCACCGTTAATCATAACGTCCAGACGCACCAGATCAGCAGCCTCGAAGCGTTTAAAATGATAATCCAGTGAGGCAAAACCGCGACTCACCGATTTGAGGCGATCAAAGAAATCGAGCACCACCTCACTCAGCGGTATCTCGTAGGTCAGCGCCACCTGTTTGCCCAGATACTGCATATTTTTCTGTACCCCACGCTTCTCGATACAGAGTGAGATCACATTTCCTACATAGTCCTGCGGTACCAGAATATTGGCCTGAATGATCGGCTCACGGATCTCGGCGATCTGGTTGAGGCTCGGAAGCTTGGAGGGGTTGTCCACCATAAGGATCTCATCCTTGGTGGTGAGCACCTCGTAGATCACGGTAGGGGCGGTGGTAATCAGGTCGAGATCGTACTCACGCTCCAGCCGCTCCTGAATGATCTCCATGTGCAACATACCGAGGAAACCGCAGCGAAAACCGAAGCCCAGCGCCTGCGATGTCTCTGGTTCGTAGAACAGCGAGGCGTCATTGAGACGCAGTTTAGACAGCGCGTCGCGCAAATCTTCATAATCATCGCTATTAACCGTGAACAAACCGGCAAACACCCGCGGCTGTGCCGGCTGAAATCCGGGCAGGGGTTTGTCGGCTGGGCGGTCCGTGAGGGTCACGGTATCACCCACCGGTGCACCGTCGATATCCTTGATCCCGGAGATCAGGTAACCCACCTCGCCTGCGGCAAGCTCCTTCAGATCCTTCATCTTGGGTGAGAAGATCCCTACCCGGTCGACCTGGTGGCTACGCCCGGTAGACATCACCGTGAACTTCTGCTTTGGCTTCATACTACCGTTCATCACCCGCACCAGACAGACAACACCGAGATAGTTGTCAAACCACGAGTCGATAATCAGCGCCTGCAGTGGCGCATCGCGATCACCAGCAGGAGCAGGAATACGCTCAACCAGCTGCTCCAACAGGTCGTCGATCCCTACCCCGGTCTTGGCGCTGACAAACACCGCATCATGCGCATCAATCCCGATAATCTCCTCGATCTCGGCAATCACCCGCTCCGGCTCTGCAGAGGGAAGGTCGATTTTGTTCAGCACCGGCACGACTTCCAGATCCTGCTCAATGGCGGTGTAGCAGTTGGCCACGGTCTGCGCCTCAACGCCCTGCGAGGCATCCACCACCAGTAGCGCCCCTTCGCAGGCAGACAATGAGCGGGAAACCTCGTAGGAGAAATCAACGTGGCCGGGGGTGTCGATGAAATTCAGCAGATAGACCTGCCCATCCCGCGCGGTGTAATTGAGGGAGACACTCTGCGCCTTGATGGTAATGCCGCGCTCCCGCTCCAGGTCCATGGAGTCGAGCACCTGCTCGGCCATCTCCCTGTCGGCCAGACCACCGCAGACCTGGATAAAACGGTCGGAGATGGTGGACTTGCCATGGTCGATGTGGGCAATGATGGAGAAATTACGGATATGTTGCTGATCGGTCACGTGGTGTTTTTTCCGGGCCTTAAACGCGAGTGGTGCGTACCGCAGGTGCTGCCTCTCGACATCACCCTGCGAACAATTTCGTGAAGCGCGGAATTCTACAGTAGATCAATGCGTTGCGAAATAGCCTTGCAGCGCCTGGTGGTCGAGAAAGTAGTGGCAGATTTCCTCATCATCCATACCCGTTAACACCGGCACCTTGTGGTTATAGCGACGAACCAGTTCCTCATCCGTGTCGATATCCACTACTTCCAGCTCGAAGGCATCCACTGCCTTGCTGGCGAGCAGTTCCCTGTGCATCTCATCGCAAAGGGAACAGCCCGCACGGGTATAGAAACGCAGGTGATGCATTAATCCTTCGGCACCCGCAGTGCCAGGAACAGCGGATTACCACGGCGTACCACCAGCACCGGTACCGAATCACCACTCTTCAGCGCCTTGAGCAGTTTATCGTAGTGGGCCACGCCTTCGACCTTCTTGCCACCAATCTTCACAATGACATCACCGCGGACAATACCTGCAGCACTGGCCGCGCCATTATCTACCTCTTCGACCAGTACGCCCGAGCTGATCTCCAGCTCCTTGCGCTGAGCGGCGCTGAGGCCACTTACCTGAAGACCGAGACGGTCACTTTTGACCTTATGTGGCTGTGATGGCTCATCCTGCCCCTTTTCATCTTCAGGCAATTCACCAATACGAACTACCAGATTGCGAAGCTTGCCGTCGCGCAACACCTTGACCTTGGCATCGCTACCGACACGGGTACGCCCTACCATGTGAGGCAGATCCGAGGAGTAGGAGATCTCTTCACCGTTGTACTCGGTAATGATGTCGCCCACTTCTATGCCGCCCTTCTGCGCTGGTGAGCCGTCCATTACCTGGGCCACCAGGGCGCCATGGGGGCGTTTCATGCTGAAGGATTCCGCCAGTTCACGGGTCACATCCTGAATCAATACCCCTAACCAGCCGCGGGTGACGTGGCCCTGATCCTTGATCTGGCTAACCACATCCATCGCCACATCGATCGGAATAGCGAAAGAGAGACCCATAAAGCCACCGGTGCGGCTGTAGATCTGCGAGTTGATGCCTACCACCTCACCATCAAGATTAAACAGTGGACCACCGGAGTTGCCTGGATTGATCGCCACATCGGTCTGGATGAAGGGGACATAGTTTTCGCTGGGCAGGCTGCGACCAAGCGCACTCACCACACCCGCGGAAACTGAATGGTCAAAACCAAATGGCGAACCGATGGCCATTACCCACTCACCCACCTTGAGATCATTGCTGTTACCCAGCTTGACCAGAGGCAGGTCAGTGGCATCGACCTTGAGCAGGGCGATGTCGCTACGCTTGTCCGCGCCGATCAACTCGGCCACCAGCTCACGGCGGTCGCTCAGACGAACGATGATCTCATCAGCCCCTTCCACCACATGGTTATTGGTAAGGATGTAGCCCTTGCTGTCGATGACAAAACCCGACCCCAGTGAACGGGCCTCATGTTCCGGAGGCATCTGCCCCCCCTGCCCGCCTTCGCCAAAGAAACGACGCAGCAGATCATCCCACGGACCTCCCTTGGGGAAATCGGGCATCTCCATCCCCGGCGGCAACCCTGATACGTTATTGTGTACCGTCTGCTTGGTACTGATATTGACCACTGCCGGGCTGTACTGCTCCACCAGACGGGTAAATTCCGGCAATTCGCGCGCTTGCGCGCTGTGCGCGAACAGTGCCAGAGCGATCAGTAAAAAGAAGTAAAAGTAATTCGTGTGGGAAAAAGAAGTGTGTTTCATAGACAACCTGTATTCTGAAGAGCGTTTTTCAGGGATTAAATGAGACATTCTTGACCGATAACTCAGGGGAACATTTACGTAATATGACAGCAGTGTAGCGTGGGTCACTCTCTGCATTATGGTTAAAGCGACGTAACCAGAGCAAGCCACCACCGAGTCCCAGCAGACCGAACAGCAGGCTCATGCCTTCGCCATCACTCCCCCATTGTGGCGCAAGGGTCTCACCCAACAGGCCACCAGCCAGCATCAATACCAGGGGCACAATATAGACGTAGAGAGAACCTTTCAGCAGGATGCTCTCGTCGATACCGACGATAACCGCATCACCCTCAACTGCACTGATTGGGTTGCGCACCTTCATCCGCTGTACCCTGGCGCCCAACACCTTGCTCAGAGCACCCGTACCGCAACCCTTGGCGGAACAGCTGCTGCAACTGCTACGCCGCTCGCTCTCCACCCAGGCGTGTTCACCTTCTACCGACACAACCTGTGCATTTTCTTCGATCATATGCGGGCGCTATTCCGCCGCCTGACGATGGCCGACAATGCGCACATAAGGCACCATGCCGTTCACACCGGAACTCACTGAATACTCATGCTGGTCGACCAGATAGGGCTCCAGCTTATTGCTGTTCACCTCTTCTTTCACCACCGCCACGTTCTGCGGTTCGATGCGTACATAGTTCTGTGAGGGTGCCACCTCGGCCATAGTTGCCACGGGCGCGCCGGATTCGGCCACGTTCATCTGTTGAAAACCGATCACCGCCACACCACTGACCGATGCCGCCACGGCCAGGCTGGCAGCATGCCGCAGCCAGGGATGTCGCTTGCGTTGCGGCGCCAGTATCGTCGGTTCATTTTCCAGAGCCCGGCTGACTCGCTCATGCAGGTTAAGGGCAACCCGCGACTCCAGATTGCCGTGTAGTGCATCACTGATGAGGTGGTAGCGACTCCAGCTTGCCTGCAATGCGCTGTCATTGCGCAGGGCATCCAGGGCCTTGGCCATTTCATGACCGGCCAATTCATCATCGGCCAGTACAGATATCCACTCTTTTTTCTGCTCAGTCATCGTTTTCACTCCGCTTGCCCGTATCGGACACGAATCCCTGCCTAAGGTTCCAGCAGGGGCTTCAAATTATTCTCGATCGCCTCCCTGGCACGGAATATCCGCGAACGCACCGTACCGATGGGGCATTCCATGGTCTGGGCGATCTCTTCATAACTCAGTCCTTCCATCTCACGCAGGACGATGGCGGTACGTAGATCCTCTGGCAGGGCATCGATGGTGTCGTAGATCACCCTCTCCACCTGGTCACGGTGCGCCAGTTGTTCCGGGTTATCGTGGTCACGCAAACGGACGCCCGAGTCATACTGTACTGCCTCATCGGCATCAAAATCACTGCTGGGGGGTCGGCGTTTCTGTGAGACCAGATGGTTCTTCGCGGTATTGATCGCGATACGGTAGAGCCAGGTATAGAAGGCGCTATCGCCGCGAAAATTGGGCAGCGCCCGGTAGGCCTTGATGAAAGCCTCCTGGGCTACATCAAGGGCCTCATCCTGATCCCGCACATAGCGCGTGATGAGTTTGACGATCTTTTGCTGGTACTTTAGTACCAGAGTATCGAAGGCCTTCTTGTCACCGCGTTGAACTCTCTGTACCAGTTCCTGATCGACACTATTTTCGCCCATCAGGGCCTTCCCCTGTTCTTTTTATCAACCGCGTCCAGCTGCAACGCCTGGGGTGTGTGACAATAGTTCATCATAAGGGTTCGCCAACGCATCAACTTTTTCGTATATTCGCACTTTATGCCGGTGCAGCCGGTACTGGCGGGGCAGAATATCCCCAACAGGCATCAATATACTCACTGACCTCACAGGATAAAAGTCATTTCACGCCCCATGCCTTCCCAATACGACACCGATGTCCTGATCATCGGCAGCGGCGCTGCTGGTCTGACGCTGGCTCTAAAGCTGGCCAACAGCGCCCGTGTCAGTGTGCTTTCCAAGGCGCGAATGGAGGATGGTTGCACCCTCTACGCCCAGGGCGGGGTCGCCGCGGTACTTGACCCACACGACTCGATTGATGCGCATGTGGCAGACACCCTCAACGCAGGCGGCGGTCTGTGCGATCCGGAAGTTGTCCGCTTTGTCGCCGAACATGGGCGGGCGGCCATCGAATCGTTGATTAGCGAAGGAGTCGAATTCAGCCGCGAAAATGGTGGTGACTATCACCTTACCCGTGAGGGCGGACACAGCCACCGCCGTGTGATCCACGCTACCGACGCCACTGGCAAGGCGATCGAGGAGACCCTGTTGGGGCGCGCCCGTGCGCACACCAATATCACCCTGCATGAGAGCCATCTGGCCATCGACCTGGTCACCAGCGCAAAGCTGGGCGGAGACGACAACCGTGTGCTGGGCGCTTATGTTTTCAACCGCAACAGCGGTCATGTGGAAGTCTTCCGCGCCCGTTTCGTCGTGCTTGCAAGCGGTGGCGCAAGCAAGGTCTACCTCTACACAAGCAACCCCGATCTCTCCACCGGCGATGGCATTGCCATGGCCTGGCGCGCAGGCTGTCGGGTAGGCAATCTGGAATTCAACCAGTTTCACCCCACCTGCCTCTACCATCCCAAGGCAAAATCCTTTTTGCTCACCGAGGCGTTACGCGGCGAAGGGGGCAAACTGCTACTGTCTGACGGCAGCCGCTTTATGCCACGTTTTGACGAACGCGGCGAACTGGCTTCACGCGATATCGTCGCCCGCGCCATTGACCATGAGATGAAGCGCCTGGGTGAAGAGTGCGTCTACCTGGATATCAGCCACAAACCGATTGAATTCATCCAGGAGCACTTTCCCACCGTCTACGCCCGCTGTCTGGAATATGGCTACGATATGAGTAAAGGGCCGATTCCGGTGGTACCGGCAGCGCACTACACCTGTGGTGGGGTAAAAACCGATCTTAACGGTGCCACCGATATACCGGGCCTCTATGCCATTGGTGAGGTCAGCTTCACCGGCCTGCATGGGGCCAATCGCCTGGCCAGCAACTCGCTACTGGAGTGCCTGGTCTTCGCCGAGTCAGCGGCACGCCATATCAACGCGCAGTTGGCTCAGGTGGAAATGCCACCCGCCCTCCCCGCCTGGGACGAAAGCCGGGTCACCGACTCCGATGAGGAGGTGGTGGTCTCCCACAACTGGGAAGAGCTACGTCGTTTTATGTGGGACTATGTGGGCATTGTCCGCACCAACAAACGGCTGCAACGGGCCAAGCGGCGGGTCGATCTGCTCACTGCGGAGATTGAGGAGTACTACGGCAACTTCCGCGTCACCAATGACCTGCTGGAGCTGCGCAACCTTGTTATGGTTGCCGACCTGATCATCCAGTCAGCGATGGCACGCAAGGAGAGCCGAGGCCTGCACTACAACCTCGACTATCCGCAGACCGACGAAGTCGCGGACAACACGATACTCACTCCGGAGAATTACGCGGGCTGATCCTGAAGCGTACCGAGAGCCTGCGAAAGAGATCGTCACCAATCGCCGCAGGAGTCAACACCACGGCCTGACGACGACCGGATTCGGTCAGGCGAAAGTTGAGTACCAGCAAGCGGCTCGCAAGAGTACTGTCACCAAGTAATTCCGCGGCATCCTCTCTCCCCCCCTGACTCCACCACCAGCGCTGCTCTCCATCCCACACCAACTGCACCGGCATGCCACCCAGTTCGGCACGCTGTCGCCAGACCTGCCGCAAAACGGCCAGCAGCACGAGTAGTGCTGCGACTCGTGCGATGATCGGCATGGGCAGCATTAACAGGGTGGCCATGGCAGACAGGACCATGATGAGAGTGAGGCGTTGCAGCAGCGGGTTAGCCGCCACCTCAAAGCGTAGCGGCGTGGCGTATCCTTTCGATGACATCGACAAACTCCCTTTGCTCGATCTCGGCGGTGCCTAACAGGTACTCCTGCAGGGTCTGGTCCTGCAACTCCAGCAGGCGAGCGAACAGCTCCTGCTGCGCAGCATCCAGTTGTGCGTAGCCCCGTTCAAGAAAGCCCTGCAACAGCAGGTCCAGCTCCAGCATGCCTCGGCGACAACGCCAGCGCAAACGCGCCATCTCACTCATGCCTATACCTGCCGCTTCAGCAACAACTGGCGCACCAGACCGATGGCGCGGGTCGGATTGAGTCCCTTGGGACAGGCATCGACGCAGTTCATGATGGTGTGGCAGCGAAACAATTTATAGGGACCGTCCAGTTCCTGTAAACGCGCCGCGGTATCCTGATCGCGACTATCCAGAAGAAAGCGCGCTGCCTGCAGCAGCGCCGCCGGGCCACGAAACTTGTCCGGGTTCCACCAGAACGAGGGGCAGGCGGTGGTGCAACAGCCGCAAAGAATGCACTCGTAGAGGCCGTCCAGTTGATCGCGCTCCTCGGGACTCTGCAACAACTCGGTCTCCGGCTCCGGATCATGGACGATGAGGTAGGGACGCACCGCCTTGTAGTGGTGGAAGAAGCCGCTCATATCCACCACCAGGTCGCGGATCACCGGTCGCCCCGGCAACGGTCGCAGGGTGATCGGTTCGCGCAGCGATTCGAGTGGGGTAATGCAGGCCAGTCCGTTTTTGCCGTTGATGTTGATCGCATCTGAACCGCACACCCCTTCGCCGCAGGAGTGGCGAAAGGTGAGTGACTCGTCCTGCTCCTCCTTGAGCCGTAACAACGCATCGCGCAGCATCATCCCCGGTTCGACATCGGTCAGCTCAAACGCCTGCATCGTCGGCCTATGATCGCTCTCCGGGTTATAGCGGTAGATGCTGAACTTCATTGCTAGTAGACCCTCGGCTTGGGCGGGAAGGCATCGACGCTCAAGGGCTTCATCCGTACCGGCTTGTAGTCCATACGCCCATCACGATAGAACAACGAGTGCTTCAACCAGTGCTCATCGTCGCGCTCGGGGAAGTCGATACGCGAGTGGGCGCCGCGGCTCTCTTCGCGATGCAGTGCCGAGGTCACGGTGGCCAGTGCCAGCTCCACCAGATTCTCCAGTTCAAAGGCCTCGATACGCGCGGTGTTAAAGATACGGCTGTGGTCGTGCAGGGTGACGTGGTCGAGTCGCTGGTGAAGCGCCTGCACTTTCACCACTCCTTCAGCCAGCACTTCGCGGCTGCGGAACACGCCGCAGTACTCCTCCATGGTCTTCTGCAGTTCAGCGCGTAATGTGGCAACGGACTCGCCCTCGCCCTTCCGCTCCCAGCGCTGCAGATGCGCCATCGCCAGATCGACGCTCGCCTGATCCAGCGGCCGGTGGAAGCGGTTCTCTTTCAGGTAATCGATGATGTGGTTACCAGCAGCACGACCGAAGACCACGATGTCGAGCAGGGAGTTGCCACCGAGACGGTTGGCCCCATGCACTGAGACACAGGCGCACTCACCCACCGCGTAGAAACCGGGTACCGCCTCCTCCCCCTCACCTGCCGGTGCCACCACCTGGCCGTGACGATTACTGGGAATACCGCCCATGGTGTAGTGGGCCGTCGGATAGACTGGTACCGGTGCCTGGGCCATGTCGATGCCGGTGAAGGTCAATGCCATCTGCCGAATCGCGGGCAGGCGCTTGGCGACCACCTCCTCGCCAAGGTGGTCCACCTTGAGCAACACGTGATCCTTATTTGGGCCACAGCCGCGCCCCTCTTTCACTTCCAGATAGATAGCACGACTGACCACATCGCGACTGGCCAGATCCAGCGCATGGGGGGCATAGCGCTGCATGAAGCGGTCACCCTCGCTGTTGATCAGATAACCGCCTTCCCCTCTCGCGCCTTCGGTAAGCAACATCCCCTTGCCGGCGATGCCGGTAGGATGGAACTGGAAGAACTCCATATCCTGCAACGGGATCCCGGCGCGTAGTGCCATCGCCAGACCGTCGCCAGTGTTGATATGAGCGTTGGTATTGGTGCGAAACAGCTGCCCTGCACCGCCGGTGGCCACCAGCGTCGTCTTGGCCTCTATCAGCAGCGGTTCGCCACTTTCGATATCGAGCACCAGCGCACCGAGGATCGCCCCCTGTTCGTCCTGAATTAGATCGATGGCGAAGTATTCGTCGAAGAAGTGGGTACGGGCACGCAGGTTCTGCTGATAGAGGCTATGCAAGATTGCATGGCCGGTACGGTCGGCGGCGGCACAGGTTCGCGCTGCCTGCTCGCCACCGAAGTTCTGGCTCTGACCACCGAAGGGACGCTGGTAGATACGGCCGTTCTCCAGTCGCGAAAACGGTACACCCGCATGCTCCAGTTCGTAGACCAGATGGGCAGCGGCACGACACATATATTCGATGGCATCCTGATCACCGAGGTAGTCACTGCCCTTGACCGTGTCGTACATATGCCAGTGCCAGTTATCGGCCATTACATTGGCCAGCGCGGCGTTGATCCCGCCCTGCGCCGCCACCGTATGGGAACGGGTGGGAAAGACCTTGGAGACCACCGCCACCTTGGCATCCCCCTGGGCCAGCTGCAGTGCGGCACGCAGACCGCCGCCACCGGCACCGATCACCAGACTGTCGAACTTGCGTCGCGCCAACGTCATGGCAGTATTCCTGTGATAAGTATCCCGGTACTCCAGATGCCGAGGGCAATCAGCCAGGCACCCAGCAAGGCGAGCAGGATAAGTCGGATCCCGGCAAAGTGTCCTGCATAGTCGAGAATGACGTCACGTACACCTACCCAGAGGTGCAGCAACAGAGCGAGAATAAACATGGCACTGGTGATGGCTACGACAGGTTGGGCAAACAGCGCACGCCAGGTGGAAAAATCGAGCTGGGGTGTGCTGATCAGCCAGTATCCCACCAGGAGAGAGAAGAACAGCAGATAGAGTGCACTGAGACGTTGCACCAGCCAGGCGGTCAGACCACTCAGTACCATGGTCATAACCACCACCCTCCGCCTATCAGGAGTAGCCCGTCGAGCAGCAGCAGGACGACCGCACTGCTCCGCGCCGCCTTCAGGCTGGCCCCTATTTCCATATCCAGCAACAGAAAACGGATCCCTGCAAACAGGTGGTGCAGAAACCACCAGAGCATGAGCAACAGCAACAGGCGTAACGGCAGGGCCTGAAGCCAGTGTCCGACCTGTACAAAGTTAGCGGCACTGCTGAGAGAGTGTTGCCAGAGCCAGAGTGGCAACGGCAATAAGAGGAATAGCAGTACACCGGTCACGCGATGTGCGATGGAGACCCAGGCCATCAGGGGAAGATGGATTTGCAGCAAATTGAGAAAAACCGGTCGATTACTGTTCCGCATATTGATTTGCTGGCCTGCTACCTTTATTTCATCCATGTCGTTTATCATAGCCTAACGATTCCGCTATGATTTGCGAAGATAATTTAAGAGGTTGGCAAATGAACAATGAATGGCGGAATTTTCTTGCGCAGCACGGCGCAACTCTCGATGCTGAGGAAGTAACCGATTTCGGCGATGCGGAGGTAGAACTCAATGCTGCTGCCACAGGTACAACCCTCTGCGATCTCTCACACGAGGGATTAATCCGTGTCAGCGGCGAAGATAGCCAAACCTTTCTCCAGGGCCAACTGACCAATGATGTGCGCTCGGTCAGCGAGAACACACATCAACTATCTGGCTATTGCAGTCCCAAGGGAAGATTGTTGTGTCTGTTCCGACTCTTCATGCGTGACGGCGACTACTATCTCCAACTCCCTCGCCCGCTGCTCGCCACCACACTGAAACGCCTGCGCATGTTTGTCCTGCGCTCCAAAGTGACACTGGATGATCTCAGTTCAGAACAGATTCGCTTCGCCATCTCTGGAGCAGATGCGCAACAGATGCTCGGCAAGCTGCTGCCAGAATTACCCGCTGCTGACGACGAATCGCTCACTCACAACGACATCACTGTGTTGCGCCTGATGGGGCACACCACCCGCTTCATGCTCTGCGGTCCCGTCGAATCGATGCAGCCACTGTGGCAGGCATTACACGCGGCAGGTGCAGTACCCGCAGGCAATGCGGCCTGGCGCTGGCTGGAGATCCAGGCCGGTCAGCCTGCTGTGGTAGCAGAAACTGTCGAGGCCTTCGTGCCACAGATGCTCAACCTGCAACTGATCAACGGCGTCAGTTTCAAAAAGGGCTGCTACACCGGGCAGGAGGTGGTGGCACGGATGCAGTACCTGGGCAAACTGAAACGCCGCATGTATCTGGCACATAGCGACGCTCCGGAGGCACCACATAGTGGTGATGATCTCTACTCACCAGAGAGTGGTAGCGGACAGGGGGCGGGAAGAATCGTCTCCGTGGCCCCAGCGCCACAGGGCGGCTACGATATGCTTGCCGTAGTGGAGATTAGCGGTGCTGAAAACGGTCGGCTTTATCTGGATGAAAGCGCACAATGCCCATTAACCCTGTCTCCACTACCCTACGCATTTGAGCAAGCGCAAGCTTGATCTCCCAGGCAGCATGACACTGAGCACTTACAACAAGGACAAAATTGATGTCGAATGAACTTGCCAAAGCATTTCTTGAAAGCCTGATCAGCGATCTAAAAAACAACAAACTGGTACTGCCCACCCTGCCAGAGGTTGCCTTGAAGGTGCGTGAGGCGGTTAATGACGAGAACGCCTCGATCGGTAACATTGCCAAGGTCATCGCCACGGATGCGGCGCTCAGTGCACGCATTATCCAGGTAGCCAACAGCCCACTGCTGCGGGCCAGCAGGGCAATAGAAACCCTCGATATGGCGGTCAACCGACTTGGAATGAAACTGGTGCGCGACATGGTCACCAGCATGGTAATGGAACAGATGTTCCAGGCCACCACCGACCTGACCGATAAAAAATTGCGCCAGGTGTGGGAGCACAGCACCATGGTAGCGGCGATCAGCCATGCCCTGGCCGCGCAATACACCAAACTGAATCCACAACTGGCGATGCTGGCAGGTCTGGTACACGACATCGGCGTACTGCCGGTAATTACCCATGCTGAGGATTATCCGGAACTGCTGAACAACGAAGCCGCACTCAATGCGGTACTTCGCGCGGTACACGGCAAGATCGGTACCGCGATCCTCAAGGCGTGGCACTTCCCGGATGAACTGGTTGCCGTCGCAGCGGAGCACGAAGATCTGGCACGCGACTCAGTGGAAGTGGACTACGTCGATGTAGTCACCGTAGCCAACCTGCAAAGCTATATGGGAACCGATCATCCCCTGGCAAAAGAGGACTGGAGCAAGATCCCGGCTTTCGCCAAGCTGGGACTCAACTACGAAGTCAATGTAGTCGAGATGGAAGAGACTGCCGAGAACATCAAAGAGGTGCAACGCCTGCTGGCGGTTTGAGGATCAGGCAACCGTAAGCAGGTTACGCCCTGACTCCTTTGAGTGATAGAGGGCATTATCCGCCCGCTTGAGGAAGTGATCGGGCCCCTCCCCCACAATATGTTCCGCCACCCCAAAGCTCGCGGTAACTGTAACGTCACCGGGGCACTTGCACTGCTCAATCACCTGACGCAATTTTTCTGCTACCTCGACCGCACCATCCTGTCGCGTCTGCGGCATCAATACGCAAAACTCCTCACCACCCATACGGGCAAAAATATCAACCTGACGGATCGCCGCCTGTGCCTCCTGACTAATCCGTCTTAACACCTCATCACCCACGTGATGCCCAAACTGGTCGTTTACCTCTTTAAATTTATCCAGGTCGAACCAGATCAGGGAGAGTGCGGAGCCATAGCGTTGGCTGAGATGGATCTCGCTTTCAAAGCGATCCATAAAACCACGGCGATTTAAAATACCGGTCAGATAATCGGTGATCACCTGTTGCTGCAAATCATCATGCAGTTGTGTGTAATGACGATGCCAGCGGTAGAGTCCGAAGACAACGGTGGGATAACCGATCAATTGCGTAAGGTCTTCAAACAGGGTGGTGATCCACACAGGTTGTTGCAGAAACTCATCCAGCAGATCCGTCATCGAAGAGATGAGAAGTGCGGTAAAACCGATGATCAGGGGGCGATAGAGAAAAGGCTGTTCATAGAGCCGGTCACTCAACGACAGCGCCAACATAATAATCAGGGTGACGAACCCTTCTGAAAACACACTGTACCAGTCGACTTCAGCAATGCGCGGGTAGAACAGGAGTTGATAGGGAACATAGATCAACAGTAGTAGTGGAAAAACACTTCCAATACGGATGTTTTCAAACACTGCCTTCCTGGCTGTCTCCATATCCTCCCCCTTATACGATTATTATTATCGTACTACCTAATTGCCATGCGCCCTCATATGCGGAAACAGTAGCACGTCCCTGATGGAAGGCGCATCGGTCAGAAGCATGACCAGACGATCGATACCGATGCCTTCACCCGCAGTCGGCGGCAGGCCATGTTCCAGGGCGGTGATGTAATCGGCATCGAAGTGCATCGCCTCGACGTCACCCGCATCCTTATCCTCCACCTGCTTGCGGAAACGCTCGGCCTGATCTTCCGCATCGTTCAACTCGGAGAAGCCGTTGGCGATCTCGCGGCCACCAACAAAAAACTCAAAGCGATCGGTGACAAAGGGATCGCTATCGCTGCGTCGCGCCAATGGTGAGACCTCGGTGGGATAGGCGGTGATAAAGGTCGGATCCTTGAGCCGGTGCTCTACGGTTTTTTCGAAGATCTCGATCTGCACCTTGCCCAGACCGTAGGAATCCTTCAACGGAATGCCCAGTTTCTCCGCCACGCCACGCGCCTGCTGCAGATCATCCAGTTGTTCGACCTTGAGTTCAGGATTGAAGTGGAGAATCGACTCTTTCACTGACATGCGACAGAAAGGTTTGCCAAAGTCGTACTCTTCGCCCTGATAGGTGATGGTGGTGGTACCCAGTACCGTCTGGGTCAGACCTCGCAGCAACTCCTCGGTCAGATCCATCAGGTCATGATAATCGGCGTAGGCCTGATAAAACTCCATCATGGTGAATTCGGGATTGTGCCGGGTAGAGAGTCCTTCGTTACGGAAGTTACGGTTGATCTCAAAGACCCGCTCAAAGCCGCCGACAACCAGCCGCTTGAGATAGAGCTCCGGCGCGATACGCAGGAACAGCTCCATATCGAGGGCGTTGTGGAAGGTGACGAAGGGGCGTGCGGTGGCACCGCCGGGGATCGCCTGCATCATCGGCGTCTCCACTTCGAGGAAATCGCGCGCCACCATAAAATCGCGGATGTAGTGAATGATGCGGGAGCGGATCTTGAAGGTGTCACGGGTTACATCGTTGACGATCAGGTCCAGATAGCGCTGGCGATACTTGGTCTCCTGATCGGTGAGGCCATGCCACTTCTCCGGCAAC
>JBNKBG010000063.1:0-14470 GCA_050287105.1 Thiohalomonadaceae bacterium
CCGCGTAACGCCGCCATTGTGCGCATTCGTATCGACAGCGGACGCCACGGCGAACAGTGGCCGCAACTGGTTTTCCCGGGGCCGTAACGTGATGCGCTCCTTCTGGCTGGCACTGCAATTTCTCACCCGTCTACCGACGCCGGTGCTGCACGACATCGAGGCGCAGCAGGTCGGTCGTTCTCTTGCCTGGTATCCGGTTGTTGGCCTGTTGCTCGGCGCAATCCTCTACGGCGCGGCGTGGCTGTTGCAGGGACAGCCCCCGTTGCTGGTCGGCGCGATCCTGCTGGCACTATGGGTCAGTCTCAGCGGTGCGCTGCATCTCGACGGTCTGGCCGACACCGCCGACGCCTGGGTCGGTGGCATGGGCAATCGTGAGCGCACCCTGGAGATCATGAAAGACCCGGCCAGCGGCCCGATGGGCGTCAGCGCCATCGTGGTGGCCTTGCTGCTCAAGTTCGCCGCCCTCGTTACCCTGCCGCCGGTGGCGCTGTTGCTGATCCCGGCGCTGGCCCGTAGCGCTGTCGCGCTGCTCTTCGTTACCACCACCTACGTCCGTCCCGGCGGTATCGGCGAGGCGTTGTCCCAGCACAGTCCGCGGCTGGCGGTGATCATCGGTGCGGTGCTGGTGGCCGCGGCGGCGCTGTTCATCTGGCAGTGGCACGGCGCGATCCTGTTACTGGTAACGGCACTGCTCTGGTGGTTGCTGCGTCGCGCCCTTATAAAAAGACTGGGTGGCTTTACCGGCGATACCGCCGGTGCCATGCTGGAGCTACTTGAATGCATCGCATTAATCGCGATGGCTTTAAACCTATAACGAGTGACATATGACTAAAGAAACCGCCCCGCAAACCATCTACCTCAAGGACTACACCGCGCCCGCCTACCACATCGAATCGCTGCAACTGCGCTTCGATCTCGACGAGTCGGCCACCGAGGTGACGGCAACGATGCAACTACGCGCCGTGGGCGATGCGGTGCCGCTACGACTCGACGGTCAGGAGCTGGAATTGCTGGCGTTACGTATCGATGGCAACGAGGTGGCGGCAAGTGAATACACCACCGACGACGAATCGCTCACCCTGCACAATCCGCCCGCAGCGTTCAAGCTGGAGATCGTCACCCGCATCAATCCTTCCGCCAATACCGCGCTGGAAGGGCTCTACACCTCCGGTGGCAACTTCTGCACCCAATGCGAAGCGGAAGGTTTCCGCAAGATCACCTATTACCCGGATCGTCCCGATGTGATGACGGTCTTCACCACCACTGTGATCGCCGACAAGGCCAAGTATCCGGTGCTGCTCTCCAACGGCAATCCGATCGAGCGCGGCGAACTGGATGGCGGCAAACACTTCGTCACCTGGAACGATCCGCACCGTAAACCATGTTACCTGTTTGCCCTGGTCGCCGGGGATCTCGCCTGCATCGAAGATCGCTTCACCACTATGAGCGGTCGCGACGTGACCCTGCAGATATACGTGCAGCACGGCAACGAAGATAAAACCGCCCACGCCATGACCTCGCTGAAAAAGTCGATGGCCTGGGACGAACAGGTCTTTGGTCGTGAATACGATCTCGACATCTTCATGATCGTCGCGGTGGACGACTTCAACATGGGCGCGATGGAGAACAAGGGCCTCAACATCTTCAACTCGCGCTACGTGCTAGCCAAGCAGGAGACCGCCACCGACATCGACTTCTACGGCATCGAAGGGGTGATCGGCCACGAATATTTTCACAACTGGTCGGGCAACCGCGTCACCTGCCGCGACTGGTTCCAGCTCAGCCTGAAAGAGGGTTTCACCGTCTTCCGCGATCAGCAGTTTTCTGCCGACATGAACTCCGCCGCGATACAGCGTATCGACGACGTTACCATGTTGCGCAGCCACCAGTTCACTGAAGACGCCGGGCCGATGGCTCATCCGGTGCGTCCCGACTCATACGTGGAGATCAACAACTTCTACACCCTCACCGTCTACGAAAAGGGCGCAGAACTGATCCGCATGCTGCACACCATTCTCGGCGCAGAGGGTTTCCGCAAAGGCAGCGACCTCTACTTCGAGCGTCACGACGGCCAGGCAGTCACCTGTGAAGACTTCGTGCAGGCGATGGCCGATGCCAACGATTACGATCTCACCTCATTCCTCAACTGGTATCGTCAGGCAGGTACGCCGCAGGTCACGGTGAAGCGTGAATACCACGCAGGCGAGCAGAGCCTGACACTGCACTTCGCTCAACACACCCCGGCGACACCGGGACAGGAGAGCAAACAGCCGCTGCCGATCCCGCTGAAAACCGCGCTGCTTGATGAACACGGCAAACCGTTGCCGTTGCGGCTGAAGGGTGAAAAGGAAGCTGCAGGTGAAGAGCGTATTCTGTTGCTGGAAAACGCAGAGCAATCCTTCACCCTGGAGAATGTACCGCAAGGCGCAGTGCCGTCACTGCTGCGTGGCTTCTCTGCACCGATCAAATTGCGGATGGAATACAGCGACGAAGAGCTGGCCTTCCTCATGGGCCACGACAACGACTCGTTCAACCGCTGGGAAGCGGGCCAACAACTGGCGCTGCGTGTACTGCTCAATCACTACAACGCGGCAAAAGAGGGGAGTGCGCCTGCCTCGCATAGCGGCCTCTCCGCCGCCATCGGTCATACGCTGGCGGACAAACAACTGGATCAGGCACTGGTCGCCGAAGCGATCACCCTGCCGGATGAAAACTACGTCGCTGGCTTTATCGACGAAGTCGATCCGCTGTTGCTGCATGAAGTGCATCTGTCACTGCGTCGTGAACTGGCAAAGGAGCACCAGACAGCACTGCAACAAACCTACACCGCCTGCGACGGCAAGGTCGCCTACAGCATCGACCCCGCCGCCATGGGCCGTCGTCGCCTGAAAAATCGATGCCTCAGTTATCTGATGCTGCTCGACGACGAAGCGGCAGCGACCACCTGCAACGCGCAGTACCGCAACAGCGACAACATGACCGACAGCCTTGCCGCCCTCGGTGCATTGGTGGCCAATGGTCACGCCAGTGCTGCTGCAGCGCTGGAAGATTTCTACGCCAAATGGAAAGGCGACAACCTGGTGCTGGATAAATGGTTCGCCATCCAGGCCGTTGCGCCGCTGGCGGAAACCTTCGACGCGGTCAAACAACTGGCACAACACAAAGACTTCAACATCAAGAACCCCAACCGGGTGCGTGCCCTCTACGGTACCTTCGGCATGCGTAACCCGGTCGCCTTCCACCGCGCCGACGGCGAGGGCTACCGTTTCCTCACCGACTTCATTATCGAACTCGACAAGCTCAATCCGCAGGTCACCTCACGTATGTTGACCCCGCTGACGCAGTGGCGGCGTTACGACAAACCGCGGCAAGAGATGATTCGGGCGCAACTGCAACGGATACTGGATGGGGGCTGTTCCAAGGATGTGTATGAGGTGGTGAGTAAGAGTTTGGGATAGATAAAATCCATTCACCGCAGAGGGCGCGGAGTACGCAGAGGAAAAGCAAGTCATTCAAGCCAGCGAAGGCCTACAGGGATGTAGGCCTTAGAGCGACGCAGGAGCCAAAGTCGCGGCCGGAATCCAGGTATAGGTCCGCCATGAGGTACTTTACCTGTGGTAGATAGGGGCATATGCTCCATAACATAATGTCACCCGAAGATGAGGTGCTGGTATGAATACAAAAGAACTGATCGATGAAGTTGTATCGCTTCCGGTAGAAGAACGTGTCATGGTCGTGGATTCGTTGCTACGCAGTTTGAACCCGCCGGAGGCTGAGATCGACAAGGAATGGGCGGCGGTTGCCATGCGCCGTCTTGCTGAAATCCGTTCCGGTGCGGTAAAGCCTGTGCCAGGAAAGGAAGTCTTTGACAGAGTGAGGGAACGGTTCGAAAAATGAGTTTCTCCTTTCACCCGGATGCGGAAGAAGAATTTAATAAAGCCATAGATTATTACGAAAACATCGAGCCGGGACTCGGCTACGAGTTTGCACTGGAAGTTCATTCGACCATTCAGCGATCAATCGAGTATCCCAAGGCATGGGCGGTACTTGATGGTGAAATCCGGCGCTCGCTGGTAAAACGGTTCCCTTACGGCATTCTGTACACCAAAGAACAAGATGGCATCTATATCGTGGCGGTGATGAATCTGCATCGTAAGCCTGACTATTGGAAAGCACGATAATGTCTGATGAAATTATCACAGCCTTAATCGCATCTGGCGGCGCTATTGGACTGGCTGGCGCGAGTTATTGGTTTACAAAAAAGCGTGAGCACGAAGGTGAACTAAGAAAGGAAAAGCTTGAACATTATAAGGAATTGGCTGTGTGTCTTGGTGGAATTATTCATGGGGAAAGTACGCCGGATTCACAGAAAGCCTATTCTCTAATCAGAAATAAACTGAACTTGATCGCTCCGTACCCTGTTATTAAGGCTTAACGCACATATAGTGAAGCCACAAGTATTAGAAATCCAAACAGAGCTACAGGGGAATTGCATGACAAATTACTTTCAGAACTCTTCTATGAAATTCGTAAAGATTTAGGTATGCGACCAAAGGATGATCCCGCAGTATTTCATGTTGGGCTATGGGCATCAGGGCCTGGTCAGCGTGATGGGGGCTGATGTAATCGAGCAAAATCTGGAAATATGAATGGGATAAGATTGCGCTTAAATTGAAGGGTTATTGATTGGTTGTCGATAGATAATAAAACTGAATTTGATAATAAACACGGCAAGGAAAACGCCAATAATGAAAATGCACCACGCTGACACCATGATTCCAGACTTCCTGATCAAGTCAACGCTAGGTTGTTCGTTGATTATGATCGTTGTCCTGACGCCGTTCACCTTGCATGCCTTTGTCGAAGGGCTGTATATCATCGCCATCGCCTCCTCATTGATTATCGCGGTGTGCGGGATCAATGTCTGGTACGGAAGTCAGGGGAGATACAGCCTCTGGATCAATACCTGGCTGGTAGCCCCCCTCGGTGGGTTTACCGTTGCCTATGCCCTGGTTGAACTCGGTGCGCCTGGCAGCTACTGGCCGTTCCTGCTGGTGGTGGCCTACTACTTCATCCTGCCGGAAAAACGTGCCTGGGTTTTTAACCTGCTGAGTCTGTCTGCAATCATCCCTTCCGCCTGGTACGTTCTGGAACCTGCGCTGGCTGTCCGTTTCACCGCGGTGTTGTTGGGCGTTAGTCTGTTTGCCTATATCTCCATGCGCGTGATCTGCATGCTTTATCAGTTGTTGCATGGGCAGGCGGTCACCGATACCTTGACCGGGCTGTATAACCGCACCTTGTTGAATGACGCCCTGCATCAGGCGATGGCGCAAAGCCAACGCACTGGCGTGCCGATGACGCTGCTCAGTTTCGATATCGACGGTTTTAAGGAGATTAACGACACGCACGGTCACGATATCGGCGACCGAATCCTGGAAACCCTGAGCGAACTGATCAAGGCCCGTGCCCGGAGCAGCGATATGGTGTTTCGCGTTGGTGGTGACGAGTTTCTTCTGCTTGCCCATAATACCGATGAGCACCATGGGGCCAGGGTCGCAGAGAAGCTACGCCATGAAGTGGAGCACAGCCTGCTCATCGTCGATCGAAGCATTACCCTCAGTATTGGGGTCAGTCGTCTTCATAGTGACATGGATGTGGCAGAGTGGCTGAAGTCCTGTGATGTGAAACTCTACCGCGCCAAGGAAGAGGGTCGGAATCGGGTTGTCGTCTGACGATGAATCACAATCTGCGTGATGAAAAGATAACTGCCTTTGTCCGTAACGTTCTCGGTTGCGGTTGCCCGGATGAAGTCTTTCGCAAGATTGAGGTTTCCGAGATCGAGCTTGTGTCCGCAAAGGCAACCCGCATTGTCGTGGGCGATACGCTCCTGATTTATATTCTCCCTGATACTCCTGTCGAAGTGGTTACCAGTCATATCGGTAAGTTGATCGATAGCGGAAAACAGGACAGGGACTCGCATGGCTATAACCGCTTTCGCTTGGTGGCACACAGCAGCGACAGAAAGGAGCTGGAAGAGTACGCCACTGCCGAGTTCTCTGCAGCGACAGCAGGTGACGAAAAGCTGCACCTCCATTTCGTCACTGTGGTTGATAGCGACTGGATGATGTAGCACTGGTTCACAGTGCTACGTCATCCAGTCACCCGACTCGGTGTGGCGGGTGGTCGGTGGCGGTGAATACCAACACTGGCTGGGCAAGTGTCTACACACCCATCGATTACGATTTTCCTGCCTGATGACCTTCTTGTGAAGGGCAATGAGAATGAAAGCGGTTGGGTTTGTGCCGATGTGGATTTGAATAAAGTGTGTGAGATTCGCTCAAGCAGACAGGTATTCAACTATCGCGACTGACCGCGGCAGGATGGATCGAAACAGCCAGAATAATACCCTACCTCCCAATACCTTAGTCTTAGTGCCTGAGTCGCAGACTCAGGTATGGGGCTATTTTTTCTGTATGACCGTCTTGTTATCTATTCACGCAATGTAATAACCTCACCGACGGCGGAGAACCGTCGAATACAACAATAAAGGAGAAAGTATGAACAGGAGTATCTGTGGGTTGGCACTTGTAACCTTGCTGTTGGGCGGATGCGCAACGATAGTAGGAGATAAAACCCAGCTTGTACCGATTTCCAGTACCCCGAGCGATGCAACGATAACCATCGTTGATGAACGAGGCTCTGAAGTGTTCAAAGGAACTACACCGACAACAGTAACGCTGCACAAAAGTGATGGCAGCTACTGGGGTGGTAAGGGTTACACCGTTACCATCTCAAAAGCCGGTTATGAAAGTCAGGTTGTTCCGATTAAATCCAGTCCGAACGGTTGGTATATCGGAGGTAATATCATCTTTGGTGGCCTGATCGGCTGGTTCATTGTCGATCCCATGAACGGGGCTATGTACACCCTCACACCGGAACAGGTTTCAACAAATCTGAACGGAAAAACAGCCCACAACAACACAGCGACTGATGGAAGCATCTCCATCGTGCTGCTTCAGGATGTGCCGCAGTCACTTCGTGGCGAAATGAAGCGTGTGAACTGATGTTGCTGGTGGAGGGAGTACTCTGTATTCCCTCCACCCATTTAGCTGCTCAATCGATAATATAATTTTCCAGCTCTTCTATCGATGCCACTTCGTCTTCGCTGATGGCGAAGCTACGCACCGAGATTCCCGCCTTGTGTACGCTCTTTCTGTCGCCACTGATCAGTGGGTGCCATTCATATAACGATTTGCCTTCGGCCAACAGGCGATAGGCGCAGCTATTGGGCATCCAGTTGAGTTCGAAGACGTTTTTCTGATCCAGCTCGACACAGTCGGGGACGAGGGTGGCGCGTTCGCTGTAGACGTTACAGCTGCACTGTTTGCGATCCAGGTAACGACAGACGACGCTGGTGTAGAAGAGTTCAGCGGTGTCCTCGTCTTCCAGTTTGATCAGGCAACAACGGGCGCAACCGTCGCAAAGGCTTTCCCACTCCTCGCGGCTCATTTCGGCGAGGCTCTTTTCTTCCCAGAAGTGCTTTGCCATCAAACGCCTCCGATGGCGCGGTCCATCTTCGCTTCGGCAAGTTGCCACTCCTGTTTTGCCGTGGCGCCCTGGGCCATCAATTCCATCAGGCCGTAGGCGAGTTGGCGGGTGTCCGGCTCCATCTCCTTCAGCTTGGTCAGCAGGTAGGAGTGGCCACCCTGAGGGATGGAGAGGGTTTTCATCAGCGCGTAGAGCAGCAGCGACTGGCCGGAGCGCGGGTCGGCTTCAATGCGGGCGAGGGTTTGATTGAGTGGGGATAGATCCATGGTTCTTCGCGATTTGGGTGAGCGGGGATTATACGGGATTTATGAGAGAGGGTTTTATTTGATCCCCTTTCCCCAACCCCTCCCCCTGAGGGGGAGTAGGTAGGTCGGATTAGCGCAGCGTAATCCGACGGATGGATTGTCGGGTTACGGCCGCGACTTTGGCTCCTGCGTCGTTCTAGGGCCTACGTCCATGTAGGCCTTGTTGCTTAACCCGACCTAGGGTTAGTTGAACAATGCCTCGATTTTCGCCATGTCGAGGTGCTGTTCCATGCTATCGGCCAGTCGGTCGATCTCCCGCTCGCGCAGAGCGTGATAGTCGATGGCCTGTTTTTCTTTCAATCCGGCCCAGTGAAGCAAGGCGTCGCAGGCTTCCTGCCGCTCGAACAGGCCGTGAAGGTAGGTGCCGAGGACCTGATTGTCTTTACTGATGGCGCCATCTTTGATCTCGCCGAGAATAACGGCAGGTTGTTCGAGTGCTTGGCCGCTGGTGACCCCCATGTGGATCTCGTAGCCTTCCACCGGGGCATCGTCGAGGGTCAGTCGACCGCTGACGCGGGTGAGCTGTTTTTCGTTTTCCAGGGTGGTCTGCATCGGCAGCAGGCCGAGTCCTTCACTGCTGCCCGGTCTGTCTTCCAATCCTTGCGGATCGTGGATCGCTTCGCCCAGCATCTGAAAGCCGCCGCAGATGCCGATCACCTTGCCGCCGTAGCGCAGGTGGCGTTGCAGGTAGTCATCCCAGCCATGCTGCTTCAACCAGGCGAGATCGGCGCGTACGTTTTTGCTGCCGGGGAGGATCACCAGATCGGCGGGTGGCGGTGTGTCGCCGGGCGGGACGAAGGTAACCGTGACGCCGGGGTGGTGACGCAGGGGATCGAGATCGGTGTGGTTGCTGATCCGCGGCAGGACCGGGACAACGATGCGGAACGAAGTGTCGTGGCTGTTGGCGTCACGCGGCAGCGCGTCTTCCGCTTCCAGGTGGAGGCCGTGCAGGTAGGGCAGCACGCCGAATACCGGTTTGCCGGTTTTCTCTTCCAGCCAGTCGAGGCCCGGTTGCAGCAGGGCGATGTCGCCGCGGAAGCGGTTGATGATGAAGCCTTTGATCCGGTCGCGTTCGCTAGGAGAGACCAGTTCCAGGGTGCCGACGATCTGGGCGAAGACGCCGCCCTTGTCGATGTCGGCAACCAGGATCACCGGGCAGTCCACCGCCTCGGCGTAGCCCATGTTGGCGATGTCACCCTCGCGCAGGTTGATCTCCGCCGGGCTGCCCGCGCCCTCGACCACGATGCGTTCGTACTGCGCGTTGAGCCTGGCGTGGGAGTCGAGCACCGCCTGCATCGCGGTGCGTTTGTAGGCGTGATAGTCCTGCGCCTCCATCTGCGCCAACGCCCTGCCGTGGATGATCACCTGTGCGCCCATGTCGCTCGACGGCTTGAGCAGCACCGGGTTCATGTCGGTGTGCGGTTCCAGTCCGGCGGCCTGGGCCTGCACCGCCTGGGCGCGGCCGATCTCGCCGCCGTCGCTGGTGACCGCGCTGTTGAGCGCCATGTTCTGCGGCTTGAACGGTGCCACGTGAAGACCGCGGCGATAGAACAGGCGGCATAGTCCGGCGACGACAGTGCTTTTGCCCGCGTCGGAGGCGGTGCCCTGAATCATGAGGGTTTTGTTCATGGGCGGTGATGGTAACGGGAATGCTCTGGTGATGGAAATGGTAAACTTTGAAGCCGCTGATTGGTCTACACAGCAAATGTTGAGGATGTCTGCATGTCACGATTTGGCTTGATTCTGCTTGGGTTGTTCATGAGCCTGCCGCTACGGGCAGCGATCATCGTGACCGACGAGGTGGGTCTTGAGGTGGTGTTGGCGCAACCGGCGCAGCGCATCGTCAGTCTGGCGCCGCATGTTACTGAACAGCTGTTCGCCGTGGGAGCAGGGGCGCAGGTCGTTGGGGTGGTGGCGTTCAGTAACTATCCCGAGGCGGCGAAGAAGCTGCCCAGCGTCGGCGGTTACGGCAATGTGGATCTTGAAGCATTGCTGCAATTGAATCCCGATCTGGTGGTGGGCTGGGAGAGTGGCAATGACAAGAGGCTGCTGCAAAAGCTGGAGGAGCTGGGACTGAAGGTTTATCGCAGCGAGCCGCGTCGTTTACAGGATATTGCCGTGGAACTGCGTAATCTCGGCAAACTGACCGGTCATCCCGATAAAGGGATCGCCCAGGCAACCGCATTTACCGCCTCGCTGGAACAACTGCGCAAAGCCAGTCTGGGTAAGCCGCCGCTGAAGGTCTTTTACCAGATATGGAATCGACCGTTGATGACGGTTAACGGCACTCACCTGATTAGCGATGTGATTCGCCTCTGCGGTGGTGAGAATGTCTTTGCCGATCTGACTGCGCTTACTCCGACCATTTCCGAGGAAGCGGTGATCGCCGCCGATCCGGATGTGATCATCGCCAGTGGTATGGCCGAGGAGCGTCCCGAGTGGCTGGATGAGTGGAAGAAGTGGGACAGCCTCAAGGCGGTGCGCAACAGTGGGTTGCGTTTCATTCCCCCCGATCTGCTGCAACGGGCAACACCGCGACTGCTGCAGGGGGCGGCGCAGATGTGTGCAATTATTAAGGAAGTGAGAAAGGAATAGTTATCGTCATCAAACCGTCATGATTCTTACTCCGTCGTTTCATATTTCTCCCCTAGATTCATGCCCACGTGTGCCAACAACCGGGTATGAATTATGTCAGCGAAAAAACCGTTTAATCCTTTCCGTATTGATGACCTCCTGCTGACCTCGCTGCCGCGTGTGGTCAAAGCACCGCTACTCAATCTGACAGAACGCCTGCTTGGCCTTGACTGGCTGGCCAAAGGCTATGAGTGCCTGGATGAGACCGACACTGCGGATGAGTTTGCTGCGCAATCGCTGCAATATATGAATGTGGTACCGCGGATTGTCGATGGCGATTTGCACAATATCCCGAAAAGCGGCCCGGTAGTGGTTGTCGCCAACCATCCCTTCGGTGGTATCGAGGGGGTGATCATGACGCTGCTGCTGCGCCAGGTGCGCCCGGATGTACGCATCATGGCCAACGGATTGCTCAAGCGGATCCCTGAATTGAGTGAAACGATTATTGGTGTTAACCCCTACGGGAACGCTACGGCTACCCGCGAAAACCTCAAACCCGTGCGTGAGGCGATGCGCTGGTTGAAAGAGGGTGGCCTGCTGGTGGTGTTTCCTGCCGGTGATGTCTCCCGTTTTCGTCCGCGCAATTTCACCATACGCGACATTAAATGGGATGCGGGTATTGCGCGAATGATCCGCAAAACCGGCGCCGAGGTGGTGCCGGTGCATATTGCCGGGCGCAACAGCATCCTGTTCCATGCTTTGGGCCTGCTGCATCCGCTGTTGCGCAGCCCGTTGCTGCCGCGTGAGTTGGCGAATAAGCGCAATCGTGTGATCGAACTGCGTGTGGGTGAGGCGATCAGCAATAAGCGGGTGACCAGCAACGGCAATGATGACGAGATCGCCAAATACCTGCGCCTGCGCTGTTACATGCTGAACCGGAACGACAAGGTGCAGCAGAGTGCGGCGGTGGTACAGCAAACCGCGGCGATGGAGGAGGTGGCTAAAGCGATCGATCCGCAACTGCTGGCGGCCGAGGTCGCAGTGCTTCCTGCAGCGCAACAACTGGCGGAGAGCGGTAGCCTGAAAGTCTTTTTTGCCCGTGCCGCACAGATCCCCTGGCTGTTACAGGAGTTGGGACGCCTGCGTGAGCTAACTTTCCGTGCCGTCGGTGAAGGCACAGGCAAGGCGAGTGACATTGATCTCTATGATAGCTACTACCTGCATCTCTTTATCTGGAACGAAGAGAGCCGCGAGGTGGTGGGCGCCTATCGTCTTGGTCTGGCCGACGAAATCGCGACGAAGTATGGCAAGAAGGGATTTTATAGCCACTCCCTGTTCCGTTACAGCAAGCGCCTGCTTCAGGCGATCAATCCAGCGATTGAGCTGGGGCGCTCCTTTATCCGTCCTGAATACCAGCGCAGCTTTGCCCCGCTAATGTTGCTATGGAAAGGGATCGGTCAGTTCGTTGCCAGCCATCCTCGTTACGCGGTGCTGTTCGGCCCGGTGAGCATCAGCAACGACTACTGCTCCGTGTCGCAACAACTGCTGGTCGATTTTCTGCGCGCCAATAATTACGACAATCAGTTGAGCCGCCACATTCGTCCACGCAAACCCTATCGCGGTACCCTGCGCCCCATCTGGCAACAGGCGGAACTGGCGGGGATGGGTAGCATCGATAATGTCTCCGAGCTGGTAGCAATTCAGGAGAGCGGCGAGAAGGGCGTGCCGGTGTTGATCAAGCAGTATCTGAAACTGGGCGGTCGCCTGCTTGGCTTTAATGTGGATAAGGCGTTTAACGACTGCATCGATGGCCTGATTATGGTCGACCTGCGCCAGACCGATGAGCGGGTGTTGCAGAAATATATGGGCAGGGAAGGGGCAGAGGCGTTTCTGGCGCTGCATAAAAGTGATGTTCAGAAGAGCGCCTGAAAAGATAGGTCAAAGGAAAAAGGTTAAAGAATGAAGGCCGGGAATGGTTGGAGATAGACAAAAATCTTGTCTTTCACCTTTCACCTTTCACCTTTCACCTTTCACCTTTCACCTTTGCGTATATCTCACGCAACTTCGGCACAGCCAGTTCCGCCTCGTCGGCGAAGCCGAGGTTGCGCTCCAGTCGTGCCGGGGCGGTGCGGCCCATGCACTTGTGGTGCAGGTCACCTTCGATGCCTTCTACCATACCGGCGATGACCTTCTCTCGATCCAGCTCTTTGCCAATGAGGTGGAACTGAATATCGAGCACTTCGTGGGCGACTTTCTCCGCCAGTTCACGGTGTTTTTCCCACATCTCACCCACCTCGGTACCCGGCGGCAATGCAAGGCCGCTGATGTTGGTGGTGAGAATGTAGAGGTTTTTGCGTACTAGTTCGTATTCCATCTCTGCCGCGCTGCCGACTTCCCAGGTGGGAATGTCGAGGGATTGCAGTGCACCTTCAATGATGCGTGCCGCGCCACCGTATACCGGTGATGGTGCAACCACGCGATAGTCCTGGCCCTTTTTCTTTTCAAACCAGATGGAGACCACCGAAGGGTGTTGCAGACCGTGCGCTTCCCAGTCGCGCGGCAACAGTTCGTTTTGCAGCAGTGCCAGACAGTCGCGCCATGCCGCAGGGATTTTGTCCAGTATGGTGTGCAGGTCGTTCTCGCCCACGGTGACCAGCACCAGTGCGGGTGAAGTCAGCGCCCTGGCAACCTTCTCCATATCGGTGTTGCGGTTGACCGGAAAGACCGGGTAGCCCTGTTTGAGAAAACCGCGGGTAAAGACACCGGACATTTCACCAGTACCGATAACGACGATGGGTGGGTTCATGGACTGCTCCTTGCGTTATGTTGCCTTGATTATCGCCCTTAATTGGCGCTGGGCAAAGGGGCGTTATTCGTAGCCTGTTTCAGGTCGACAAGGGCATCCAGCAGTTGCGGTGACGGATTGAGATATTTGCTGCCATCGAGATTGACTATGCGGATCGGTGTTTTGGGTTTGATAAACGCACACTGCTTGCGATCCTTGTGATCGAAGATGAACAGCATTTCCGGTTGGAGCGCGTCGATCACGGCATTGAGTGTGGTGTATTCGTTACCGGGGCCGATGTTGCGGAGTTTTTCCTCGGTTTCCGCTACTACGAATCCTGCCTGGGTGAACAGGTCTCCCAGCCACCGCTTTTTGCCAAAGGAATAGGGCAGGCCGGAACAGGAGGAGAGCAGCAGGATGCGTTTCCCGTCACCGTGAATGGCTGCCGCTGCCTGTTGCCACTGTTGGTGAAATTCCGTTACCCGTTTTTCGATATCAGATATGCCGGTTGCCTGACCGATGGTGAGTAGGTTCTCTTCGATCTCCGCCATGCTGCCGAAGCCGCCGAGGCGGAACGCATGTGTGTCCGGCGGGGTGATGCGGCTAAGGGTTTTCTCGTCGCTCCAGTCAGAGACAAACAGCAGTTCCGGCTCCAGTACGGCGATCAGTTCCGCATCAGGATCGATCACGCCGCCTGTCTGCGGTCGGTCGAGGGTATCGTATCGGCTGACGCCGACAATGCACTGTTCCAGTCCCAGCCACTGCAGGGTTTTTGTGATGTAGGGTGACTGGCTGACGATGCGCGGACAGTTTGCTGCATTTGCCAGACTTGGCAGGAGAAGCAGTAATAGCAGGAGGTGTTGGCGTCTCATGTGTCGGCCGGTTTCTGTTTTGGCTGCCACAGTACTTCACCGCCGTTTTCGTGACGCGCCAGGATACGGGCAACGACGAACAGCAGGTCGGAGAGGCGGTTGAGGTAGGCGTTGGCCTGTGGGTTAATCGCCTGTACCTTGCTGGCGCTGTAGACACTTCGTTCCGCACGGCGGCAGATAGTGCGAGACATGTGGCAGTGGGAAGTGGCATCACCACCTGCAGGCAGGATGAACTCGTCAAGTTTTGGCAACTCGGCGTTGTATTGGTCCAGCGCCTGTTCCAGACGTTTTACACAATCTTCGTCGATGGCATTGCGTCCCGGCACCGAAAGTTCCGCGCCGAGGTCGAACAGTTCATGCTGGATAGTGAGGAAGAGTTCGTCGAG
>JBNKBG010000064.1:0-14164 GCA_050287105.1 Thiohalomonadaceae bacterium
TTCTTCATTGTTTATTCCTCATCATTTTCATCTCGTGCCCAAAACAGGCGGTTGGGATGGTGCTGGCCCATGCCCAGGCGGATGCCGTGGTTGAGGCTTTCCCAGGTAAATTCCTGCGCCTCGTGAATGGCGGTGAACGGTTCCAGCCCCTGTGCCAGCATTCCGGCGATGGCGGAGGCGAGGGTGCAGCCGGAGCCGTGGTAGGTGTGCGGTAGGCGATCCCAGGAGAAGGTCTCCAGCAGACGGTGGTTACCGTAGAGGCGGTTATCCACGCTTTCACTGTTTTCGTGGCCGCCGGTGATCAGCACCAGTTCGCAACCGGCATCAAGCAGTTCCTGGGCGCAGGCATCGAGGGTGTCCGCCTCGTGGGCCAGGGCACGCGCCTCTTCACTATTGGGGGTGAGCACCGTGGTCCAGGGGAAGAGCAGTTCGCGCATGGCGTTCTGCATTTCATCATTACCGAGGCGCTTACCGCCCCCGGCGCGCAGGATCGGATCGAGTATCACCGGGATATCCGGGTAGTCGATGAGAATGGAGTGGATCGCCTCGATATTCTCCACGCTGCCGATGAGGCCGATCTTGATCGCCGCCACCGGCATATCTTCCAGCACCGCGCGGGCCTGTTCGATCACCAGTGTGGCGTCGGTGGGGATCACCCGCGAGACGTTCTGGGTGTCCTGTACCGTCAGCGCGGTGATCACCGGCGCCGCCTGAGCGCCCATGCTGGCGACGGTTTCGATGTCGGCGACGATACCGGCACCGCCGGTGGGATCGTTACCGGCGAAGATCAGCACCACGGGGATCGAGGACACACTCATTATTTCGTCATGGTTCCGGCCTGCATCGCGATGAAGGCGGTTTTGGCGGAGAGCTCCAGCGAGCAGCTCCATTTGTAGGCGAGGTTGATGCTCTTGCCCCAGGCGTAGACACCGTGACCGCGCACGATGGCGATCTTGTACTCTGCCAGGGCCGCGGAGACCTGTTCCGGGGCCAGTTCGACATAGCGGTCGTAGGGAACGGTGATCACCGGCACGCGGGGGAAGTAGTAGAAGCCTTCGAAGTCGGGCGGAATGAAGTCGTTGCCGTCGAGGGTCAGGGCCACACTGTGCGGGCCGTGGCTGTGCAGCACGGAGACCGCCTCCGGGTTTTTCTGGTAGACCAGCCGGTGCAGCGGCGCATCGAGGGAGGCGCCATCGCCGCAGTGACCATTCACTTCGCAGCGGATCAACTGGTCTGCTGTAAGGGTGTCGGCGCAGGCACCGGTGGGGGTCACCCAGAAATCGTCGCCGACCCGTACTGAGGCGTTGCCGCTGTGGGAGTCGTTGTTGCCGTATTGCCGCAGCCAGTGGTAGTGGCGCACCAGGTCTTCGCGTGGGTCCATGATTGCTCTTTATTCAGGTAGAGTTACGGTTATGCCGACGGGCGAGCCTGGCGGCGAGTGCAGATGGTAACCTATTGGCAGCCGGACACAGAAGCCGGGCAGCTATAGAAGCTCTCGTAAAACAGCTTAAAAACGCGAATCTTCACTCAGGCGCGTTTTAGTTGTTGCAAATGAGAATGATTATCATCTATATTAAGGCCATACCTACCCAACACGAGTGAGTAAACCATGGCAAGGCTGATTTTGACCCTTTTGCTGCTGTTACCGGGCCTGCTGCGTGCAGAGAGCAATCCGGTGGGCATGTTACAGATGCTCGACTATATGGCAGTGGACTACGGCAGTGCGGTCAAGGATGGCGAGGTAAAGAACCGGGAAGAGTATCTGGAGATGCGCGATTTTGCCGCAGGGATTGCCGCTGACGCAGCGGCCATGCCTGGGGGCGAGGCCAGGACAAAGCTGCAGCAGCAGTCTGCGCAACTGGTGACGCTGGTGGAGAAGCGTGCCGATGGCGTCATGGTGGCCGAACTGACCGCACAGATGCGTGAGCTGGTTTTGACCGAATTTAATGTGTTGCCCACCCCGCGTCGGCCCCCCGATTTTGCCCTGGGGGAGAAGCTCTATGCCACCAACTGCGCCGCCTGTCATGGGGAGAGCGGCAATGGTGATGGCAAGAAGGCGGCAGAACTGAACCCGGCACCCATTGCCTTCACCGACAGTCAGCGGGCCGCGAAACGCTCCATCTATGGTCTCTACAACACCATCACCCTGGGTGTGGAAGGGACGGCGATGGCTCCCTTCACCAAGTTCAGTGACGATGCGCGCTGGAGCCTGGCCTTCTATGTCGGTTCGCTCGGCATGCCTACCGACGTGATGCCGATTGGTGAGACACCGGAGCTGACCCTGGCGCAGATCACCACCATGTCCCCCAATGAGATCGAGGTGAAATACGGTTCAAGTAGTCGCGACCACATGCTCTGGCTGCGTAACCATCCGAACGGCTTCTGGTTTGCCAATCCCATCGATCTCGCCTCCTCCAAACTGGATGAGAGCCTGACCGCCTATCGCAAAGGGATGCAGGAAGAGGCCTACCAACTGTCAGTGAGTGCTTACCTTGAAGGGTTCGAATTGGCCGAGACCTCGCTGCGCAATGTCGATCCGGAGTTGTTGACCCGCATCGAGCGGGCGATGACCTCCTTCCGCAAGGGGATCCGCGACGGTATCCCGGTGAATGAGGCAGAGCACAGCATGGCGGAGCTGGATTCACTCTTTGGCGACGCACGTCGCGCCATGGATGGGGTCGCCCTGAGCGGCGTCACGGCCTTTAGTAGCGCCTTCGTCATTCTGTTGCGCGAGGGGCTGGAGGCGATCCTGGTGCTGGCCGCGCTGGCCGCCTTCCTGATCAAGACCGAGCGTGTCGATGCGATGCGCTATCTCCATTACGGCTGGATCGGCGCCCTCGGTTTCGGCCTGTTCACCTGGTGGGCTGCCACCTATCTGTGGAGCTTCAGTGGTGAGGCGCGGGAGATGACCGAGGCGATCGCGGCGCTGGTTGCCGCCGGAGTGTTGCTCTATGTCGGCATCTGGATGCATAGCAAGACCAACGCCATGCGCTGGCAGCAGTTTATTCAGCAGAGTGTAGACAGGGCGCTCAACAGCACCACCCTCTGGTCGCTATCCGGCCTGGCGTTTATTACGGTCTACCGCGAGGTGTTCGAGACCATTCTCTTCTACCAGACCCTCTGGTTGCAGAGCAGCACCAGTGGTACCCGTATGGTGGTGATTGGCTTTGCCGCGGCGGCGGGTGCGCTGGCGCTGCTGGGTTGGTTGATTCTGCGCTACAGTCCGCGTCTGCCACTGCGTCAGTTCTTCATGGCGACCGGCGCACTGGTCTTTGTGCTGGCGCTGGTCTTTACCGGCAAGGGGATCGCGGCGCTGCAGGAGGCAGGCAAGCTCGACGCCACGTTGATCAACATTCCCAAGATCGAGTTGCTGGGGATCTATCCCAACATCGAAGGGGTGGGGATGCAGCTGTTTATCCTGCTGCTGTTGCTCGGTGTGCTGGGGTGGCAGAACTATCAGGGGCGAAGGTTGCTCATGAAGAGCGCCGCCACCAGTGCGGACCCAGGAAAAAAAGCAGCGCAGCACTGACGACGATCGCCGGTCCGGCCGGCAGGTCCCACTGCAGGGAGCCAAACAGCCCGCCGCCCACCGCCAGCATGCCGATGAGCGAGGCGAGCAGGGCCATCTGCTCCGGGGTGCGGGAGTAGTGGCGGGCGGTGGCTGCCGGGATGATCAGCAGTGAGGTGATCAGCAGGATGCCGACCACCTTCATTGCGGTGGCGATCACCAGCGCGATCAGCAGCATGAACAGCAGCCGGGTACGCCCGATGTTGACCCCTTCGATCTGCGCCAGCTCTTCGTGTACCGTCATCGCCAGCAACGGACGCCACAGTCGCAGCAACAGCCCCAGCGCGAACAACCCACCGACACCAATCCACCACAGGTCCGCATGACCCACCGCGAGGATGTCGCCGAAGAGGTAGCCCATCAGGTCGATGCGCACGCTTTCGGTGAAGCTGACGGCGACCAGACCCAGCGCCAGTGCGCTATGGGAGAGGATGCCGAGCAGGGTGTCCGAGGCGAGCTTGCGCTGGTTCTGGAGTGCCACCAGCAGTAGCGCCAGGATCAGGCAGACCAGTACGATGGCCAGGTTGAGGTTCAGCTCCAGCAGTATCCCCAGACTTACCCCAAGCAGCGCCGAGTGGGCCAGGGTGTCGCCAAAGTAGGCCATGCGTCGCCACACCACGAAGGTGCCCAGGGCGCCGGTCACCAGTGCCACCATCAGTCCTGCCAGCAGGGCGTGCAGCAGAAAATCATCCATGGTGTTTGACCTCCCGATGGCAGCTGCCGCACCAGCCGGAATGTTCCGGGGTGTGGTGATGGTGATGGGTGTAGGGGGCGAGCCCCGGCAGCGGCCCGGCGATGATCTGCTCGCCCTGGGCGCGCAGCTGTTCCGGGTGGCCGGTGCAGCAGACCTGCTGATCGAGACAGAAGACCCGGTCGGTGCGCGCCATCACCAGATGCAGATCGTGGGAGGCCATAAGGACGCCGCAGTGGCGCTCATCACGCAGGCGGGCGATGAGGTCGTAGAGTTCGCTCTGCCCGGTGACATCGACCCCCTGTAGCGGTTCGTCGAGCAGCAGCAGTTGCGGTTCGCGCAACAGCGCACGGGCCAGTAGGACCCGCTGGGTTTCGCCACCGGAGAGGGTGCTCATCTGTGCCTCAAGCAGGCTGCTGGCACCCACCTCATCCAGCGCCTGTTGCAGTTGTGCAGCGTTACGGCGTTCGGTGAGGGTGAGGAAGCGGCGCACGGTGAGTGGTAGCACCGGATCGATATGCAGACGCTGCGGCACGTAGCCAACGCGAATTTGGGGCGAGAGTGCCACGCTGCCGTGGTTGGGCTTTTGCAGGCCGAGCATCACCTTGAGCAGGGTCGATTTGCCGGCACCATTGGGGCCGATGAGGGTAACGATCTCCTTTTCGTGGATTGCCAGATCGATGTGGTCCAGCACCATGCGGCTGGCGTAATGCACGGTGACGCCACGCGCCTCAATCAATGCAGGATGGGATTTACTCATTGTGCTGACTCCGGCAAAGGGGGCAGAGGCCGCTGATCTCAACGGTCTGCCGTTCGATGGCGAAGCCGAGGCGACTGGCGCTGGCGTCGAGCTGGCCGCTGATCGCCGCCTCATCCAGTTCGGCGACGTGATGGCACTGGCTACAGACCAGGAACTGGCCGTGGTGGGGAGTGCCCGGTGCGGTGCAGCCGGTATAGGCATTAAGACTCTCGATGCGGTGGATCAGGCCGTGTGCGAGGAGAAACTCCAGTGCGCGGTAGACGGTGGGTGGTGCCGCCTTGGTACCGGCTTCGCGCAGTCGTTCCAGCAGCTCATAGGCCCCCACCGGTTTGTGCTCGCGCCAGACCAGCTCGAGGATCTGCTGCCGTTGCGGTGTCAGGCGCAGACCCTGTTCAGCACAGATTGTTTTGGCCTGGGTCAGGGCATCCTCGACGCAGGCGCGGTGGTCGTGCGCTTCCGGGGGAAAAGGGGCGTTCATCAGGTTTGCCGGACTCCAAAATGGGGTGAATGTGTTACATTATAACATTACGTTCCCGAGGTGCTCCATGTTGCGACCACTCTTTTTCCTTTTTCTGCTCTCCTGCTCCCTACCACTGGCGGCGGCGCCCCGGGTGGTTGTCTCCATTGCGCCGGTGCACTCACTGGTCGCCGGGGTGATGGACGGTGTCGCTGAACCGCAGCTACTGATCCCACCCGGCGCCTCACCCCATGCCTACGCGTTAAAGCCCTCCGATGCCCGTGCCCTGGCCGGGGCGCAGTTGATTGTCTGGGTCGGTGAGGGGCTGGAGCCGATGCTGGAAAAGCCGCTGGCCGCCCTGGCCGGATCGGCGCAGGTCATCGAACTGGCCGGGGTGGAAGGGATGCAACTGCTGGACAATCGCGAGGGCGGGATCTGGGGTGCGGAACATCACGGCGAAGAACATGCAGGGCACGGCCATGGTGAGGTGGATATGCATCTTTGGCTGGCCCCGGAGAATGCACGGCGCATTGTCGTGGCGGTGACGGCGGAATTGGTGGTGCTGGATTCTGCCAACAGCGGTCGCTACAGAGAAAATGCAAAGCATGTGGTGCAGCGGATCGATCTGCTTGAGGCCTCTCTGCAGCAACAACTGGCACCGCTACGTGAGCGTCCCTACATCGTCTTTCACGATGCCTATCACTATTTCGAAGAGGCGTTTGGACTGAATCCCGCCGGGGCGATCTCGGTGAGCCCGGATCGTCGTCCCGGTGCCAGGCGCATTACCGAGATCCGGCAGGCGATCCGTGAGCGTGGGGCAGCCTGCGTCTTTAGCGAACCTCAGTTCCGTCCCGACATTGTGGCGGTGGTGCTGGAGGGAAGCGGTGCCCGCCACGGTGAGCTCGATCCGCTGGGCGCAGAACTTACGCCGGGAAAAGCGCAGTGGTTCGAGATGATGTCAGCACTGGCCGATGCGCTTACGGTGTGTCTGGCGAACGACTGACGTAGCGTTCGAAGCTCTCGTCCATCGCCGCAACCTCCGAGCGGAATAGATAGGGAAAGTGACCGAAGCGTATCGAGAATTGTTGCACTGCCCGGGAGGCGGTTTCGCCTTTCACGTCATAGAGGTAGAGGGCGGAGGCAAGACTGGTGCGGTCTGCACCACCATAGCAGTGAATCAGCAGCGGTTTCGGTAGTTTGCGCAGGTGTGTGACCAGTTCGTCGAGTTGTTGGTTTGTCAGCGCCTTGCTGGCCCAGAGTTCGAAATCTACATGTTCGATATCATGCTGACGGGCAATAGTCCGCTCCGTTTCATACCACGTATCACCCGGTTCGGGGCCGCGCAGATTGATGATGCTGCGTAGGCCGTCCTGTTCGATGTGTTGTTGCAATTGCTGTTCGGTGAGTTGTCCTGAGCGGTAAAGCTCGCCCGGTAATACGGTGTGGTAGTTACTGTTCCATTCCGACCAGCCTGCAAATACGGTAAGTACCAGCAACAGCGATAACAGCAGGGCAGCCAGACGGCGTAGCAGGCGAGGCATCTTCGTCAGTCAGGGATTAAAAAGGTTTAACGACGACCAGAATGGTCACTGCCGCAAGGATTAACACCGGCGCTTCGTTGAAGAAACGGTAGAACTTGTCGCTACGGGTGTTGCGGTCTTCGGCGAACATTTTCACCAGTTTGCCGCAGTAGAGGTGGTAACCGATGAGACCGGCCACCAGCGCCAGTTTGGCGTGCAGCCAGCCGCCCTTAAAACCAAAACCGAGCCACAACCAGGTGCCGAAGACCAGCGCCAGTACCGCCAGCGGGGTCATGAAGCGGTAAAGTTTGTGCTCCATCAGTTTCAGTCGTTCGATCTCTGCCCTCTCCGTCGCCATGGCGTGGTTGACGAAGAGTCGCGGCAGGTAAAACAGCCCGGCGAACCAGGAGACGACGAAGATGATGTGGAAGGATTTGACCCAAAGCATCGTTTAACCTTTCTTTGCCAGCATACCGACGATGCGGTTGTGCAGCGCGTTCATATCCATCTCTCCCAGCTTCTGCTTCACGATGCGTCCATCCGGGGCGATAAGAAAAGTGGTCGGGGTGAGTTTGACATCACCAAAGGCGAGGGCCGCGCTGCCGTCACGATCCAGCGCCACCTTGTAGGGTGGTTTTTTAATCTTGATCATCTCGCGCACCTGCTGCTCCGGGTCGTAGGCCATGGCGAGGGCGATCATCTCCAGTCCCTGCGGTGCCAGTTCCCTGTAGAGCTCTGCCAGGTGCGGCATCTCCTTGACGCAGCCGGGGCAGGTGGTGGCCCAGAAGGTGACCAGTACCGGACGACCCTGCAACGATTTCAGTTCAATCTGCTTTCCGTCCAGCGTGGTAACGCTGATGTCCGGCGCCTGACTGAGGCCGTCCGGGGTGAACCAGATAAAGGTCAACAGGCCGATCAGGGCGAGGACAAAGATAGCGGTGACGATCTCTTTTATTTTCATAACGAGCTCAACAGTCGAAAGTAGGTGAAGTGTAACGGTATTCGTTTAGGGCGGCGAATCGCCTTTGGTATCGGTAGGTTTGTCAGGATCTTCCGGTTTTGGTTCCACTTCACGCAGGCGATCGAGAAAGCCCTGTGCCAGGGAGCGGTAGATCGGCTCGTGGCAGATCAGTTTGGAGGCACCGTAGGCGATAAAGGCGGTGGCCATCAGCGGCAGCACCATGGAGTGGTTGTCGGTCATCTCCATGACGATGACGAAGGCGGTGATCGGGGTCTGCACCACGCCGGCGAAGTAGGCCACCATGGTGAGGATGACAATGGCCTGCACCTCCGGGCCGGAGAAGAACTGGGCCATCACCGCGCCGAGTCCCGCACCCGTCGCCAGCGACGGGGCAAAGATTCCGCCGGGAATACCGCTGAGATAGGAGGCGACGGTGGCGACGATCTTGAGGAAGGGGAAGGCGTTGTTCACTTCGCCACTACCGGTGATCGCCATTTGCGCTTCCGGGTAGCCGGTGCCGTAGACACTGCCACCGGAGAGGATACCGGCGATGGCCACCACCAGGCCGCAGAGTGCCGGGATCAGGATCGGCCATTGGGTGAGATAGGGGGCGATCCAGCGCGAGCCGCTGACCAGTGCGCGAGCAAAGGCACCCCCGAGCAGGCCGCCGCAGATCCCGACCACCGGCACGACAATCCAGCTGCTGTCCAGTTGCAGCGAGGCATGACTGGTACCGAAGTAGGTGTAGTTGCCGAGGATCGCCAGCGCGGTGATACCGGCGATGATCACTGCAGTGAGCATGGTGCCGCTGCTGCGTTCCTCGAAATTGCGCGCCATCTCTTCGATGGCGAAGACGATCCCCGCCAGCGGCGTGTTGAAGGCGGCGGCGATCCCCGCGGCACCGCCGGCGATGATCAGGCTCTTGTCCAGGTAGTGGCGCGGGAAGTTGGCGAGTTGACCCACGGAGTACATGATTGATGCGCCGATATGTACGGTAGGTCCTTCGCGACCAATCGAGGCGCCACAGAGCAGACCCAACAGGGTCAGCAGGATCTTGCCGATGGCGATGCGCAGTGAGAGTACGGCACGGCGCAGGTGCTGCATTTGCGGTGGAATATCCAGTGCGGCGATGGCCTGGGGGATGCCGCTGCCCTGGGCGCCGGGAAAAAAGTGGCGGGTGGCCCAGGCGATGGCCGCCAACCCCAGCGGCGTGACGAGTAGCGGCAGGTAGGTGTATTCACTCTCCACTTGTCGGAATAGATGGCTGACCTGTTCGCTGCCGAGGGCAAATAGCGCGGAGATCAGGCCTACAAGCAAAGCACCACCCCAAAAAACGAGTCGGGCTTGCCATTCCGCCGGGGCGAACAGGCTACGCAGTGAGTACTTGAGATGGTTCAATGTGGCGCGCATGGTTGTCGTTTTTCGGTTCTGCGGTGTCAGACGAGCCGCCATTATGCCAGAGCGGACGGGGAGTGTCGTTGACGTAAAGGCATGCAGGGCTTTCGCTTTGTGATGCCACGCATTATTATCAATTTCTTTCGGCTTGCAGGTTGTGTAAAGAGATGGTCAAGGTCGGTATTGTCGGTGGAACGGGTTACACCGGTGTCGAGTTGCTACGTTTGCTGGCGTCGCACCCCCGGGTTGAACTGCACATGATTACCTCCCGTTCGGAAGAGGGGATGGCGGTCGCCGATATGTATCCCAACCTGCGCGGCCATGTGGATCTGAAATTCACTGCGCCGGACACGGAACTGCTCAAACAGTGTGATGTGGTCTTTTTTGCCACGCCCAACGGCGTTGCGATGACTCAGGTACGGGAACTGCTCGACGCTGGGGTCAAGGTGATCGATCTGGCGGCGGATTTCCGGATTAAGGATATCGATATCTGGCAGCAGTGGTACGGTATGCAGCACGCCTGCCCGGATCTGGTGGCAGAAGCGGTGTACGGTCTGCCTGAAATTAACCGTGATGCGATCCGGGTCGCAAAACTGGTGGCCAACCCCGGTTGCTATCCCACAGCCGTAACGCTAGGCTTCCTGCCTCTGCTGGAGGAGGGACTGATCAATCTCGATGGATTGATCGCCGACTGTAAGTCTGGTGCCAGTGGCGCAGGACGTGGTGCAAATGTTGCCAACCTGCTTTGTGAGGTGGATGGCAGCTTCAAGGCCTATGCGGTTGCCGGCCATCGGCATCTGCCGGAGATCAGCGAAAAGCTGGGACTTGTTGCCAGCGAGTCGGTAGGGCTGACCTTCGTGCCGCATCTGTTACCCATGATTCGCGGCATCCATGCCACCCTCTACGCAAATCTGAAAGATTCGTCGGTTGATCTGCAGGAGCTGTACGAACAGCGCTATGCAGATGAGCCTTTCGTCGATGTACTACCTGCCGGTTCCCACCCGGAGACGCGCAGTGTGCGCGGCGGCAATATTTGCCGCATGGCGTTACACCGTCCGCAGGGTGGTAACACGCTGGTGGTATTGTCGGTCATAGATAACCTGGTCAAGGGTGCGGCAGGACAGGCCGTACAAAATATGAACATTATGTTTGGAATGGATGAGAAAAGCGGTCTTGATATGATTCCGGTGTTGCCATGACCCATCGGGTTGTTCGGGCACGCCCACGTTGGCAGTTATTGTCGATTCAGATCGGTTCAGTTGCCGTTGCGCTGTTGACCGCCTGGGGTATGTACGAATACGGGCGTAGCGATGGTGGTTATGATGTGGTCGCCGCTTTTGATCAGCGCCAGCAACTGCAGCAGGAACTGGATAGCAGCTACCAGACAAATACCCAGTTACGCGAACAGATGGCGGTGCTGGAGCGCAGTAGCCAGATCGAGCAGGAGGCATACAAACAGCTGGAAGGGACGGTCAACGGTTTGCAGGACGAGATCCTGGAGCTGAAAGAGGAGCTGGCCTTTTACCGGGGTATCGTTTCGCCGGGCGATGACCAGAAGGCGGGCCTGAACCTGCAAACCTTCGAGCTGAACCCCACCCTGATCGAGCGTAAATTTCATTACAAGCTGGTGTTGACCCAGGTGCTGAGCAACGGTGTGGTCGCCTACGGTAATATCTCCTTCTCCGTAGAGGGGAGTGAGGAGGGGCAGCCGAAGGAGTACACCCTGGCGCAACTTAGCGACAACACCCGTGAACTGAGTTTCCGCTTCAAATATTTTCAGTCTTTTGAAGGGGATCTATCCTTGCCAGAAGGGTTTATCCCCAGTAAGGTCAATTTGGTCGTGAAGCCGAAAAGCCGGAAACATACCCAGTTGACCGAGTCTATTAACTGGTTGATCCAGGAGAACCGATAGCCATGTTTGGAAGCAAGCAGAAGCCTCTGCCCAAGGGCAAGAGCACCAAGATCGACACTCTGATCGGTCAGAATTCCGAGTTGCACGGCGACGTGATTTTTAGCGGTGGTCTGCACGTTGATGGTGTGATTAAAGGCAATGTCTACGCTGAGAGCGATAGCGGCTCGATTATCAGCGTTAGCGAACGCGGCCTCATTGAAGGTGAGGTTAGAGTGCCCAATATCATCCTTAACGGCAGCGTTAATGGCGATGTCCACGCGGCCGAGCACATCGAGCTGGCAGAAAATGCCAAGGTGACCGGCAACGTCTACTACAAGTTGATTGAGATGGTGCGTGGCTCCGAGGTCAACGGCAACCTGGTTCATCGCGGTGACAAGGCGCAGGATTTCCTGCCCGGGCCGAACCACGACAAGCCAGCCGCCAAGACGGATGCCGAGGACAAATCTTGACTAATTAACTTGGGATATGCTAATTAGCAACCCATTACACACGAATATTCTGGAGAAGGTCCATGAGTGATGCGGAAAGCCCGTTGATTTTTACCGATAGTGCGGCAGACAAGGTCAAGTCGCTGATTGCCGAAGAGGGCAACGATAACCTGAAGCTGCGTGTCTATGTGACCGGTGGTGGCTGTTCTGGCTTCCAGTACGGTTTTACCTTCGATGAGAGCATTAACGAAGGCGATACCGCAGTGGAGAAGAATGGTGTAACCCTGCTGATCGACCCGATGAGCTTCCAGTACATGGTAGGTGCCGAGATCGACTACAAGGAAGATCTCCAGGGTGCGCAGTTTGTGATCCGCAATCCTAACGCCACCACTACCTGCGGTTGCGGCTCCTCCTTCTCTGCCTGATAGTTCGTCAGGCGGGTTAAGGAACAGGCCCCGGTGCTCATGCCCCGGGGCCTTTCTGTTTTGGCGCGATAGCTCCGTTTGCGGTAGCATCGCACCGCCCATATACCTACAATATCCAGCCTGACAAACTTCCACCCTATGCGAGGTTTTCTATGAGCGACTACCTGCCCGGACTCGAAGGGGTACCGGCCACCCGCTCCAACATCTCTTTCATTGATGGCGAGAAGGGCATTCTTGCCTATCGTGGTTATCCCATCGAGCAGTTGGCCGAGCACAGCACCTTCGAAGAGACCACCATGCTGTTGCTGGATGGGCGTCTGCCCACGGCGGCCGAGCTGGCCGAGTTCGACCAGCAACTGCGCCGCAATCGTCGGGTGAAGTACAACATCCGCGAGATCATGAAGAACCTTCCGGCCACGGGTCATCCGATGGAGATGCTACAGACCGCCATCGCCAGTCTGGGGATGTTCTATCCAGGTAACGAATGTCTTACCGGTTCCGATCTGTGCAACGACCTTAACTACATCCACCGGATGACGGTGAAGCTGGTGGCACGCCTGCCGGTCATCGTCGCCATGTGGCAGCACATCCGTAAGGGCTACGACCCGATCCCGCCACGGGAAGATCTGACTACGGCGGAGAATTTTCTCTACATGCTGCACGGCCATGAGCCGGATCCGATCTGTGCGGAGATCATGGACACCAGTCTGGTGTTGCACGCCGAGCACACCATTAACGCCTCCACCTTTGCTGCACTGGTGGCGGGTTCAACCCTGGCCAGTCCCTATGGGGTGATTGCCTCTGCCGTGGGGACCCTCTCCGGTCCGCTGCATGGCGGTGCCAACGAGAAGGTGGTGGACATGCTGGAGGAGATCGGTTCGCCACAAAATGCCGCGGACTGGCTCAACAAGCAGTTGGACAAGAAGGCCAAGATCTGGGGCTTTGGCCACCGTGAATATTCGGTCAAGGATCCGCGCGCGACAATTTTGCAGAAATTAATGGAGAAGCTGGCGCACTCGCAGGGGCGGAGTCATAGCCGCATGGTAGAGACCGCTATGGCCCTGGAAGAGGCGGCTGAAGATCGACTTGGTGCCAAGGGGGTTTATGCCAATGTCGATTACTACTCGGGGATTCTCTACGCCGAGATGGGTATCCCGGTCGATCAGTACACCCCAATCTTCGCCATCTCACGGGTAGCCGGCTGGCTTGCCCACTGGCGAGAGCAGCTGGCAGACAACCGTATCTTCCGACCCACCCAGGTCTACTCTGGTCCGCCGATGCGTGACTATGTGTCGATCGACAAACGTTGAGAGTGGGATGTGGAATAAAAAAAACCGGGCCTGACCCGGTTTTTTATTGTCTGTCAGGCGGGGTAGATAGCGCCGAGGATGACCGCTTCACGGGCCCCGGTGACCGAGGGCAGGTTGCCCGGTTGATGCTGCAGGGTGTGCTGTGCCAGCCAGGCGAAGGCCATCGCTTCAATCCAGCGGGGTTCAATACCGTAGACCGCACTGCTGACGATCTCGACAGCGGGGAGGTTGGCGCGCAGTCGTTGCATGAGATGGCTGTTATAGGCGCCGCCACCGCAGACGATCACTTCGCTGCTATCCGCGGCATGTTGCTGGATGGCGGCGGCAACGGTGCGGGCGCTCAGTTCGCACAGGGTTGCCAGCACGTCTTCGTCACTTAACCCTTCCGGCGGCAGATTGGGCAGGAACCAGTCCAGATTGAAGTGCTCACGCCCGGTGCTCTTTGGCGGCGGCAGATCAAAGTAGGGATCGCTCTCCAGTTCGGTCAGCAGAGTCAGATTAACACTCCCCTTCGCCGCGCTGCGGCCATCCTGGTCATAAGCCTCGTTGCGTCGGTATTGACACCAGGCATCCATCAGACCATTGGCTGGCCCGGTATCAAAACCGATCACGGGTAATGTGGCATCAGCGGGCAGGATGGTGATATTGGCGATGCCCCCCAGATTGAGGGCGACCCGGTTGTGGCTGCCGTCGCGGTAGATGGCGTTGTGGAATGCCGGCACCAGTGGCGCCGCCTG
>JBNKBG010000065.1:0-13912 GCA_050287105.1 Thiohalomonadaceae bacterium
AACGGTGGATGATTTGTACGGGGTGTTCATGGTACCAGCCAGAACAGTACCGAAACCGCCGCTCAGACCAACGTATGAATCGCGCTGGGAAGGACCTTTGCCATCTACATCAACATTGAAAGCATACTTGGCGATAGCCTTCAGGCCGCCACCCAGATCTTCAGAGGCGTTCAGAGCGATAAAGCCCCAGTTGCCGGAACCACGAGTACCGCCTTCCTGGGCATCATGCAGAGCCAGGCCTTCAACAACACCAGCGGTCTTCAGTGCATCGGAAGCGGTGATGCTGGTCAGTTCAGCCTGCAGGCCACCTGAAATGGAAACTTCAGCCTGAGCGGCCAGCGGAGCTGCCAGTGCAGCGGCTACTGCCAGAGCAATTACATTCTTTTTCATCTGTTTCTCCTAGTGGTTTTACACATGTTGTTCAAAGCAACTAATTCGAATTAATTGTGGTCCCCGGGGGGAGCCGCCAATGAGACTATCGAGTAGTGGCCTTGTTTGCAACTATTTTTTGCGAAAAAAACAACAAAACGGCCTGGTGTTGCGATTTTACAACATTGATAGAAATCAATAACTTAAGGAAATATCAGATAAAATCACGCTGGAATTAATTTTAACCGCCCGTTTTATAACAAATTTTTCGAATGTGAGAGAGTTCGCAAAACGTATATGTCGCACAAAATATATGGACACTAGAGTCTGGACGCCCCTTCAGATGTGTTGCAGAAGACCCTAGTGGGGACCCCTGGAAAGAATTTTGTCGCCCGAACGGCGGATTAATCCTTCACCAAATGGACTGTGTCTCGGGAAGAGCATTGTTCATGGCTGAGGCGAGCACCTCAATGCAGACAGAAATGAAAAAGCCCGCGTGAAGCGGGCTTTGTTCTTTTTGCATCGCGATACAGCAGCGAATTAACGCTTGGAGTATTGCGGACGCTTGCGTGCTTTATGCAGACCGATCTTCTTACGCTCAACCTCGCGGGCGTCACGGGTGAGGAAACCGGCTTTACGCATGGCGCTGCGCAGGGTTTCATCATGGGCCACCAGGGCACGGGCAAGTGCGTGGCGAATGGCACCAGCCTGTCCGTTGTTACCGCCGCCTTTAACGCTGACATTGACGTCGAACTTCTCAAGCATATCTACCGCTTCAAGAGGCTGACGCACAACCATGCGTGAAGTCTCGCGACCGAAGTAATCTTCGATGGTGCGCTTATTAATAGTGATGGCACCCTTGCCGGGTACCAGGTAGACACGGGCCGCTGAACTCTTGCGACGGCCGGTGCAAATGGTGTTTTTCTCTGCCATGGTCTTTCCGTACCTTAAACGATTAGATTTCCAGCGGCTTCGGCTGCTGAGCGCTGTGATTGTGTTCCGGACCGGCATAGACCTTCAGCTTGCGGAACATTGCCCGACCCAGAGGATTCTTCGGCAGCATACCCTTAACGGCAAACTGGATAACCTGAGGGGCGTCCTTTTGAATCAGCTTGTCGAAGCTGATGGACTTGATGCCACCGGGAAAGCCGCTGTGGCGGTAGTACATTTTATCAGTCGCCTTGCGGCCGCTGACATGTACCTTCTCGGCATTGATAACAACAATATAATCACCGGTATCCACGTGAGGGGTATATTCCGGCTTGTGCTTACCACGCAGGCGACGCGCGATCTCGCTGGCCAGACGGCCCAGCGTCTTGTCGGTGGCGTCTACCACGAACCAGTCACGTTTGACGGTTTGCGGGGTAGCAGTGAATGTTTTGGTCCCGATCATCTATCTAACACTCCAAATCGAGTGGGGTATCTCGTGAAAAGAGGCGGAATGATACAGAATGGTTTGGCAAGATACAAGAGCCGAATACACCACCAAACTGCCGTCAGAGGTAGAAAATAAAAAAGGCGCGGCGAAAGGGGGAGTGCCGCGCCTAAAAATATCCACCAAAGGAGGATGGAGGAGTCATTACAGTGAATCCGAAACAACATAATGCATAAGAGTTGACTAATATAGCAAATTACTGATTTAGATCAACCCTTCTCCTCAAATTCTGTTGCACCTGCCTGCAACCCATTGTTTTACATGGCCACTCAGCGCTTTCCCCGTCACCCACAGCACTTTTTGTACTTCTTGCCGCTACCACAGGAGCAAGGGTCGTTACGCCCCGGCTTTAGCGCAGGGAGAGGTGGCAATATCTCACCATCTATATAGAACCAGCGTCCCGCCTCCTTCACAAAGCGACTACGCTCGTGGAGTTGCCCCCCCTGATAGCGGGCAACAAACTCCACCCAGCCTTGATCATCCACCTCCGTACCCTGCCCTTTGGCAACAATATCCAGACGCTGCCAGAGGCTCCTATCCCCTGCGAGATCCAGATCGACGGGAGCGGTGGAGGAGTGCCAGGTATCTATCAGGTAGTGGGTGAGTTTCAACCCATAGGCCACATAGCGAGAGCGCATCAGTGCCTCGGCCGTAGCAGGCAACGCCGTGCCGTCGTGGAATCGGCCGCAGCAGATGGCATAGGGGAGTCCGGAACCACAGGGACAGTACGCCATATTTCGCCCCTAACGCAGCAGCAGCGCCATTCCGCTCACCACCAGCAACAGGCCAATGGCACGCTGGAAGTTCTGCTGGCTGATGGTGGTGTGGACATGGCCGCCGAGATACATACCGATAATCATGATCGGTAGCGCTGCTGCCAACAGGTACATGGTCTCTCCGCTATAGAAACCGGAGAAGAGGTAGCCGACGATACGGCTGCCACCATCGATCAAAAACAGGGTGGCGATGGTGGCGCGAAATGCGGTCTTGTCCAGTTGCCGCAGACGGAAATAGATCACGTAGAACGGACCACCGGTACCAAACAGCGTCCCAATCAAACCACCGAAGGCACCTGCCGGAATCGCCCACCAGCGACGGCCATGAAAGCCGGGGCCGGAGCTGAACAGGGTGTAAAAGGCATAGAGCACGATAAATGCACCCAGCGCCTTGCGCAGCAGATCGCCATCGAGGGTATGGAACAGGTAGAGCGCGGTAAGTACACCGGCAAAGGTAAAGGGTAACAGCGGCAACAGATCGCGCCAGACGATAGCCTGGCGATGCTTTACCCCGTGACTGGTGGAGGCGAGGTAGTCAAGCAACCCCACCAACGGCACCACCATGGAAAGGGGCAACATCTGCGCCAGTAGCGGGATGGCGATCAAACCAGAGCCGAAACCGGCGATGCCACGTACGAAGAAAGCGACAATAATGATCAGCGCCGCGAGGCCCAATTGAACTGCGGATAACGATTCAAGCATGGGTTAGTGGCTGTCTACCGGTCTCATAGATAAATCCAGAACAACACCGCACCAAGCAGCAGCCGATAGATCACAAACGGCAGCATACCCATGCGTTCCAGCATCCGGAGAAAGAGGGTGATGCAGAGATAGGCACTGAGTGCCGAGAAGAGTATGCCGAGGCCCAACGCGGTCCAGTCTACCGGCATGGAAGCTTTAACCAGTTCGATGCCGTTCAAACCTCCGGCGAGCACAATGACTGGAATCGACAATAGAAAGGAGAAGCGGGCAGCGGCAGCACGGGTCAGCCCCATCATCAGTCCAGCGGTCATGGTAATACCGGAACGGGAGGTACCCGGGATCAATGCCACTGCCTGGGCAATACCGATCACCAGCACATCACGCCAGCCGATCGTATGTTCACTGCGCACACGACGTCCCTGGGCATCGGCCCACCACAACAGCAGGCCAAAGAGGATCGTGGCCCAGGCGATTACCAGCGGTGAACGCAGACTGGTCTCGACCGTATCTTTGAATAACAACCCGGCGATACCGACCGGAATGGTGCCAAAACCGACCGCCCAGAAAAGGTTGCTATCCCCTACCCGTTTACGCGTTGTCAGTGACGCAAGACCGTCGCGCACGATCACAATGAGATCGCGACGGAAGTACCAGACCACAGCGGTAAGGGTGCCTACATGCACTGCCACGTCGAAGGCCAATCCCTGATCCGCCCAGCCGTTCAATTTGGGAAAGAGGATCAGGTGCGCGGAACTGGAGATGGGCAGAAACTCGGTTAAGCCCTGCGCCAGTGCCAGCAGAATGATGTGGATCAGTTCCATAGACTCTTTTGTTTCCTAAGCGCGCTTTTCGGCGATGATATTGGCGTAGCGTCCATCACGCATGATTTTGCTATGCAGTATGGAAAAACCGCATTGGTTGAGCATGTAGATCAGGTCTTCACGACTGAAACGATTGTGCTCGATGAAATGGGTAAAGAGATCTTCCAACTCATCCACCGGGGTCTCCCGATCAAACACCTTCGCCTCTTCGGTCTGTGCACGGATGTAAACCTCCAGCGGTGCACGCACCCAATCGAGAATATAGAAGCGACCACCCGGTTTGAGACAACGCTGCACCTCTTGCAGTGAACGCACCGGCTGACTCATCTCATGCAGCACCACCGATGCCATTGCCGCATCGACCGAGTTATCCGGCAGTGGCAGATTCGGATCGTGCAGGTCTTCGCTAATGATCTCGCAACCTGGCGGCAAAGTGACCGCGGCCTCCAGCATATAAGGCGCGCACTCCACACCGATGGCGCGCATCGCCGGGGTACGCTCGGCCAGGGCACGGACAAACATCCCAGGACCCGCGCCCAGATCCAGCACCACCGGCTCCGCCGAGTAGACCGGTTTGATCCAGCGATCCCATTCAGCCCAGAACTCATCGTTAAAGCGATCGGCAAACCCCTGCTTCATCATTTCGGCAAAACGTTGGCCATCACGATGATGCTTGGCCAGCATCGCCTGTGTCTTCTCTACACGTTCGGACATGGTTACCTCGACCTTGCTGTCACATAGGTGCGCCATGATAGCGCGTTCACGTTGTGGGTGGCAGTTTACAAATCTTCATTGCCCTGTCACACAACCTTCATAAAGCGCGATTACTCTGCTACGACAAACAGAGACCATAAAAGTTAAGAGGAAAGAACGATGCAGGAGATGATCCAACACTACACCCGGCCATTGCCGCAGCGCGACCATAGCCACGCCCGCCTGCTGGAAGAGATCGCCTATCTGGAAGCACGCCTGATCGCCATCGGTCAGACCGGTGACTGCGCCTACGAAAAATCCCTCGCCCGCAGCTATGCCGAGCTGCTGCGTGCCCGCCGCAAACAACTGAACACGCTGAAAAACTAGAGGTTCACCCGGTCATCGCGCAGGCTGAAGCCGCGCAAGCTCCCTTCCCATCCCCGGCTCAACGCCATCACCTTGAACAACTCCCCCATCTCCCCCGGCATGGTCAGCCGTTTGACCTGAGCCGAAAAGGTGAGTTGCTGTTTCATCTCACCCTCCGCCTCGGAGAGCAATTCGGTCAGGCCGTTGGCGATGAGGAAGGCAGCCTGGTTGGTGTAGCCGCGCACCACCAGCCCGGCATCCAGTGCCGCCTCACCGATCGCGGTGAAATCCACATGGGTGGTAATGTCCTGCAGACCGACCAGTTGCAGGGCGTCGCTGTGGGCGCGGTGGCGATAGTGACACATCAAAGTCCCTTCACTGCGCTGTGCATGGTAGAACTCATGCCGTGGAAAACCGTAGTCGATGAGTAGCGCCACACCCTGTTTCAAAAAAGTACCTAGACTACGTACCCACTCCTCAGCACGCAGGTTGATCTCCGAGGTGTAGCCCTCGTACAACGCGAATTCAGACTGCAGATGTTTCAGCTGCGCATGCAGTGCCACATCCGCCGCCCCCTCCCGCAGGGAGAAGGCCTGACCATCCCACACCACGTGCAGTTCGTGCGGCTCCCCCTCGTGAATGCGAAAACGGTGTACTGGCATCGCATCCAGTACCTCATTGGCCAGCACCACCCCACAGAATCCTGCTTGCGGCAGTGCATCGAGCCAACTCACCTTTGCCGCAAGCTGAGGGACTTTTGCTTCAATCGTCTGCTGCTGGCGCTGGCGCAGGTCGGCGCTCACTTCGAGGATGTAATAGTGTTCGGGTAATGCATTGAGACGCTCCAGCTCCACCAGGATATCCGCCGCCATCACCCCGCTACCGGCACCGAACTCCAGGATGTCGCCACCGATACGCTGCAATACCTCGGCGCACTGATTCGCCAGGCAACGGGAAAAGAGTGTCGACAACTCCGGAGCGGTAATGAAATCCCCCGCCTCGCCAAACTTGCGACTGCCCGCGCTGTAATAGCCGAGCCCCGGGGCATAGAGCGCCAGCTCCATGAAACGGTCAAAACCGATATGGCCGCCATTGCTGGCGATATCCTCGACGATCAGCGCCTGCAGGCGTTGACTGTGCTCCAGCGCCTCGGGCGGCGGTGTGGGCAGATCGTGTGGCGGTTGTTTGCTGGAATCCATCATCGGGTCCGGTTTAAGTTAGAATGCACACATTCGTTATTAGCATAGAGGCAGGCCAGTGGGCGAAAACAGCACTCTCGACGGCAAGGTCGTTCTCATCACTGGCGCAGCACACCGCATCGGTGCCGCCACCGCCCGACTGTTACACCAGGCCGGGGCGAATATTGTTTTGCACTACCGCAGTTCCGGTGGCGGGGCCGAAGCCCTGGCAGAGGAACTCAATGCACTGCGCGCCGCTTCCGTCACCCTGTTACAGGGTGATCTGCTCGACATTGCGGCACTGCCGCAACTGGTCGCCCAGGCCCATGCCGCCTGGGGCAGGCTCGATGTTCTGATCAACAACGCCTCTACCTTCTATCCGACCCCCGTCGGCAGTGTCGGCGAAGAGCAATGGAATGATCTGATGGGCACCAATCTCAAGGCACCGTTCTTTCTCTCTCAGGCCGCCGCGCCACACCTGAAAGCCGAGCGCGGCTGTATCGTTAACATCGTCGATATCCATGCCGACCAACCACTTCGCGGCCATCCGGTCTACTCCATGGCGAAGGCGGGGCTGGTGATGATGACCAAGTCGCTGGCCGCCGAACTGGGGCCGGAAGTACGGGTCAACGGCATCGCCCCTGGAGCGATCCTCTGGCCGGAAAATGACATGGACGACGCGATTAAAACCAAAATCCTGGAGCGCACCTTTCTCAAGCGCCAGGGCAATCCGCGAGACATTGCCCGCGCCGCGCTATTCCTGATCCGCGATGCAGATTACACCAGTGGCCACATCATCAAGGTTGACGGTGGCCGTTCGCTGAACAGCTAGTCAGGGCATCATCACCACAACAACGATCGCGATCACCGCAATCAACAACACCTTGGTAATAATCAGCTTCCTGATAAATGAGGATGAATCACTCTCAGCCATTGGCTTTTACTCCCGGTTAACAAGAACGTTCATCACGTCCGAAACCATTTTCGTTTTCAATCCCCCTGAAAATCAAACGCGACCGGCCGTAGCGGTTGTTTCTGCTGATCGAAGGCATCCCACAGTTCAGCGTAACTCTTATTTAATAGAGGATGTTGCAGCCCCGGGACCAGTTCGGCCAGTGGCCTTAGGACGAAGGCGTTTTTCGTAATCTCATCCCGAGGCAATTCCAGTTTGCCCTGTTGTAAAACAAGATCACCATAGAGCAGTAGATCAATATCAAGGGTGCGCGAGGAGAAACGTGGCCCTTCACGTGTGCGACCATGGTTGTCTTCAATCTCGTGCAGTGCGGCGGTGATCGCCGCAACATCTTCCTCACTATCGAAGGCGGCAACCAGATTGTAGAAGTTGCTACCGTCGAAACCGACCGCTGCGCTTTCGTAGACGGTAGAGAGACTCAACTCACCAAAGCGCCGATGCAGATCGGTCACACCGCCACGGATATTCTGCTCCCGATCGATATTGCTGCCGATACCGACAAAAACCCGTGGCATCAGGGACGAACCCCTCGTTCTATTTTTATCCCGACGGCAGCGGCGTGACGCAGCGCGCCACTCTTGTTCAGACGCAACCGTACCCAAGAGACATGGAATTCGTTGAGGATGATCTCGGCCACCTGCTCGGCCATGGTTTCGACCAGCTGGAACTGGCTTTCGCCGACAAACTCGATAAGACGTTTGGAAACCGCCTTGTAGTCCAGCGTATCTTCGATGCTGTCGCTCGCCGCCGCCCTGCGAATATCGGTCGCCATCTCCAGATCGAAACTGACGGTCTGCTTGATGCGGCGCTCCCAGTCATAGATACCGATCACGGTATCGATTCTCAGATCACTGATGTATATGATGTCCATCGCCTGCTACCTGGCTGGAAAGGTGCTCACTATACCGAAGGCTTTTCGGCCACGCCACGCTCGAAGCGGCGACGACAAGCCCGTATAATCGGCCAACCTCATCTAAAAAGAAAAATGATATGACCCTGTTAGAAATCGCACTTATCCTCTTCGCCTACCTGCTGGGCTCCATCTCGGCTGCCATCATCACCTGCAGGCTGATGGGGCTACCCGATCCACGCACCACGGGTTCGAAAAACCCCGGCGCCACCAATGTGCTGCGCTTCGGCAATAAAAAAGCGGCAGCGCTGACCCTGTTCGGTGATTTCCTCAAGGGTCTGGTACCGGTACTGATTGGACGACTGCTGGAAGTGGGGCCACAGGAATTGGCGCTTATCGGCATTGCCGCCTTTCTCGGTCACCTCTATCCGATCTTCTTTGGTTTCCAGGGTGGCAAGGGTGTCGCTACCGCCTTCGGCGTGATTCTTGGTCTCTCCTGGCAGGTGGCGCTGGCGGCCATCCTCACCTGGCTGGTGATCGCCAAGGTATTCAAAATCTCATCGCTGGCCGCGCTGATCGCCGCGCTACTCACCCCGCTCTACTGCTGGCTGCTGGCACCTCAGATTGAATTTATGATCATGCTTGCAGTATTGAGCCTGATGCTGATCTGGCGTCACCGCAGCAACATCCGCAATCTGCTTTCAGGCAGCGAAGACAAGATAAACGACAAAGGGTGAACAGCTAAACCGCGCTCAGATTCTCCAGCGGCCAACGCGGGGTGGCGCTAAAGGCGAGTCCCTCGTGTTGACCGGCGACCAGACGCTGGTAACCGGCATAGGCGATCATCGCACCGTTATCGGTACAGAACTCCGGTCGCGGGTAAAAAACCGCCGCGCCCAACTGCTCCCCCATCTGCGTCAGCCGCTCCCGCAGACCTTTGTTAGCACTCACTCCGCCTGCAATCACCAGTCGCTTGAGACCGGTCTGCTCCAGCGCCCGCTTGCACTTTATCGCCAGGGTATCGACCACCGCATCCTGAAAGGCACGGGCAACATTAGCCCTCTCCAGTTCAGACTGATCGCTCTTCTGCCAGGTGGTAAGGGTGAAGGTCTTGAGACCGGAGAAACTGAAATCGAGGCCGGGGCGATCGGTCATTGGCCGCGGGAAGCGGTAGGCTTCCGGATTACCCTGCTCCGCCAACTGTGCCAATACCGGACCACCCGGATAACCCAGACCCAATAGTTTGGCGGTTTTGTCGAAGGCCTCGCCAGCGGCATCGTCCAGCGACTCACCGAGAATGGCGTAGCGCCCCACCCCATCGACCCGCACCAGCATAGTATGACCACCGGAGACCAGCAGGGCGACGAAGGGAAACTCGGGCGGGTTCGCCTCCAGCATCGGCGCCAGCAGGTGCCCCTCCATGTGGTGCACCGCCACCGCCGGTATATCCAGGCCCCAGGCCAGAGTGCGCCCCACCGAGGCACCGACCAGCAGCGCACCGATCAGTCCCGGCCCGGCGGTGTAGGCGATCCCGTCGATATCGCTACGCACTACCCCGGCCTGTTCCAGCACCTCTTCGATCAGCGGCAACAGCTTGCGCACATGGTCCCGTGAAGCCAGTTCTGGTACCACGCCACCATATTCCGCATGCATCGCCACCTGGCTATAGAGGGCATGCGCCAGCAGGCCGCGCCCGCCGTCATAGAGGGCGACACCGGTTTCGTCGCAGGAGGTTTCGATGCCAAGTACCAACATGGCGCGCATTGTCCCCCGCGGGACAGCCACGGTTCAAGGAGAAGATTGGGACCGATAGACCCGTTTTTTACCTCCAGACCCTTTGCTTTTTCCCTTCTACATAATTAGAATTGCCGGTTCTCTCCCCCAGGAGGGGAGTCCGCAACATTCCTAACGAGGTGATCAGGCATATGCCAGCCGTACGTGTAAAAGAGAACGAACCCTTTGACGTGGCTCTGCGCCGCTTCAAGCGCAGCTGTGAAAAAGCCGGTGTCCTGGCCGAAGTGCGTCGTCGCCAGGCCTACGAAAAACCGACTTCCGTGCGCAAGCGCAAGCAGGCTGCGGCGGTAAAACGCCAGCAGAAGAAGAACTCACGCGAGCTGAATCGCTCCCGTCGTCTGTACTAAGCACATCCCTCGCCAGTACCCGACAAGTCGAAATATGGCTGATTCGCTGAAAGAACAGATCACGTCCGATATGAAGGACGCCATGCGTGCCAAGGATAAAGAACGCCTTGGCACCATTCGTCTGATCCTGGCCGGGATCAAACAGCGCGAAGTGGACGAGCGAATCGAGCTGAACGACGAGCAGGTACTTGCGGTACTGGACAAGATGGTCAAGCAACGTCGCGACTCCATCACCCAGTACCGGGACGCAGGGCGTGAAGAACTCGCTGCCGTAGAGGAAGCGGAGCTGGTGATCATCCAGCACTATCTCCCGGAGGCGCTGAGTGAGGCAGAACTCGACAGCCTGGTCGAGGAAGCCATCAAAGACTCCGGTGCAGAAACAATGAAAGACATGGGCAAGGTAATGGGCTTCCTGAAACCCAAAGTCCAGGGACGTGCCGACATGGGTGCTGTCAGTGCCCGCATCAAGGCCCGCCTCACCTCCTGACCCGTGTCGTTAGGCGTTACCCGGTAACGCATACTGAGGGGTCATGGCAGGAAGAATCCCGCAACATTTTATTGATGACCTTGTCAGCCGCGCCGATATCGTCGAGGTCATCGACGCCCGCGTGCCGCTGAAAAAGACCGGTCGGGAATACCAGGCTTGCTGCCCGTTTCATAACGAAAAGACACCGTCATTCACCGTCAGCCCGGACAAACAGTTCTACCACTGTTTCGGCTGCGGCGCCCACGGTACGGCCATCGGCTTCCTGATGGAATACGACCGCATGGAGTTCGTTGAGGCGGTCGAAGAGTTGGCAAAGATGCTCGGGCTGGAGGTGCCACGTGAAGGTGGCGGCCCCGCACCGAACCCGCAGGCACAGGAAAACAGCAAGCGGCTTTACACCATACTGGAACAGGCGGCCAATTTTTTCCGCCAGCAGTTACGGCAACACCCCGAGGCACGCCAGGCCGTCGACTATCTGAAAGGCCGTGGCCTTTCCGGCGAAATCGCCAAGGACTTTGGTATTGGCTATGCACCACCTGGCTGGGACAACCTGTTCAATGCCCTGGGCCGTGAAAAGGAACAGGATCTGCTAGCTGCCGGAATGCTGGCAGAGAAGGAAAGCGGCAAACGCTACGACCGCTTCCGCAACCGCATTATGTTTCCGATCCGCGACCGTCGCGGTCGGGTGATCGCCTTCGGTGGCCGGGTACTGGGTGACGACAAACCCAAATACCTCAACTCACCGGAGACGCCGGTGTTCCACAAGGGACGCGAGCTATACGGTCTCTACGAGGCGCGCCAGGCACTACGCGAGTTGCCACGGCTGCTGGTGGTAGAAGGTTATATGGATGTGGTGGCGCTGGCCCAGTTCGACGTGCGCTACGCGGTGGCAACCCTGGGCACTGCGGTTACCCCCGAACATCTGGAACAGCTATTCCGTCATACGGACGAAGTGGTGTTCTGCTTTGACGGCGACCGCGCAGGACGCGACGCTGCCTGGCGTGGACTGGAGAATGCCCTGCCATTGATGAGCGATGGCCGCAGCCTGCGCTTCATGTTTATGCCCGATGGCGAGGATCCGGATACCTTGATCCGCCAGATAGGCCGTGAAGGTTTTGAGCGGACCCTGGAGCGGGCCCAGACCCTGGACCACTTTTTGGTCGAGCATTTTAAGCAACAGGCTGACTTCAGTCGCATTGACGGTCAGGCCAGGTTGGTAGAGCTGAGCAAGCCGCTGCTGGCAAAACTGCCGGAAGGCATCTACCGACAGAAGTTGGCAGAGCGCATGGCACCGCTGGCGAATATGCAGGCAGAGGCGTTACTGGGTAAACCGGCGGCAGTTAAACCGGTCCGGCAGAGCACCACTCGCAAGACGACGGATGGGAAACGCCAGCCCCCTTCCCAGGTACGCCATGCCATTACCCTGTTGCTACAACATCCACGGCTAGCGGCGGTCGCGGAACCCGACTCGGCACTGGACAAGCTGCAACTGCCCGGGATTGGCCTGCTACTGGAGATGCTCCAACTGCTTGCCCGCCAGCCGGCATTGACCACGCCGGCACTGCTGGAACACTGGCGCGGCAGGGAAGAGGAGCGGCACCTGTTTGCACTGGCGCAGAAAGAGCTACTGCTCGACGCCGAACAGGATGACCTGGAAAACGAATTTATTGGTGCCCTGCGCGGTCTTAGACAACAGATGCTGAAACAGCGCTACCAGGAGCTGAAGAGCAAACCACTCGTCGAGTTGAGTGAACTGGAGAAGGCGGAATACCAGAAATTGCTTAGAGAAATGCATGGTTAATCACATTTTTTTCCCTTATTTCCCTGTTAACAGTGGCGAATAAGGAATGCATGACTATCCTTAGCATGAACTTTTTATGACCCTTTTTTTGACGCCCCCGCTTGGGGCAATGGACCGAGAGCAGCGCAAATGATGCAACAGGAACAAGAATCTCAAATAAAGTTACTGATCGCCCGCGGTAAGGAGCAGGGCTACCTGACCTATGCCGAAGTCAACGACCACCTGCCGAGCGATATCGTCGACCCGGAGCAAATCGAAGACATCATTAGCATGATCAACGACATGGGTATCACCGTCCACGAAGTGGCGCCTGATGCCGATACCCTGTTGATCTCCAGTGAAGCGGTGACCACCGACGACGACGCCGCCGAAGAGGCTGCCGCGGCGCTGGCCTCTGTAGACAGTGAATTTGGCCGTACCACCGACCCGGTGCGCATGTACATGCGTGAGATGGGGGCGGTGGAACTGCTGACCCGTGAAGGCGAGATCAAGATCGCCAAACGTATTGAAGACGGCATGAACCAAATGTTGGCCGCGCTGGCCAGCCACCCTGAAACCATCGCCGAACTACTGGGTGTCTTCCGCAAGGTCGACGCAGGTGAAATGCGTCTGGCCGACGCCTTCACCGGCTTTATCGACCCCGACGAAGAGCCTGCACCACCGCCGGTCACACCCGCAGCGGCACAGCAGGCCAAAGCTGCAGAGTCGAATGACGACAGTGACGACGAAGATGATGACAGCGCTAGTGAAGAAGAAGATACCGGCCTCGATATCGAAGAAGTACGCGTGCGTATCGTCGCCCTGGAAAAGCTCTATAACAAAACGGTCAACTCCGTTGCCAAGCATGGCAAAGAGCATAAAGGCAGTGTCAAGTTGCAGGAAGAGCTGACCGAAGCCTTCCTGGAATTCCGTCTCGCCCCCAAACTGGTCGATCGCATGGTCAACAACATGCGTGATCTGGTGGCTCGCATTCGTGACTACGAACGCAAGATCATGAGCCTTTGCGTCAGCCAGGCAAAGATGCCGCGCAAGGATTTCATCGCCAGCTTCCCGGAGAACGAGACCAATCTCAAGTGGCTTGATGCACACACCCGCTTTACCAAGCCCTATGCCAAAGAACTCAAACTGGTTAAAGACGATGTACTGCGTAATCAGGGCAAGCTCGCTTCCCTGGAGAAAGAGTGCGGTATGGTTATCGCCGAGATCAAGGACATCAACCGTCGCATGTCCATCGGTGAAGCCAAGGCACGTCGAGCCAAGAAAGAGATGGTCGAAGCCAACCTGCGTCTGGTTATCTCCATCGCCAAGAAATATACCAAC
>JBNKBG010000066.1:0-13911 GCA_050287105.1 Thiohalomonadaceae bacterium
ACTATCGCCTCACCATTCGCCCCGACGGTTTTACATCTCACTTTGGAATTCGCCGCCTTGGGCCGAATCTGCAACACGCTCCCCATGCGTGCGGTGATCTGTTCCAACTCGCCCATGCAGATCATCTCCGCCAGCTCTTCCCAGTCGCGGCGCAGCAGGGCGTCTTCCTCTTCGCTCGGGCTCCATAGCAGGGAGGTGCCGACACGGCGATGGGCGATGGGGATTTCACGCTCCGCTTCGACCGGCAGCCACAACACACGGGAGAGTTTGCGACGTACCCAGCTCGCTTCCCAGGTCGGTTCCAGTCCCTCTTCCAGCGGTACGGTACAGACGTAGGTCGATTCGCGGGGCAGGCCGTTGTTATCGACAGGGAGGGTTTTGAGTTCGACGCCGATGGCGCGAAAGTCGGGTTCGGCCAGTGACTGGGCGTCGGCGCCCAGGATCTGTTCCAGCAGTTGTCCGACCCACCCCTTTTGTCGCAGCAGGTTGTCGGGCACCGCGACACCGGCACGTGCCGCCAATTCCCCCAGACTTAGTCCGGCGATATCGCGGCAACGTTGCAGCAGTTCTTCTTCACTGGCGGGCGGAGTTATCAACATGGGGCTATGATGGAGACTGCATCCTGACCTGTCCAGCCGGAACCCCAAGGAGATCACGATGAACAAATCACCACTAACCGACAGCGCACTGGATCAACTGTTCCGCGAGGCGCGCAGTTACAATTCGTGGAGCAGCCAGCCGGTCAACGACGCGCTGCTGCATGCGCTGTATGAGTTGATGAAGTGGGGGCCGACTGCGGCCAACAGTTGTCCGGCGCGGATCGTTTTCATCAAAAGTGCCGAGGCCAAGGAGCGACTCAAGCCCTGTCTGGCGGAAGGCAACGTGGAGAAGTCGATGAGCGCGCCGGTGGTGGCGATCATCGGCATGGATATGGAGTTTTACGAACAGCTACCGAAACTCTTTCCCCACACCGATGCACGCTCCTGGTATGCGGGCAAGGCTGATGCGATCAGCGAGACCGCGATGCGCAACAGCACTCTGCAGGGCGCCTACCTGATGCTGGCGGCGCGTGCCCTTGGTCTCGACTGCGGGCCGATGTCTGGTTTCGACAAGGCGGCCATCGAAGCGGCGTTCTTCCCCGACGGCAAGGTGCAGGCCAATTTCATCTGCGCCCTGGGGCATGGCACAACCGAGAAGCTGCATCAGCGTGGACCACGCCTGACCTTTGCCGAGGCGTGTCGTATAGCGTAACGCCGCCCTGCGCTGTGGTATTCTCTCTCCACAATAATTCGATTTCGGGAGGGTGATGATGAGAGCGGTTTTGCTTATGGTGGCGGTGCTGTTACCGACATCGGGCCTGCTGGCCGCGCCCGCTCCTTACGCCCCTATCAGCCCTCCTACCCGCAGCCCTATACCACGCCGTACGCGCCCAACGATCTGGCCGAACCGGCGATGATCCTGCGCCGTGGCATCGATATCCTCACCGGCTATCTGGATGACAACAAGGGCATACGCCCCGATCAACTGCGCCAGTTTCTGGAGCAGGAGATCATCCCCTTCTTCGACTTTCAGCGCATGAGCTACTGGGCCGCCGGTACCCTGAATCGTTACTTCACCCCACCCCAGCGCGAACGCTTTACCCGTGAACTGCGCGAGCGTTTTATCGGCGCGATGCTGGAGCAGCTGACCGGCTATCAGCAGACCCGTCTGCAATACCTGCGGCCTCGGGGCGATCTACGCAGCGGCGATGTGAGTCTGGGAGTAAAGGTCTTTAGTGCCAACACCTATCCGGTGCAACTCGATTTTCACTTCTATCGGGGTACGGAAGGCTGGAAGGTCTATGACGTGGTCGCCAATGGCAACAGTGCGGTGAATCACTACCGTAACGAATTCAGTCTGCTGGCGCGGCAGTACGGCATCACCGGGATGTTCGAGCACATGCGTCGATAGCGACGTTTTAACTACTCTTGTCGGCGCCAGTGGCCAGACTTGCCACCCGCCTTCTCCAGCAGACGCACCCCTTCCATGGTCATTCCGCGATCTACCGCCTTGCACATGTCGTAGATAGTCAACAGGGTCACCTGTACCGCGGTGAGCGCCTCCATCTCCACCCCGGTCTGACCGGCGGTTTCGACCGTCGCCAAACAGTGCACGGCACTCTCCTGCTCCAGCGGCTGCAGGTCGATGGTGACGCTGCTCAACATCAACGGATGGCAAAGAGGGATCAGATCGGCGGTCTTCTTCGCCGCCATAATTCCTGCAATACGCGCCACGCCCAGCACATCGCCCTTCTTCGCTTCACCTCTGAGGATCAGCGCCAGGGTCTCGGGCTGCATGGTGATGCGGCCTTCCGCCACCGCGATGCGTTTGCTCACCGCCTTGTCGCCCACGTCTACCATGTGGGTCTCGCCGCTACTGTTGAAGTGGGTCAGTTTGCTCATTGTGCCGTGGGTCGCCAATGGTCGCTTCGGGGCAATCATGATAGGCTCAGGGCGATTGTGACGCAAACCACGACGCAACTTTCGAGGACAGCCAAGATGACGGTCAAGGTTATATTTTTCGCCAGCCTTCGGGAGCAGATGGGGTGTGACGGGGCAACCGTCGAGATCGGCGAGGTGGCCACCGCCGCCGATATCTGGCTCGCCGCCTCCGGAGGAAAGGCGATGCCGACCAATATCCTGGTGGCGATCAACGAGGAGTATTGCGAACCCAACTGCGAGGTTCACAGCGGTGATGTGGTCGCCTTTTTCCCGCCGGTAACCGGGGGCTGAGGTGAAGATCGCGATCCGCGAAACCCCGTTTCGTCCCTGGGAAGAACTGGCGCGCTACGAGGCGGAAGTGGTCACTGCCCACGCTGCCGGGAAGTTCGGTGCCAGCGCGGTATTCGTCGGCAGCATGCGCGACTTCAATCAGGGCGATGAGGTGCGGGGCATGTCCCTGGAGCACTACCCGGGGATGACCGAAAAGGAACTGCGCAAGATAGTCGACGAGGCCAAAGCCCGCTGGCCCCTGCTGGATGAACTGGTGCTGCACCGGGTCGGCGCGCTGCAACCCAACGAACCCATTGTTCTGGTTGCCGTCTGGTCGGCGCATCGCAAGGAGGCCTTTGAGGCGTGTCGCCATATTATGGAAGCACTGAAAACCCGCGCCCCGTTCTGGAAAAAAGAGCAATTGGAGGACAGCACCCGTTGGGTCGACCATAATAGTGATGGTTACTAAAGGTATTGCCCAATGAGCCACTTGAACAAAAAACAGTTGGCCGAACTCAGTCAGACCCTCGAAGTCCAGCGCCGCCAGTTGCGTCAGGATATTCGCGAAGAGTTGCTACGCAACGACCATGAACAGTATGGCGAGCTGGCGGGGGAGACCCACGACAGCGGTGACGAATCCGTTGCCGACCTGTTGAGTGACATCAACACCGCCACCCTCGGCCAGTCGATCCGTGCCCTGCGCGAAGTCGAGGCGGCACAGCAGCGCATGAACTCAAAACAGTACGGCCGTTGCGAAGAGTGCGATGTTGAGATCCCGTTCGAACGCCTCAGGGCCAACCCGTCGGCACGCCGCTGCCTGACCGATCAGCAGCTTTACGAAAAACTTCATGATCCAGACAAGGCCAGCCTCTGAGCGAAAGTGATCACGCATTAAAAAAGCCGGGGCTTTCGCACCCGGCTTTTTTATTCGCTGCAGAACCGCTTACAGCTTGTCGGCGTTGTCCGCCAGGTAAGCAGCAACACCGTCGGGGGTGGCTTTCATACCCTTGTCGCCCTGGTTCCAACCAGCCGGACAGACTTCGCCGTGCTCTTCGGTGAACTGCAGGGCATCGATCATGCGCAGCATCTCGTCGATGTTGCGGCCCAGCGGCAGGTCGTTCACCACCTGGTGACGCACGTTACCGGCGGTGTCGATGAGGAAGGAGGCACGGAAGGCAACGCCCGCTTCCGGATGCTCCACGTCATAGGCCTGGCAAATGCCGTGATTGATGTCGGCGACCAGCGGATAACCCACGGCACCGATGCCACCATCTTTGATGGCGGTGTTACGCCAGGCGTTGTGGGTAAAGTGGGAGTCGATGGAGACACCGATCACTTCCACGTTACGCTTCTTGAACTCTGCCAGGCGGTGATCAAAGGCAATCAGCTCCGAAGGGCAAACAAAAGTGAAGTCCAGCGGATAGAAAAAGACCACCGCGTACTTGCCCTTGATATGTTTCTTCAAATTGAAATCGGGGATGATTTCGCCGTTGCCGAGTACGGCATTGGCGGTAAAATCGGGGGCCTCGCGGCCTACTAATACGCCCACAGTCCTGTCTCCTTAGTTATTGAGGGTTACCATAAATACCTACGGTTCAAGTCGGGTATACTACGCCGACCGTTACACCCGATCAATGGGGTTAATCGCGGCAAACCCAACCATCCATTCGCCTGGCTGGCGAAATCTAAGTATGGCCGCTGGATGGAAAAATGTCGCCCCAAAAGCAAAAACCCCGCCGATGGGCGGGGTTTCCGGGTCAGATAGTGCAGGTTTGTTTTTTATTCGGCAACGCTGACCTGGGTTGCCTGCAGACCTTTAGGGCCTTGTTCCACTTCGAAGCTTACGTTCTGTCCTTCGTTGAGAGTACGGTAGCCGTCTCCCTGAATGGCAGAAAAGTGAACAAAGACATCCTCTCCCCCTTCGGATGGTGCAATAAAACCGAAGCCCTTGGTATTGTTAAACCACTTCACAGTTCCAGTACGCATAAGTAAAACCTCAAACTATTATTACAATTCCCTTGGTATCCGCTCATCTCCAACAGGGCAAAATATCGCACTGTTCTCCTCGGATATAAAGCGGACAGCAACCTTGATTATAGCGATTCCACCCTATAGTGACTACGGGTTTCTACATTACTTTTTTATAATATTCCAATAACTTACGACACTTATCCACATGCAAAACCGGCGTCCTGGCTAGACATGACGGTGCTGCAGATAGACCTCCATCATCCGCGGCATCGCCCGCTCCATCGCCTCCACCACCACCGGGTCAAACTGCTTGCCCGCCTCCTCCTTGAACAGCCGCAGTGCCTGCTCCACCGACCAGGCCTCCTTGTAGGGACGCCTGGAGGTGAGCGCATCGAAGACATCGGCGGCAGTAACGATGCGCGCACTCAGCGGAATCGCCTCACCCGCCAGGGCACTGGGATAACCGCTACCATCAAAATGCTCGTGATGGCATTCGGCAATCTCAATCGCCACCTGGAACATACTGTGTCCCACCGCATTCATCTGCATCTCGCAACGGCGCAGCACCTCCCCCCCGATGATCGGATGGCGGCGCATCTCATGCCACTCCTCCGAACCGAGCTTGCCCGGCTTGAGCAGGATACTGTCAGGGATACCCACCTTGCCGATGTCGTGCATCGGGGCGAAGCGGAAGATGTCGCGAATCAGATCGGTGTTCACCCTCTCCTTATACTCACCCGTCCTGCCAATCTCCTCCGCGATCAATGAAGCGTAACGGGCCATGCGCAACAGGTGATCCCCGGTATCCACATCACGACTCTCGGCCAGTTTCGCCAGACCGGTCACCGCGGTGATAACCAGATTTTCGGTAACCACGGTCTTTTCAAAACCGTGCGCGACCTGTATCGCGATGTTGCCCAGCAACTCAAGGTGTTCCGCGGTATAGGCATCCTTGGCGCTTACCGCGAAGGCCAGCACCGCAGACCAGTCCCCCTCCACCGCCAGAGGGAAAAAGATCGCCGACTGTCGTCCGTCCTCCGCCAGCCTGGCAGCGAACTCCGCGCCGCCGTCTTCGGCCGCAATCTGTTCCAGATCGGGAAGGTGCAGCGGCTTGTTCTCCGCCATCGCCTGACCCAGCAGGGTGCCCTCGGCACGAAAGGTGTCCCCCTCCGCCAGTTTGGTCTCACCCTCGGTAAAGCGGTGTTGCAACACAAAGCGTTCACCACTGCCGTCCATCACCAGCATACCCACCCAGTCCAGCGGTAGCAGGGTGCGGAATTCGTTAAACACGAAACGCAGGGTCTCGCTCAGGGTGTTGGCCTGACTGATGCGATCGGTTAACTGGAAGATCGAGTTGATACGACGTGAAAACAGATTGAGTCTGCCGACCATATGCCCAAGCTCGCGACTGCCCTGCTGCGGGATCTGGAAACCGAATTCACCGTTGGCGATCCGCTCCACCCCACTCATGGTCTGACGTAGCGGAAAGATGAAACTGAAGTAGAGCATCAACAACAGCACCACCACCGCCAAAAAGGAGAAGATCAGCGAGGCCTGATTAAAGTGGCTGATCAGACGCATCTTGCCTTCCATCATCGCCTGGAAGGCGTTGGTCAGGTTTGCCGCCACCACCGTCAGCCAACCCTCATTCTCCATGATGTAGTCGGCGACCTGGCGCATCGTTTTGATATCGCTCTTGGCGGTCTCAGCCGTCAGCGCGGCAGCGATACCTTTACTGAATTCCCGCCATGTGAGCATGGTCAGATCCAGCTGAGCAAGGGCCTGACTGTCCCATGAACAAACCAGTGGCTCTGGGCGGCCTGTTAACTCGGGTGGCAGGGAACGCTGCTGCAACGCCGTAATGATCTTCTCGAACTCCTCGGCCTGTTGCTTCAGATTGTTGCGATAGAGGACAGCCGAAGTAGCCGTATCAGGATGCTCCTGGAAATGGAGACTTTCGCGCACCATGCCCTGGGCCAGTGCGCGGAGCTGACCCGAGAGATTGAGGATGACGTAGTCGTGCTTGCGCAGGTCGAGCTCATAGAGAGTAAAACCGACACTCCCTGCTGCAGCAACAAACATAAGCAGCATGGCCAGAGTGATCTGCTGGGTCAACGGGCGTTCCAGCAGCCAGCGCATGATTGGGTTGTCCATAAAAACAATAACCCTCTACAAAAAAGGCTAAAACGGTTGGCGGTGGTTCTATGGTTTATTAAAGGGGTAACGACGCGGTATCGCAAATGGGTGCAATAAATCACACCCTAATTATTATTCTTTGACTTTGATCACTATGCCGGGCGCTGCTAATAAGTTCAAGTGAACAACGTGGCAGAAGCGAGAACAAATTGTGAAATCGTGTACCCCAATAGACCACCGATGAGGACATCCGATGGATAGTGCAGGCCAAGCAGGGGGCGAGAGAGAGCGACCAGGAAGGCCACCGGATAGAGCACCGGCGCGAGTTGCGGAAAAAAGGCCACGGCGGTGACCGAGAAGCCAACGGCATGCTGGGTATGACCCGAAGGAAAACTGAAACGATCCAGCGGCACCCCGGCCAGATTGATCGGGGCCAGGGCAACAAAGGGGCGTTCACGGGTTATGGAACCCTTGCACTTACGATAGAGCCACAGGTTAAGCAGGCCGACGATCGCCATCGTTCCCGTCGCCGTCGCCCCCTCCCAACCGTAGAGCAGGGGCAGCACCAGCATCAGCGAGTACCAGAAGAGACCGTCACCGATACGTGAGATAAACCGAAACAGTGCTGCCATCGCATGTCGCCGGGAGATGCGATTGACCAGCAGGCAGAGATTGCTGTCAGCGGCTGAAATCCGCTGCCACACATTCGTCAGATTCATGGCATGCCCCCTCATTGACGCTGTCACGCAGAATGCGTGCAAACTCACTCCCCACCTCTTCCCAGGCATTCCCCTGCATGTCACGTCGCGCCGTCCCACGTAGACGTCGGCGATAGTCGTGGTTATTCAGTAGCGTGCTGCTATGCAGCAGGAATGCCGCGACATCTCCACTCTGCGCCAACATACCGTTCTCACCATGACGGATGTGGATGGCGGCAGCGGCCTCGTCGTAGGCCACCACCGCGAGGCCACTGGCCATCGCCTCCAGCACGACGTTGCCAAAGGTTTCGCTCATGCTGGGAAAGAGAAAGAGATCGGCCGAGGCGTAGTGACGTGCCAGCTCTTCGCCGGTTTTGCTGCCGACAAAGATCACCCCTTCATGGCGTTCATAGAGACGCTGGTAGTCGGGCCCGTGACCCACCAGCACCAGGCGAGCCTCACTGTTGCTCTGGCGCAGACGCAGGAAGGTCTCCAGCACAGTGTCGATGTTCTTCTCCCGCGCCAGCCGCCCGACATAGAGAAACACCGTATCCCGTTCCCCGGCACCCCACTCTCGACGCAGTTCTGCACAGCGCCGTTGCGGATTGAAGAGCTGCGTGTCGATACCACGACCCAGTACCCGCACGTTGCGGAAATCACGCTGCATCTCGCGGCGCATCACCTCGGTCGGCACCAGGGTGCAGGCGGTACGATTGTGCAGCGATTTGAGATAGCCGTAGATCAGCGGCTGAAGCCAGGCCGCGCCGTAGTAGCCACTGTATTGATGAAACTGGGTGTGAAAACCGCTTACTGCAGGAATGCCCAGCGCTTCGGCAGTGCGTACTGCCGACCAGCCGAGAGGGCCTTCGGTGGCAATATAGATCGCGTCGGGAGTCTGTTTGCTCCAGCTACGTTTCAACGCTCTGCCCGCTGGCAGGCCAAGGCGTAATTCGCGGTAGCCGGGGATCGCAATGCCGGGAAGCAGCAACAGCTCATCGCTGCCACGGTTGCGTTCGCCAGACTGGCGCGGACGCACCAGTTGCACATGATGCCCCAGCCGTTGCAACTGGCTGTGCAATCGCCCCAGTGTCATGGCGACACCGTTGATCTCGGGTGCCCAGGTCTCTGTGACCAGACTGATCCTCAGCGCCCTGTTCATTTCGTTTTCATCATCTGTCGCATACCTGAGCACTCTGCGCCCGATCTGTGACAACGGGATGAAAAGAAGATGAACTGTTAATGACAGGTAGCTACCACGTAGAGCGGCAGCTACCTGTTATTGAAGGAGAGGGGAAGTTGGGAGGGGCTAGGCCCGCCGACTGCGTTGTCGGCTGTTAAGCATTCGCTGCACCAGGGAGGTGTCGTCCCCCTCGGCGCTGGTGGACTGCTTTTTCAATACACTTAACAACGAGCTTTCACTACCGGCATCGACACTGGAGGAACCATAACTGTCACGGACCACACAGACGATGCCTGCTTGCTCAAGCTTTTCTGCCAGCAACTGCGCCTCCACGGCGGTGGCATAGTGCTTGAGCATCTTGGGCTCACTCTTGACCAGTTGCTCGGCCTTTGCCTGGCTGATCCCTACGGAAAGAACCAGATTACTTTTGACTGTTTCGGCATCCATTCCGGGTTTGAGTTTCCCTACGTAAACCAGTTGGTACCTCTTGTCACTCATGACACACTCTCAAAAAAATCTGGTTAGGGACAAAAACGCCGATCTACACACTAACTTTGGGCCCGCACAGACCTTTTATCTGTGACAGAGTTTTCAATTCACTCAATGTAAAGAGAAGTTTGTTTTAACACAGGCTGGCGGCATGACAACTTGATATGTATCAAGTGAGCTGCCGATTGTCACACTATCCTGCGCCAGTTCAGGCGATGGGTGGCAGGCGTTCCATCAGGTAGCAGAGGCAATCCTGACGAATAACCTGCTCATCCAGGGTCAACATCGACGGCATCACCGGGCGACGAGTCACCAGGCGACCGTTGTCCAGAGTGAAGTACTCCCCTGTTACGTCGCTGCCCGCCTCACTCCACGCCTCCAGCCGTGCTGCACCAAAGATCTGTCCCAGTTCGGTACCCGGCGGTAACTCACGAAAGTTGAGCGTGTCGAGATCGGCGGGGAAAAGCAGATCGGCCGACGCTTTGCCAAAGGCGAAGCTCACCTCTGAGGGCACCTTGACCGTGGCCACAGTATGGAAGAGCTCATACTCATTTCCGGAGAGTGGATGCTCGGGGAAGTGATCCAGATGCAGCGCCGCCTCGATAAATTCCAGTGCGTGGGAGGTATTGTGGCTCTGACCGCTCTTGCCACACTCCACCGTCACCGAGGGACAGAGTTGGCTAAAGGCCCGTGATTGCACTGTGTCGGGGGTGATGAAATAGACCACGGTGCGACTGAACAGGGTGGCCAGGTGGAGGAACGGAGGCTCCAGCCGGTTGATACAGGCGTAGTGGGGATTGAGGCCGGTGTTGTTATGAATATCGATGCTGGCAAAAACGCCCCGCTGCTGCATGATTGCAACTATGCGTGCCGCCATCTTCGCTTCATTGCTCTTACCGCCACTCCATACCCGATTGAAATCTGGCTGAGCATCGAGATGGCGGGCGCCCACACGGGCCGCGGCCACATTACCGATGAACAGAGAGAGCGCACGGGGTAGCTCCCGTCCCTGATACTTTGCCAGCAGGGCGCGCACCGCTTCCCAACCGGTATCCTCATTGCCATGCAGCAGCACCGAGACGAACAGCGGCGCTTCACGTCGTCCCGGTAGATGGATCAGGGTTGGCCCGGCAAGGACTTCATGCAGCCGCTCACCGGGAAGCGCCAGCAATCCATCGGGAAGGGTGTCGATCTCGGTCAACATATCTTCTCCACAACGCTCCTTACAGGGTCCACTCATGTACCGGCCTGCCACTCTCCTGGCGTTCGCGATAGGCCGCAACCAGCTCCGCCATGTCGTTGCCATGACTCTCCAGGTAAGCAAGCTGCCAGGCAGCTCCGGTCTGTCGGCTTTGCAGACGCTGTTCGATGATCGATAAATAGAACTCACTCAGGGCAGGTGAACAGGCCAGTTGTTCCAGCCCCTGCCGCGCAAGATCGAGCAGTCGCGGCAGGAGATCGGCGATACGGCCGTGCCAGCCATCAAGCCAAGTCACCTGGGCCTGGATACCGTAACGGGCCGCCGCGTAGAAATTGTCCCGCGCCTGGAAAAACTCGAGCTGCCGCTCCGGCGGGCTCTCCTGCTCCGCCAGTGCGGTAAGGAGTCCATAGAAGAAGGCGGCATTGGCAATGGTATCGACCACGCTGGGGCCCGCCGGGATCACCCGGTGTTCGATACGCAGGTGCGGCGATCCGTCGTCGTCGAAACCCAGCAGGGGCCGGTTCCAGCGCCAGATAGTGCCGTTATGCAGTCGCAGGTGGTGCAACTGTGCGGGGTCTTCACCCAACTCCACCGGTAGTAGCAACGGAAAATGTTCGGCATTTTCGTTGAACAACTCCATCAGGCTCTGGCGTACATAGCCGCTACCGAAGGAGACTCGCCGCAACGGACCAAAGGCCCCGCCGGCAATGCCGCCCACCGCCACCGCCTGTTCAAACAGGGGTACCCGCGTCTCCTGCCACAGCCGTTTACCGAACAGCAGAGGGGAGTTGGCGCTGATCGCCACCAGGGGGGCAGCGATGATCTGGCTCGCATTGTAATAACGTACCGCTCGCTCCTGCGCCACCTGGATATGGATCTGGAACGAGGTGGTCGCCGCCTCCAGCATCACATCACCATGGGTGGTCTGTAGATGCTCTGCGCCAACGATATCCAGTTCCAGCGGCTTGCCACCGCGCAGACGCAGCACCTGCTCATTCAGCGCACGGTAACGCTCCATCCGCGACATATTGGCCAGAGTCAGCATCGACTCGCGCAGGGTGGGCAGGATGCCAATCATCAGCAGATCCGCTCCCAACTCCTGTGCCACCTGTTGGCAACGCCCCCAGTTGGCGGTCAGCTCCCGATGCATCCTCTCCAACACATCGCCATGCAGTGGCTGCGGTGAGCTGTTGAGCTCCACATTGAAGCGCGATAACTCAGGCGAATAGAGGGCACTATCCCCCAGTCGCGCCAGGTACTCCTCGTTGATGGGGGCCGGATCGCCCTGCCGATCCACCAGCCACGCCTCCAGCTCAAAACCACCAATGGCGTGCCGGGTGGAGAGGGCGTGCTCACTGAACCACTGCTGTAACAGGGCGGTCTCTTCGGCCAGGTGCCTGGCAAAGCGGGTAAAATCCTGCTTGTTGAAGCGCGCCGATTCGATCTCCTGCCCCATACTACCCTTCCTGCCGCAACAACTCGTCCAGTTGCGCCAGGCGCTCAGGGGTACCGATGTCAAACCAGCGCCCCTGGTAGTGCTCACCGCTTACCTGGTCTGCCGCCATTGCTCGACGCAGTATTGGGGCCAGAGGAAAGGCACCCGGCTTGCACCCGGCAAGCAGCTCGGGGCGATAGACACCAATACCGGCGAAGGTAAGCCGCTCACCCCCGGTTTCACTGACCCGCCCTTCGCGCAGGGCAAAGTCCCCCTTGGGATGCTGTGGCGGGTTATCCACCAGTACCAGATGGGCCAGTTGCACCGAACGGGTCTTCAGCCGCTCCAGCGGGTAATCGGTCCAGATATCTCCATTAATCACCAGGAAGGGTTCGTCGCCCAGTAGCGGCAGGGCATGGAAGATCCCGCCACCGGTCTCCAGCGGAGTCCCCTCGGGGGAGTAGGCAATCGAGAGACCATAGCGGCTGCCATCGCCCAGGGCCTGCTCCAGCTTCCCCCCCAGATGGGCATGGTTGATCACCACCGACTCATAGCCGGCCTGGACCAGCGCTCGCAGATGGTAATCAATGAGTGTGTGCCCCCCGGCCTGTAGCAGGGGCTTGGGGGTGTTATCGGTAAGTGGGCGCATACGCTCACCGCGTCCTGCCGCCAGAATCATCGCCTTCATCAAGGACCTTCCCGTCTCTTCTGTTTTTTTTACATCATACGCGCTTATCGCCTGATTGCCGCCGTTCGGTCACCATTCTGCCGTAAAGCGGTATAAACCCCTACATTCGGCGCGCTTTTGCGCTAAATTAGTTCCATATGTACTCAATCGGGAACCACTATGTCTCTGTCTAATCCGGTTTTGACCTATCTGCATCGTAACGATGTAGCGTTCAAGACGATAGAGCATGAGCCCGCAGACTCCCTGCAGCAGGCCGTTCTACAGGCTGGCATTCGTCCGGAAATGGTTGCCCGCGCGGTACTACTTGGCGATGAGCAGGGGGTATTGCTGGCGGTACTCCCCCTGGCCAACGCCATCAACTTCAGTCAGCTATTTGACCTGCTGCAGCGTCAGTTGGAGCCGGTCGAGCGCGGTGCAGCGCACCATATCTTCCAGGGCTGCGAATTGGGGACAATCCCGCCACTGGCGATACCCTTTGGTATTCAGGCAATGATCGACGAGTCACTGCTGGAGCAGGAGATCGTCTACCTGGAACCGGGCAGCAAAAAACTCCTGCTGCGCCTAGAGGGTGAGTTTTTCCGTCAGTTACATCGCTACTCCAGGCACGGGCGCTTCTCCACCCCGGTGCGGCTGCTTAAGGGCGACGAACAGGAGTTCCTCAATAGCGACCGCTTTGCCCAACAGCACAACATCCGCCAGCTTCGTCCGGTGGACGGGGTGAAAGAGCGGCTGAAATCCCTGCACAAGCTACCTCCCATCGGCAACCTCAGCGCGCAGCTTCTACAGCTCTACTCCACTCCGGACGCCACCACTGATCAACTGGCCGAGATCATAGAAACCGACCCCAGCCTCAGCGTGCAGCTGTTGCGCCAGGCCCGCTCCCCCTTCTACGGCTACCCGGGGGAGATCGAGACCGTAGGCCAGGCGATCCGTCAGGTGCTGGGCTTCGATAAGGCGATCAACACCGCCCTTGGTATCAGTGCCCTGCGGCCCTTCGATATACCCCGTGAAGGACCGCTGGGACGTGACAGCCTGTGGCGTAGCGCCCTGCATTGCGCCACGCTTTCTCAGGCACTCTGCACCCTGTTGCCCAAGCACATGGAGGTCAATTCCGGCCTCGCCTACCTTGGCGGCCTGCTACACAATTTCGGCTTTATGGTGCTGGGCCATCTGCTCAAACCCGAGTATTTCCTCCTCAACCGGGTGATTGGTGCCAACCCGGAAGTACCCTGGAGCCTGATTGAAAAACGCACGCTGGGGATCAGCCACACCCAGATCGGTTCCGATCTGATGCAGGCCTGGCACATGCCCGATGCGCTACAGATCGCCCTGCGCGAACACCACAACGAGAGCTATCAGGGGT
>JBNKBG010000067.1:0-13702 GCA_050287105.1 Thiohalomonadaceae bacterium
CGGTCGATGAAAGAGTTTATGGCAGTATTGCCGCTGCCGCGCTGGCGGTTTGGCAGGGGGCGCGGATTATTCGGGCGCATGATGTCAAAGCCACCGCGGATGCGGTGAAGGTGGCCTGGGCGGTGAAACAAGGTTAAAGGTAAAAGGATAAAGGTTAAAAAGAAGGCATATACCTTGTGCCTTTAACCTTTCCCCTTGTACCTGTTTTTAGGAGGTTTCGTGGGACGTAAATATTTCGGTACCGACGGCATTCGCGGCAAGGTGGGGGAGTTCCCTATCACCCCCGAGTTTGTGCTCAAGCTGGGTTGGGCCGCCGGTCGGGTGCTGGCGCGTGGTGAAAACGACAAAGTGGTGATCGGTAAGGATACCCGTATTTCCGGCTATATGTTCGAGTCGGCGCTGGAGGCCGGGCTCTCCGCCGCCGGGGTCGATATCCTGCTGCTGGGACCAATGCCGACACCCGCGGTGGCCTATCTGACCCGCACCCTGCATGCTGCCGCCGGGATCGTGATTAGCGCCTCCCATAATCCCTTTGAGGACAACGGCATCAAGTTCTTCTCCGCTGACGGGACCAAGCTGCCCGATGAGGTGGAACTGGCCATCGAGGCGGAACTGGACAGTGTGATGAGCATGGCGCCGCCTGCCGCCCTGGGTAAGGCGCGTCGAATTGTCGATGCCGGTGGGCGCTATATCGAATTCTGCAAAAGTACCTTTCCCAATAGCCTCAATCTGAAGGGGATGAAACTGGTACTGGATTGCGCCAATGGCGCCACCTACCACGTTGCGCCCAGTGTGTTTCGCGAACTGGGGGCGAAGGTGACCACCCTTGGTGACCAGCCCGATGGCCTCAATATCAACGTCGATTGTGGCTCCACCCATCCGCAACGCCTGCAGGCAGCGGTTGCGGAACAGGGGGCGGATCTGGGTATCGCCTTCGACGGTGATGGGGATCGGGTATTGATGGTGGATCGCAATGGTGAACTGGTGGATGGGGACGAACTGCTCTTCATCATTGCCGCAGGTCGTCATCAACAGGAGAAACTCCCCGGCGTGGTGGGTACCCTGATGACCAATCTGGGTATGGAGCTGGCGTTGCAGGAGGCCGGGATAGGCTTTACCCGGGCCAGGGTGGGCGACCGCTACGTGATGGAACAGCTCAAGGAGCATGGCTGGATACTGGGAGGGGAGGGTTCAGGCCATTTGATCTGCCTCGACTGCACCACTACCGGTGACGGCATTGTTTCCGCCCTGCAGGTACTGCGTGCCATTGCTGAACAGGGTAAGGGACTGGATGAACTCAAGCGGGGGATGAGCAAATACCCGCAGATCCTGATCAACGTGCGCCTCAGCGAACAGCGCGATGTGCTGGGACTGCCTGCCGTAAAGGCTGCGGTGGCAGAGGCCGAGGCAGAACTGGGCAAGCGTGGCAGGGTGCTGTTGCGTGCTTCCGGTACGGAGCCGCTGATTCGGGTAATGGTCGAGGGAGAGGACGGCGTTCAGGTTGAGGCGGTAGCGAATCGTCTGGCCGATGCGGTTCGTGCCCTGCTGAACGCCGCCTGATGCGGGCTTAACTACCTCTGCGCGTTGATTTATCCGTCGCACACCGGTATGCTTCGCGCCTTAATTTGACGCGACAATAGAGATAACCGGGGAAGCACGATGCGACAGAAACTCGTTGCCGGAAACTGGAAAATGAATGGCAGCAAGGCCAGCATCAGGGAACTGCTGGATGGTCTTAAGCAAGGTATTGGTGATGTAGCCTCCGCTGAAGTTGCCGTCTGTCCTCCGTTTATCTACCTCGGTGAAGTGGAAGCTCAGTTGAGCGGTACCCCCATCGTCTGGGGCGCACAGAATCTGAGCACCGAAGCGAAGGGCGCTTTCACCGGTGAAGTCTCCGCCGAGATGATTAATGACTTCGGTTGCAAGTACGCGATCGTCGGTCACTCCGAGCGCCGTAGCCTGTATGGCGAAGATGATGCGCTGGTGGCGAAGAAATTCAGCGTGGCCCGTGCCGCTGGGCTTAAGCCGATCCTCTGCATCGGTGAGACCCTGGATGAGCGGGAGAAGGGCGTCACCAATGATGTGGTGGCACGTCAGCTTGAAGCGGTGATCGCTCTGGAAGGGGTTGCGGCCCTGGCCGATGGCGTTATTGCTTACGAGCCAGTCTGGGCCATCGGTACTGGCAAGACCGCCAGTCCAGAACAGGCACAGGAGGTTCACGCCTTCATTCGTGAATTGGTTAGCGCGAAAGATGCGGCAGTGGCCGCCAGGGTGCAGATCCTCTACGGTGGCAGCATGAATGCAGCCAATGCAGCGGAACTGCTGGCACAAACAGATATTGATGGTGGTTTGATTGGTGGCGCCTCGTTGAAGGCGGAAGATTTTCTGACCATCTGTCGTGCCGCTGGATAACACACAGGTTTAGAGAGAAAAATGGAAACAGTCATTCTGATCATTCATGTACTGGCGGCGGTAACACTGCTGGGCCTCATTCTGCTGCAACAGGGCAAGGGTGCTGACATGGGCGCCGCCTTCGGTAGCGGTGCCTCCTCTACCGTTTTCGGTGCACAGGGTTCTGCTTCCTTCCTCACACGCAGCACCGCGATCCTGGCGACTATCTTCTTCCTTACCAGCCTCACTCTGGGTTACTTCACCAATCAGGGTGTCTCGCGCAAAAGTGTTACCGAGACCGTGCTGGAAAAGGTTGACGGCAATGCGCCGGTTGCAGAAGATATGCCGACCGCGCCGGGCAGCAAGACCCCGACAGGCGACGTACCTCAGCCAAAGTAAACGAACAGGCCGAAGTGGTGAAATTGGTAGACACGCTATCTTGAGGGGGTAGTGGGGCAACCCGTGCCGGTTCGAGTCCGGCCTTCGGCACCATACTAAGTGAAATAGCCCGTCACCAGATTTCTGGTACGGGTTATTTTTTTATAGGCTCCTCGCCGGACTCAAACCCGGTGGACTCGGCACATCACTGTGCCTCGCCCTGCGGGCGCGCTGAAGCGCGTCCCCCTCCGTATCCTGACGGAGGGGTCGAGTCCGGCCTTCGTCACCATCTTTAATTGAAACCCGTATCTGGATTCAGGTGCGGGTTTTCTTTTAGGCGAACCAGTACTTCCCTATGCTTCGCCCTGGGCGCACGAAAGTGATCCCTCCTTGCTGTTCGGTACCACTTTGCACTGAGGCTCCTACGTATTCAGATACAGCTATTCCTGTTAGCACGCTTTGCCTATGCGGAGAATGTCTGGCGCACGCGCATGCTCCATTTCCACTTTTTCAGTCGATCAACAAGATAAATCCAATACAAGATCATATTCATTCACGATATAAGTAATATTAGATTTTATTGAACTACTACTTTACTAACGCCAACCCCTCCGATATGCCATGAAATACGCCATAAATGTTGAGCAAATCCCTGATTTGTGTATGATTAGCACCGGCATACAAGACCGCTAAAGATCAAGAAAAAAGCGGCTTTTACGTCATACGAATAACTTTATGAAATATAAACAATATTAGTTTTGCTGTGGCTTGACACTGAATCTGGTCACCGCCTAAACTCGGTTGCTTCAAAAATAACTACACATGTCGGTGCTGCGTAACAGGGTTGTGGCACACGACCGGGATTGGGGTACGTATGTTAGACAATTATTTGCCCGTCTTGATCTTCATTGGTATCGGGATCGCATTTGGCGGAATTATGATTACCCTTGGTTTCCTTCTTGGTCCAAGCAAACCCGATAGCGAAAAACTCTCTGCTTACGAGTGCGGTTTTGAAGCATTCGAAGATGCGCGCATGAAGTTCGACGTGCGCTTTTATCTCGTTGCCATCCTCTTCATCATCTTTGATCTTGAAATTGCCTTTCTCTTTCCCTGGGCCGTTGCCCTGCGTGAAATTGGTATGTTCGGTTTCCTTGCCATGGTGCTGTTCCTCGGCATCCTGGTGATTGGCTTTATCTATGAGTGGAAGAAGGGGGCGCTGCAATGGGAATAATCGAAGGGCGCCTGGAACAGGGCTTTATTACCACCAACATGGACGGTCTGATGAACTGGGCACGTACCGGTTCCATGTGGCCGATGACCTTTGGTCTGGCATGTTGCGCGGTTGAAATGATGCATGCGGGTGCGTCGCGTTATGACCTGGACCGCTTCGGTATCATCTTCCGTCCAAGTCCGCGTCAGTCTGACGTGATGATTGTTGCCGGTACACTGTGCAACAAAATGGCCCCTGCACTGCGCAAGGTTTATGACCAGATGCCCGAACCACGTTGGGTGATCTCAATGGGATCCTGCGCCAACGGCGGTGGTTATTATCACTACTCTTATTCGGTTGTCAGGGGCTGTGACCGCATCGTACCGGTCGATGTCTATGTCCCTGGCTGTCCTCCTACCGCTGAGGCGTTGCTTTACGGCATTCTGCAATTGCAGAAGAAGATCCGCCGTACCAGCACTATTGCCCGTTAACCATTGAACTGATGATTACTCATGTCTGATTACTATCAGCAGCTGGCTTCTCGCGTTCAGCAACGCTTTAGCACACAGATCACGGCGACGAATGTCGAGTTAAGTGAACTGACCGTTGAATTGCCGCGTGAACATCTTCGCTCGGTGTGTACCGCGCTACGCGATGAGAGTGGTTTCAACTTTGAACAGTTGATCGATGTTTGTGGCGTCGACTACCTCACCTATGGTGATGGTGTATGGACTGGGCCGCGCTATGCGGTGGTCTATCACCTGTTATCGGTGAAGAACAATCAGCGTATTCGTCTACGCACCTTTGCCGATGATCATATGCCGCGGGTTGATTCAGTCGTTGATATCTGGAACAGCGCCAACTGGTTTGAGCGTGAGACCTTTGACCTGTTTGGTATTGCCTTCGACGGCCATCCTGATCTGCGTCGCATTCTTACCGACTACGGTTTTATCGGTCATCCCTTCCGCAAGGATTTTCCCATCAGCGGCAATGTAGAGATGCGTTACGATCCGGAGCAAGGTCGGGTTATCTATCAACCTGTTTCCATCGAGCCTCGCATGTTGGTACAGCGTGTTATTCGTGATGACAACCGTTATCAGGAACAGCCGAAGGAAGGGGGAAAGTAAGTGTCTGAGATTCGTAATTTCACCCTGAACTTCGGTCCGCAACATCCTGCGGCACACGGCGTATTGCGCCTGGTACTGGAGATGGACGGCGAGATGATTGAGCGTGCCGATCCACATATCGGTCTGCTGCACCGTGCTACGGAAAAACTGGCGGAGTCACGCAGCTACCTCCAGGCTTTACCCTATATGGACCGTCTCGACTATGTGTCGATGATGTGTAACGAACACGCCTACGTGCTGACAGTAGAAAAGATGCTTGGCGTCGAAGTACCACTGCGTGCGCAATATATTCGCGTCATGTTCGATGAGATCACCCGTATCCTTAACCACCTGTTGTGGATCGGGGCACACGCCCTCGATGTGGGCGCGATGGCGATGTTCCTTTACGCCTTCCGTGAACGTGAAGATTTGATGGACTGCTACGAGGCGGTATCGGGTGCACGCTTGCACGCGGCTTATTACCGTCCGGGTGGTGTCTATCGTGATTTGCCGGAAAAAATGCCGCGCTTCCGCGGTGAGAGTAAGTGGCACAGCGCCGACGAGATCCAGGCACTGAATGATAATCGCGGTGGTTCGCTGCTCGATTTCATCGAAGACTTTACTAACCGTTTCCCAGGTTATGTTGATGAGTACGAGACACTGCTTACCGATAACCGTATCTGGAAGCAGCGTCTGGTTGATGTGGGCATCATGTCACCGGAGCGTGCCCTGCAGATGGGTTTAACTGGTCCCATGCTGCGCGGTTCTGGTATTGAGTGGGACCTGCGCAAGAAGCAGCCCTACGAGGTTTACGACAAACTCGATTTCGATATTCCGGTAGGCGTTAATGGCGATAGCTATGACCGTTATCTGGTGCGTATTGAGGAGTTCCGTCAATCCAACCGCATCATCAAGCAGTGTGTCGACTGGCTGCGTCGAAATCCCGGCCCGGTAATGGCCGCGGATCACAAGATTACACCGCCCTCACGCAATGAGATGAAGAGTGGTATGGAGTCGTTGATCCATCACTTCAAACTGACCAGTGAAGGTTTTAGCGTGCCTGAAGGTGAGGCCTACGCTGCGGTTGAGCACCCCAAGGGGGAGTTCGGTATCTATTTCGTTTCTGACGGCGCGAATAAACCCTATCGCATGAAGATCCGTGCACCAGGTTTTGCCCATCTGGCAGCGCTGGATGAGATGGTTCGCGGCCATATGTTGGCCGACGTGGTCACCGTGATCGGTACCCAGGACATTGTATTCGGAGAGGTTGACCGCTGATGTCACAGGAGAAGATTGAATTGCTTAGTGACGAGTCACGCGCAGATATTGATCGTTGGATTGCCAAATATCCACCGGAGCGGAAGCGTTCTGCAGTCATGGCAGGACTACGCATCGCGCAGGAACAGAACGGTGGCTGGTTAACCGATGATTTGATCACGGCTGTTGCACACTATCTGGATATGGAACCGATCTCCGCTTTCGAGGTTGCCAGTTTCTACTCCATGTATGAACTCAAGCCGGTTGGTAAGCACAAGATCTGTGTCTGTACCAATATCTCGTGCATGTTGTGTGACTCGGATAAGGTCGTCGATCACCTGCAACAACGCCTTGGAATCAAAATGGGTGAAACGACAGATGATGGACGTTTCACACTGAAAGAAGTGGAGTGCCTGGGCGCTTGCGTTAATGCACCGATGTTTGCCATCGGTCGCGATTACTACGAAAACCTGACGCCGGAAAAGATCGATAAAATCCTGGACGGTCTGGAGTGAGGCGCGGGATGATGCTTATGACTATCTATAAAGTAAATGTTGCAGCACTGAGCGGGGTGATCAGCTAATGGCTAATGACGTCTGTTTCCGTACTCTGCAACTTGACAACTCCTGGACACTGGAGAGCTACCGTTCCGCTGGTGGCTATCAGGTGCTGGAAAAGATCCTCAAGGAGAAGATCACTCCTGACGAGATCATCGCCGAACTGAAAAACTCTGCATTGCGTGGCCGCGGTGGTGCCGGTTTCCCTACCGGTCTGAAGTGGAGCTTCATGCCGCGCAATGTTCCCGGGCAAAAATATATCGTCTGCAACTCGGATGAGGGCGAGCCGGGTACCTGTAAAGACCGCGATATTCTGCGCTATAACCCGCACCAGTTAATCGAGGGTATGGCGATCGCCGGTTACACCATCGGTGCTTCGGTGGGGTACAACTATATTCGTGGCGAATTCTGGGAACCCTACGAGCGCTTTGAGGCTGCATTGGAAGAGGCGCGTGCTGCCGGTTATCTGGGTAAAAATATTCTTGGCTCAGGATTTGACTTTGACGCCCACGCGCACCTCGGTGCCGGTGCCTATGTTTGCGGTGAAGAGACTGCACTGATTGAATCGATCGAAGGCAAGAAGGGACAGCCGCGTTTCAAACCGCCGTTCCCTGCCAATTACGGTCTATACGGTTGTCCAACCACGATTAACAACACTGAATCACTCTCATCAGTCCCCGTAATTCTGAAAAACGGCGGCCAATGGTTCCTTGAGTTGGGCAAGCCGAATAACGGTGGTAACAAAATTTTCTGTGTTTCCGGGCATGTTAATAAGCCGGGTAACTATGAGGTACCGATGGGTACGCCGTTCGCTGAGCTGCTGAAGATGGCTGGTGGTGTACGCGATGGTCATAAACTCAAGGCGGTGATCCCCGGTGGTAGCTCCACGCCGGTACTCCCCGCGGAGATCGCGATGGCGATGGATATGGATTACGACTCCATCGCCAAGGCAGGTTCCATGCTTGGTGCCGGTTCGGTCATCGTGATGGATGAGACCACCTGCATGGTCAAAACCCTGGCCAGACTTTCACACTTCTATTACGAAGAGTCCTGTGGTCAGTGCACCCCGTGCCGTGAGGGTACCGGTTGGTTGGCGCGTGTTCTGCACCGACTCGAACATGGTGAAGGTACTCAGGGCGATCTGGATAAATTGATGGATGTTGCGAAGCGTATCGAAGGCAAGACCATCTGTGCACTGGGCGATGCCGCGGCGATGCCGGTGAAGAGCTTCCTCAAGCACTTCCGCGATGAGTTCCAGTACCACATTGATCACAAAAAATGTCTGGTAGGCAGCTAATGCTGTTTGCCACCAATAAAGTTGAACTGAAACGAGACTGGCGATGGTAAACATCGAGATCAACGGAAAAGCGATACAGGCCCGAAAAGGGGCGATGGTGATCGAGGCAGCTGATGCTGCCGGTGTCACGATTCCGCGTTTTTGCTATCACAGCAAGCTGTCCATTGCGGCCAGCTGTCGGATGTGCCTGGTTGAGGTAGAGAAGGCGCCCAAGCCGCTGCCGGCCTGTGCCACCCCGGTTACTGATGGTATGAAGATCTATACCCGCTCGCCCAAGGCGATTGCCGCCCAGCGTAGCGTGATGGAGTTTCTGCTGATCAACCACCCGCTGGATTGCCCAATTTGCGATCAAGGTGGTGAATGCGATTTGCAGGATCTGGCAGTGGGATACGGTGAAGACGTTTCCCGCTACGCAGAAGGTAAACGCGTGGTTGCCAACCCCGATCTGGGTTCCTTGATCGCTACCGACATGACCCGCTGTATTCACTGTACCCGCTGTGTCCGTTTTGGTCGTGAAGTTGCCGGCATTATGGAGTTGGGTGCTCCGGGTCGTGGTGAGCACATGCACATTGGCACCTATATGGAAGCCTCGGTTGACTCAGAACTTTCCGGTAACGTGATCGACCTCTGTCCGGTGGGTGCGCTGACTTCCAAACCCTATCGCTTTACTGCCCGTTCCTGGGAAATGACCCGACATAGCACGGTTTCGCCGCATGACTGCGTGGGCAGCAACCTCAGTGTCGATGTGCGGGGCGGCAAGATCATGCGCGTGGTTGCACGTGAAAACGAAAATGTTAATGAGAGCTGGATTTCCGATCGGGATCGCTTCAGTTATGTCGCTAACAATCATGCGGATCGCCTGACCCGGCCAATGATTAAGGAACAGGGCGAATGGAAAGAGGTTGATTGGGATACAGCCCTGACTCGTGCCGCCGAAGGCCTGAAAAAGATCGCTGAGCGTGACGGTGCTGACAAACTGGGCGCACTGGCTTCCTATAGCGCCACTACCGAAGAACACTACCTGTTGCAAAAAGTACTGCGCGGTATCGGCAGCAGCAATATTGATCACCGTTTGCATCAGGTTGATTTCCGCGATCAGAATCATCTCCCCGCTTATCCTGCCCTGGGGCAGGCCATTGCCGATCTGGAAAATCTTGATGCGGCACTGTTGATTGGTTCCAACATCCGCAAGGATCAGCCCATGCTGGCCCATCGCCTGCGTAAGGCAGTGGCGAATAACGGTGCACGGGTGATGGCGATTAATCCTGTCGATTTTGATTTTGCTTTCCCTTTGAGCACGAAATCCATCGCGCTGGACCTTACCTGTGAATTGATGGGTGTGCTCAAGGCACTGCTTGAGCTAACCGGCGAGAGTGTCCCTGCCGAACTGAAACAGTATATGGATGCGGCGGTGATTACCGAGTCACGCAAGGCCATTGCTGCCACGTTGAAAGATTCGCCACAGGCCAGCGTCATGTTGGGCAAGCTTGCGATTGCACATCCTGCCCGTGCAGAACTGTGCGCGCTTGCCGGTCACATCGCACGGCTCTCTGGAGCCCGCCTTGGTACTCTGACCGAGGGTGGTAACAGTGCGGGTGCGTGGCTGGCCGGTTGTGTACCTCACCGCGAAGCAGGCGCGAAACCGGCAGCCGCAGCAGGTCTCGACTGGCGCTCTATGATGCAGTCAGATCTTAAGGGTTATGTGTTGCTGGGAGTTGAGCCTGAACTGGATTGTATCGAGTCGTCACTGGCGATGGAGGCCATGTCCAAGGCTGAGTTTGTGGTCGCCCTGAGTGCCTTCCGTGGCGTTGGTTTGATGACCAATGCCGATGTCCTGCTGCCTGTTTCCACTTTCTTTGAAACCGCGGGTTCACTGGTGAATACCGAAGGTCATTGGCAATACTTTGAGGCATGTGTTGCCGCACCGGGCGAAGCACGTCCGGGTTGGAAAGTATTGCGTGTGCTTGGCAACCTGCTCGACCTGCACGGTTTTGAATACAACTCGGTTAGCGATATCCGTGGTGAGATGGAAGGGCTGTTCAGCGATATTCCGATGGATAGTGTCAGCCCATGGACGATTGATACGCTAACTCGTCTGCATCCTGGACTGGTTCGCGTCTCCGATGTGTCGATCTACAACGTCGATTCGCTGGTACGTCGCAGTGCACCGTTGCAGGCGACCCGTGATGCCAAGACTTCACGTCGACTGCACGCCAATGCGCAAACGCTACAAAATGCCGGTCTCACACACGGTGAGAAGGCAACCCTGCTACAGGACGGTGGTGTTGTGGTGGTGACCGTGGTCAGTGATGAACGTCTGCCGGATAACGCCGTGTATTTACCTGCGGGAACCAAAGAGATGCAGGGCCTGGGTGGTTCCTTCGGCCCGGTGCAGATGGCACCCGCCAACTAACAGCAATATAACGAGGCATCGTGAGCAAACATGCTTGTTGAAATGATTCAATCCTTACTCGCCGGATGGGGCCTGCCTGAATGGCTGCAGACCGTTGCGATTATCGTGCTAAAGATCGTAGCGATCCTGGTACCGCTGTTGTTGGCCGTCGCCTACATGACCTACTTCGAGCGCAAGGTCATCGCTTACATGCATGTGCGTATCGGTCCCAACCGGGTTGGTTTCTTCGGCAAGCAACTGTGGGGCCTGGGTCAGCCGATTGCTGATGCGGTCAAGCTGATCTTTAAAGAGGTTATTATTCCTGTCGGTGCCGACAAATTCCTCTTCCTGCTGGCACCGGTGGTGGTGATGGCTCCGTCGCTGGCGGCGTGGGCGGTGGTTCCTTTTGGCAGCGAAATGGTACTGGCCGATGTAGATGCCAGTCTGCTCTATATTCTCGCGCTGACCTCGCTGGGGGTGTACGGCATCATCATTGCCGGCTGGGCCTCCAACTCAAAATATCCTTTTATTAGTGCGATGCGTTCTGCCGCACAGATCGTCTCCTACGAGATCGCCATGGGTTTTGCCCTGGTGGGTGTATTGATGGCGGCAGGTAGCATTAATCTGGGTGACATCGTCGAGGCGCAGTCAGGGAGTGTGTTGCACTGGTACTGGCTGCCGTTACTGCCGCTGTTTGTGATCTACTTTATCTCCGGTGTTGCCGAGACCAACCGCGCACCATTTGACGTAGCCGAGGGTGAGTCGGAGATCGTTGCCGGTTTCCACGTGGAGTATTCCGGTACCCCGTTCGCGGTCTTCTTCCTCGCTGAATACGCCAACATGATCCTGGTGGCACTGCTGGCCAGTCTGCTGTTCCTGGGCGGATGGCTTTCGCCGTTGCAGGGCATTCTGCCCGAGTCGGTCTTTACGATCCCGGTTATCGGTACGCTGCTTGGACATGGTATTCACTGGTTGATCGCCAAATCGCTGATCTTCCTCTTCTTCTACCTCTGGTTCCGCGCTACCTTCCCGCGCTACCGCTACGACCAGATCATGCGCCTGGGCTGGAAGGTCTTTATACCTCTGACCATCGTCTGGCTGCTGGTGGTAGGAGCGATGATCATGGCCGGTATTCCGCCTTGGTTTGATGCGGCGTAAGGGGGGAGAGAGAGATTATGAGTTCAATGCTGCAAATTTTGAAAAGCCTGACTCTGAAAGAGTTACGTCAGGGTCTGGGTGTGACCGGCGGGTATTTTTTCCGCAAGAAATTTACCGTGCAATACCCGGAAGAGCGCGCACCGATGTCGCCACGTTTCCGAGGCCTGCATGCGCAACGTCGTTATCCCAACGGTGAAGAGCGCTGCATTGCCTGCAAGTTGTGCGAAGTGGTCTGTCCCGCATTGGCGATCACGATTGAGGCTGAACCACGCAAAGATGGTTCACGCCGTACCACCCGTTATGACATCGATCTGACCAAGTGCATCTTCTGTGGTTTTTGCGAAGAGGCCTGTCCGGTGGATGCGATCGTCGAGACAAGGGTTTATGAATACCACGGTGAAGAGCGGGGCGACCTGCTGATGACCAAGGAAAAACTGCTGGCAGTCGGCGACAAATATGAAGCGCAGATCGCCGCAGATCGTGCCGAGGATGCCCGCTACCGTTAGGGGCGCAACGAAGAACGTGACTACGGATACCCGAGCATGAGTTTTGAGCAGATACTTTTTTATCTCTTTTCCGCCGTCCTGGTAGGGGCCGCTGCGGGCGTGATCACCGTGCGTAACCCGGTGCACGCTGCGCTGTTACTGGTGCTCTGCTTTGTTTCGACTTCTGCACTGTGGCTTCTGTTGCAGGCAGAGTTCCTCGCCATTGCCCTGGTGCTGGTCTATGTCGGCGCGGTGATGGTGCTGTTCCTCTTTGTGGTGATGATGCTCGATATCAACATCGCCAAACTGCGAGAGGGTTTTGCCGGTTATCTGCCCTACGGTTTGGCCGTCGCCGTCGCGGTGATCGCAGCCATGGGCTATGTGGTTACCCAGCATAGCTTCGGCAAGGCGAGCATGAACCTGCCGGAGAATCTGGCTGCTGACGCCAGCAATACCCGCATGCTCGGCGAGCAGTTGTATACCGTATATGTTTATCCCTTTGAGATCGCTGCAGTGGTTCTGCTGGTGGCCATCGTCGCTGCCATTACCCTGACTTTGCGTCGTCGTCCCGGCAGTCGTTATCAGAATATCGACAAGCAGGTGAATGTGCGTCGTGAGGATCGGGTACGCATGGTGTCGATGAAGGCCGAGGAGCGCAAGTGATGCTGCAGCAAACAAGTAAAAGTATAAAAGAGGTCCAGGCATGATCGCGTTGTCCGATTACCTGATTGTTGGTGCAGTCCTTTTTGGCCTGAGTATGGCCGGGGTATTCATCAACCGTAAAAACGTCATCATCCTGCTGATGTGTATCGAACTGATGTTGCTGGCGGTGAACATCAACTTTATCGCCTTCTCGCATTATCTCGGCGATCTGGCTGGACAGGTGTTCGTGTTCTTCATTCTTACCGTGGCGGCAGCCGAGGCAGCCATTGGCTTGGCCATCCTGGTGGTGCTGTTCCGTAATCGACGCAGCATTAATGTTGCCGAACTGGATACGTTGAAGGGGTAGGGCCGTGCTCGATAACATGCATACCGTAACACTGCTTATTGTTCTGGCCCCGTTGCTTGGTTCGATTGTCGCCGGTCTGTTCGGTGGAAAGATCGGCCGCGTTGGTGCACATAGCGTCACCATCCTCGGCGTCGGTGTGGCCTTCCTCCTTTCTGCCCTGGTGTTCAAACATATCGCCGTTGATGGTGGTGAGGCGATCAATCAGAGTGTCTACACCTGGTTGATCTCTGAAGGGGTGAAGTTCGAAGTCGGTTTCCTGGTCGATAAATTGACCGCGATGATGATGGTGGTCGTGACCTTCGTCTCCCTGATGGTGCATATCTACACCATTGGCTACATGGCCCACGACGAAGAGAACTGGCCCGCCAACAGCGGCGCGGGCAAGAACAGCTACCAGCGTTTCTTCAGCTACATTTCGCTGTTCACCTTCTCCATGTTGATGCTGGTCATGGCCAACAACTT
>JBNKBG010000068.1:0-13574 GCA_050287105.1 Thiohalomonadaceae bacterium
ACAAAGTCTGCCGCTTCTGGGTCAACATGATCCGTACCCTCGATGTACAGATGATAGTTCCCCAGCACGGCGCACGCTTCGAAGGCAAAGACGTCGGCAAATTCCTCGACTGGTTCGAAAACCTCCAGTGCGGCACCGACCTGCTGACCCAACGCAACTTCGAAGTTCCGGGTAAAGCAGCCTGAGAAAGCGAATGAGCGTTAATAAAAAAGCCCGCCGATTGGCGGGCTTTTTTGTTTTCCTGAGAATGAAGTGATGGGACTACGATGTGCGTCCATGCACATCGCCCTCCGGGCCAGCGTCGCGCTGCTCCGCTGTTCCAATTTGCTCCCGGCAAATTGGTCGACCGTTTCACCAGGAGTGAAACGGGACGCACGCAGTGCGCCCGGAGGGTACGCGCCATGGACGGCGCGTATCAACCCACGTGCAGACGATCCGAAGCCATTGATGTAAGTGGAGCGGGTGATGGGAATCGAACCCACGTAGTCAGCTTGGGAAGCTGAAGTTCTACCATTGAACTACACCCGCGAAGGAAGGTGGATTCTAGCCCAGCAGGAAATACTCCACAATCACAGCACTACCGATTGACGCTCACGGTAGTGACAGTTAGGCTCACCCCCATGCAAATACTACTCAACGGTGAGGCACGTGAAGTGCCCGACAACTGCACCGCGGCGCAACTGGTCGATGAACTCGAACTCGGCGGCAAGCGTATCGCCATGGAGATCAACCTGGAGATCGTACCGCGTTCCACCTACGCCGAGGTGCAACTCCAACCCGGCGATAAGGTGGAGATTGTCCACGCTATCGGTGGGGGTTGAAACGCGGTTTCATCTCCTCCATTACGACACGCTATAATCCCGCTTCGCTCTCTTTTTGTGGCACACATGGCCGCAACAAACAGGTACAGAATATGGCCCAGAACAACGACCCACTGATCATCGCCGGAGTGGAATACCACTCCCGTCTCCTTACCGGCACCGGTAAATACAAGGATCTGGAAGAGACCCGTCTGGCGACCGAGGCCGCCGGCGCCGAGATCGTCACCGTGGCGATCCGCCGCTCCAACATCGGCCAGAATCCGGGAGAGCCCAACCTGCTCGACGTACTGCCGCCGGACAAATACACCATCCTGCCCAACACCGCCGGTTGCTACACCGCTGATGACGCCGTGCGCACCTGCCGTCTGGCGCGCGAACTGCTGGACGGCCACAAACTGGTCAAGCTGGAAGTCCTGGGCGACGAAAAAACACTTTATCCCGACGTCAGCGCCACCCTGCAAGCCGCCGAGATTCTGGTGAAGGATGGCTTCGACGTGATGGTCTACACCTCAGACGATCCGATCCTGGCAAAGCGCCTGGAAGAGATCGGCTGCTGTGCGGTGATGCCGCTGGCCGCCCCTATCGGTTCCGGTCTCGGCGTACAGAATCCCTACAACATCCTCACCATTGTCGAAAACGCCAACGTTCCGATCCTGGTCGATGCCGGTGTCGGTACTGCCAGTGACGCATCGTTTGCGATGGAGCTGGGCGTCGATGGCGTGCTGATGAACACCGCCATCGCCGGAGCGAAAGATCCGGTGCTGATGGCCTCGGCAATGAAGAAAGCGGTCGAGGCGGGACGTGAAGCATTCAAAGCGGGCCGCATTCCGCGCAAGCGTTATGCCTCCGCATCCAGTCCCATAGACGGGACATTTTTCTAATCGACTCCATAGCATGAATGTCGTCATCGTAGAAGACGAGCCGATGACCGCCAGCTTCCTGCAGGAAACCCTGGGGAAGCATGGCTGCCAGGTCGCTGGCTCATTCGATACTGGCGCGGCCGTACTGGAATTTGCACGAGAGAATAGCGTCGATTTCGTCATTATGGATGTGGAGCTTCAGGGCGAGGTGAACGGCGTCGATGCCGCCATCGAACTGCGCCGCACCCACAACATCCCATCGGTATTCATCACCTCTCACAACGACAGCGCCACCATCAGCCGGGCAATGGAAGCGCAACCGTTGGGTTACATCATCAAGCCGATCAGCGTAAGCCATGTGGAGTCCATTGTCGGTGTGGTCAAAGGGCTACTCGGCAAGGAAAGTGGTATCGCTCAACAATCCGAGACCCAATCACTGGGGCTGGGCTACAGCTACAACTACGAAACACAAAACCTGTTCTGCAATGGCGAACCGGTCGACCTCACCTCCAGCGAACTGAAACTGTTTGACCTCTGTCTGCGACGCAAGGGAACCATTGTGCCCTACAGCGTTATTGATGAGCAGGTATGGGACGGCAAGGTCGTCTCGGACAGCACCCGCCGCGGGCTTTATCACCGGCTACGCACCAAACTCAACAACAACTTCTTCGAAACGGTCATCGGTATCGGCTGCCGAATTCAGTTACCTGAAAAGAAATAGATCGTAGCGTCCCGTCCGTCCCCCGTTAAATCAAACACAAATCGAACGCGGTTCAAACGTCGTTCAAACATCCCCCGATTAGCATTCACGCCATATGTCAGGGCGAGGGGGAACCGTGAACACCATCAACATGCCACCGGGCTGCACGCCACTGGGACTGGGATTCGCGTACAAATACGAAACACGCAGCCTATTCTTCAACAGCACTCCCATCGACCTCACCAGCAGCGAACTCAACCTGTTCGACCTTTGCCTGCAATACGAAGGAACGGTCGTCCCCTACGAAACGATTGTTAGTCAGGTATGGCGCGGCAAGGTTGTCGCGGATAGCACCCGACGTGGTCTCTACCACCGACTGCGAAACAAACTGCACAACCAGCTGTTTGAAACCGTCAACGGCATGGGTTGCCGGGTGCGTTTGCCCGGCAACCGGGAAGCGCCTTAAAAGGGCGTCCCGAAATCAAACACAAATCAAACGCCTATCAAACGTTAATCAAACGCCCGTTGAATAAGATTGTGGCGCATCGGAACAGGGTGCCCGGAAAACCTGCAAACCATCCTGAACAACAACGCCACACAAAGGGGAAAAAAGTATGAACACAGTCGCCCGCATACAGAATACAGAAAGCCAGGCCGCCGCCGCGCTGCCCCCCTTCGCTTACACGGTGTCACCGGAGTTCCCGGAACTGCTGAGTCAGTTGAATGCCTCGCTGGTGCTCTCCACCTACCAGGCGGGCAAGCTGCTGTTCGTCTCTTCCGATGGCGAATCGATCAAACTGCTGCCGCGCAACATGGAACAGCCTATGGGCCTGACCGTGCGCGATAACACCCTTACCGTCGCATGCCATAGTGACACCTGGGTACTGAAACATGACCCACGCCTCGGCCTCGCCTACCCGCGCCAGCCGGAAACCTACGACACGCTCTACGTACCGCACCGCCACTACTTCAGCGGCACGGTGCACATGCACGACATTGCCTGGCAGGGCGATGATCTGATTGGCGTGAATACGCTGTTTTCCTGCCTCTGCAAAATCAACGGCGAGCACAGCTTCGAGCCGATCTGGCAACCGCCCTTTATCACCGAACTCACTGCCGAAGACCGTTGCCACCTCAACGGCATGGCAATGCAAAACGGCAAGCCAAAATATGTCACCGCCTTCGGTGCGACTAATAACAAGGACGACTGGCGGGCAAAGAAATACGAATCCGGGATCATCATGGACGTAGCGAGCAACGAAATCATCGCCTCGGGCCTGCCGATGCCCCACACCCCGCGCATCTTCGACGACCAGCTCTATGTGCTGCTCTCCGCTACCGGGGAACTGGCGAAGGTGAATGTGAACAGCGGCAAGTACGACGTGATCAGGAAATTCGGCGGCTACGTGCGCGGCATGGACAAAATCGGCGACTACCTTTTCGTCTGCCTCTCCAAGATCCGCAAAAGCCACACCTTCAGCGATTCCGAATACGCCAAACGGCAGGATTACCAGGCGGGCTTCGAGATGATCCACCTGCCCACCGGCGCTGCCATGAGCAGCCTGAAATTCCATCGAAGCTGCGACGAAATCTATGACATCGCCATTCTGCCCGGCCTCAAGCGGCCTGGTATGGCCGGGGTGATGGACGGGGCCTGGCAGATGGCTATTAGCACACCGAACAACACCTACTGGTCAGAAAGCAAACCGACCGCTGCGGCGGTCACGCCACAACAATAGTGCAGGAGAAAACCATGATTTCACTCAAGCAACAGCACGAAACACGCCGCCAACTTGGTGCCCTCTGCGGAGCTGCGGTACAACAACAGATCAAACGCGGTAACGCACAAGCCTCACAACTGCGCCAACGCCGCAGGCATCTGCTGAAGGCGCTGCGCAAACACCTGCCGAAAAGTGCAATACGCCCGCCAGAAAAAATCCTGCATAGCGCGCTCATGGTGCTGGCGTTGTGGGGTTTCGGTGGCCTTGCTATGCCAGGCACAGCACAGGCGACAGCAACGTTCGAGCATGTGATGCTGGAAGGGTTTAAAGCCGGTTACAGTGCCCGTCCGGCTTTTGCCGATATCGATAACGACGGCGATCTTGATGCCTTCGTTGGCGCCGACGACGGCACTGTAAAATTCTTCCGCAACAACGGCACGGCTGCCGCACCCGCCTTTGCCGCCGATGTGGCAGGCAATCCACTGGCGGGATTCGATGTCGGAGGCAGCGCCGCTCCCGCTTTTGCCGATATCGACAACGACGGCGATCTCGATGCCTTTGTCGGTGAGGTCGGCGGCTCCGTAAAATTCTACCAGAATAACGGCACGGCCGCGGCTCCGCTCTTTGTCGCCGCCGATGGCGTCACCGTGATCAACCCGATGGCAGCCTTCAGGATAAGTATCGGCTTCGCAGCCAATCCCACCCTGGTTGATATCGATGGAGATGGCGATCTTGATCTATTTGGCGGAGAGGTAGGCGGCACGGTGCAGTTTTTCCAGAATAACGGTACAGCCGCTGTGCCCAGCTTCGTTGCCGCCGATGGTGTCACCGTGATCAACCCGCTGGCGTTGATTAATTTTCCCTGGACGAACGGGGCCAACCCCACGTTTGTAGATATCGACAACGACGGCGATTTCGATGCCTTTGTCGGTAATGGCGATACTGTGAAGTTCTACCGCAATTACTCCATGGAAGATGGTGGCACCCCGACAGCGCCACGATTTGTCGCCGATGCGGCTGGCAATCCGCTTGCCGCAGCGTATTGCAACAAGGCCGCGCCCACCTTTGTCGATATCGACAACGATGGCGATTTCGACGCCTTTGTGGGCAACAACAATGGCGCGGTGGAGTTCTTCCGCAACGACGGCACTGCCGCAGCCCCTGCTTTCGTTTCCGGAAAAAACGGAGCAACAGCGGAGGTTGATGCCAGTTGGTATTCCAGTCCCAACTTCGCCGACATCGATAACGACGGCGATCTCGATCTCTTTGTCGGGAATACATACGGCACGGTGAAGTTCTATCGTAACAATGGAATGGCTGCCGCGCCCGTGTTTGCCGCCGATGCGGCGGGCAATCCTTTGGCCGGGTTCGATGTTGGTACAGAGTCAGCGCCTGCCTTTGCCGACATTGATGGCGATGGCGATCTTGATGCCTTTGTCGGAGAATACAACGGTACGGTGAAGTTTTACCGCAACACCGGCACGGCTGCCGCGCCCGCCTTTGCAGCCGATGCGGCCGGCAATCCGCTGGCCGGATTCGATGTCGGCTACTACGCCGCCCCAACCTTCGCCGATATTGATGGCGATGGCGATCTTGATGCCTTTGTCGGGGAATACAATGGTAGTGTGAAGTTCTACCGCAATACCGGCACGGCTGCTGCGCCCGCCTTTACCGCCGATGCGGCGGGCAATCCTTTGGCAGGGTTCAATGTTGGCTCCTACGCCGCTCCAACCTTCGCCGACATCGATTTCGATGGCGATCTCGATGCCTTTGTCGGCAGTGGCAACAGCACAATAAAATTCTACCGGAACAACGGCACTGCTTTGGCACCCGCCTTTGTTGCCGCCGACGGTGTCACCGTGATCAACCCACTGGATGGATTTGCGACCAGCTTCAGATCAACCCCCGCCTTGGTCGATATTGATGGTGATGTCGACCTTGATCTCTTCAGTGGCGATGCCAGCGGCAAAATCTTCTTCTTCGAAAACATCGATCCGGGCATCCCTGTCGCAGTGGATGACAGCGCGACCGCGACGGAAAACACCGTATTCAACAGTGTTGTCAGCCTGTTAGCCAACGACACTGACATCAACGGCGATACCCTGAGCGCAGTAGCAGGCACCTTCGCCACCACCCAGGGAGGCAGCATCGTTATCAATAGCGACGGCAGTTACACCTACACCCCGCCCGCCAATTTCACAGGCACCGACACGGTGGAGTACACCGTATCGGACGGCGGCCAGACAGCCATCGGCACACTGACCATTACCGTCAATGCGGCACCATCTGGCGGTGGAAATAGCAGCGGAGGTGGTGGCGCCTTCGGCCTTGTCCTATTGTGGGGGCTGTTTCCGCTCGTCTGGCGCAGAAGGCGTCGCCCATGCCACTGACACCGCCGGCTCAGTCAGTACTTGTTTGAAACCATTGGCGAAGTGAGAGGTTTTGCGAGCGGATGGCAGTGGCCTTACAATCCCAAAGGCCCAGCATGGCATTGGCTGGAATAATGCCAATGCAGAAATTCTGCATTGGCAAATTAACCTCTATTTCTAACCCCGGTGAAAAATGGAGGGTTACCATAGGGCATTTGATACGGGAACATGAACGTTATCAGTGAAAACTCGTTATCACAGCAGGTGAAGGTTGAGCAGGTGCGCCTGCTTTATAAGCAATCCCTTTATATGTTTGTTATTGTCCTTGCATCGGCAGTGATAGCCTCCGCCTATTTTTGGGATAAAGTTCCTCACACTCCTTTATCTATCTGGTTAAGTAGTCAATTTCTGTTGACCTTAACAAGGGTTGTTTTAGTTTTAAAATTCAGAGAGAAAGAGCCATTCCTGGGGCCTGAAAATGCTACCCGATGGGGAAATGGATTTGCTTTTTCATCCGGAATATCAGGTCTTTTGTGGGGGGCGACTGCACTTATTATTCTTCACACGGCTTCAATGGAAAGCGTCGTCATCATCGGTTTTATGCTGACCATTATGGTGTCTACAAGTACAGCTGCACTCTCATATTATGCCCCGGCCTCTTATGCATATACGACGTTCAGTATGACACCTTTGATTCTTGTTATGTTTAACTCGGATGAACCCTATGCCAAAGGCGTTACTTTACTATTTTGTATATTTACCGTAGTTAGCCTGATTTATTCATCCATTTTTAATCGTAATTTGAAAGAGACACTTCGCTTGCGTATCGAAAAAAGTGAGCTTGCCGAAAACCTACATCAACAAATCCAGATTGTTGAAAAAGCCAACCTCGCCAAGAGCGATTTTCTTTCCACCATGAGTCACGAAATACGCACGCCGATGAACGCGGTACTCGGCATGTCCCACCTCGCCCTGCAGGAGGATATCTCTCCTGTTCAACGCAACTACCTTAACTCCATACAGATGGCGGCCCGCTCACTGCTGGGCATCATCAACGACACCCTCGATCTGTCCAAGATTGAAGCCGGACGTCTGGAGCTGGAACAGATCGACTTCGACCTCGATCGGGTACTCGAAAGCATCGCTGTCGTATCGGGCCACCAGGCACAGGAACAGGGACTCGACTTTTCCATTCAGGTGCAACGTGACGTGCCGCGCCGCTTCACCGGCGATCCGCAACGGCTTGGCCAGATCCTGCTCAACCTGAGCAGTAACGCGGTCAAATTTACCGATACAGGCAAGGTCAATATCGATATCTCTGTGGTTGAACGTAACGACGACAGGGCCTGCCTGCGCTTCGCCGTTTCCGACACCGGTATCGGTTTGAGTGAGGCTCAAATCGCGGTCATTTTTGATGCCTTCACCCAGGCCGACAGCTCGACCACACGCCGCTATGGCGGCACCGGTCTCGGACTCAGCATCGCAGACCACCTGGCAAAGAAGATGGGCGGTTCGCTGTCGGTAGAAAGCGAACCGGGCAAGGGCAGCACCTTCTGTTTCACCGCCTGGCTCGATCTGGCACCTGAGGAAACGCCTGGCGATCTTGAAGGCACACGTGTCCTGCTCGCCGGTCAGCAGCTTGCCGAACTGATGGGGCTGGCGGGAGTGCTGGAGCGCATCGGAAGCAGTGTCATCGTTATCGACGATGCCGTCCGCGTCATCAACAGCCACACGGAGTCATCACTATTCGATCTGATCATTCTCGATATTCGCAATGGCCAGGATGAATCCTGGTACCGCCTGCAACCCCTTTTGCCCGATGACGCAAAGGTCTTGCTGCTGAGCGACAGTGGTCCGGAACAGGCCGATGCGAAAACCGTTACACGCTTCCACGGCCTCATCACTCCCTTCGCGTTGACCCATGCGGTTGCCGCTGTACTGGGGCACGATACCGGCGCCAAGGATAACGGCATATTGCCCAACTACCGCGACAGGCGTGTGCTATTGGTGGAAGACAACCCGCTCAACCAGCAGGTCGGGCAGGGATTACTTGCGCGACGTGGCATCGAAGTGAGTGTTGCATCCAGTGGCACGGAAGCGTTACAGGCATTGAACGAAAAGCACTTTGACCTGGTGCTTATGGATATCCAGATGCCAGACATGAACGGCTACGAGGTGACCCGCGAACTGCGCAAGAATCCGCAACTGGCCGAAGTACCGGTGGTGGCGATGACCGCCCATGCCACAGAAGATGCCCGCCAGACCTGCCTGGACGCCGGAATGAACGACTTTATCAGCAAGCCCATCGAACCCGAGCGCCTGTATAGCGTTCTCGATCACTACTTCGGCCTGCCGGTTGCAGAATCTGCACAGAGTCATCCCGAAGAGCAGGAGTTGTTCGGCGAGCTGCCCGGGATCGCTATTCGCGAAGGTCTGCGCCATACAGGCGGCAACAGCGATCTCTATGCAAACCTGTTGCTCGGCTTTACCCGACATCATGCGGATGACGATGAAGCGCTCAGGCAATTGATCGAGCGACAACAAACCGATGAGGCGCGCCAGCTTGCCCACACCCTCAAAGGCGTGGCAGGCGGCATTGGCGCCCTGGAATTGCAGGGACTCTATCGCCGTATCGAGACATCGCTGCCTGAAACCGACGAGGAACTCCTGCAAACCGCGATCAGGGCGCATCGACGTGTGGTGGAAAGCATAAAACAATGGCAGCAGGATACGGCATAAAATGAATTTGGCGTATTCGACGCCCGCCAAGTAGAATCTCCGCTCCCAACCGCAACCACTTTGACCATGCACAACAGCAAACCCATTCTCCGCCGCATCCGCTCCTTCGTTCGTCGCGAAGGCCGCCTCACACCCGGCCAACAACGGGCGATGGATGAACTGTTTCCACGCTTCGGTATTGAAGCAGGCGAGACACCACTCGATCTCGATACACTCTTTGGACGCAACGCGCCGCGCATTCTGGAGATCGGTTTTGGTAACGGCGAATCACTGGCTGAGATCGCAAAGAATCATCCGCAAAACGATTACATCGGCATCGAAGTACACCGTCCTGGCGTAGGTCATCTGCTGATAAAGATCGAAGAACTGGGGCTGACCAATGTGCGCGTCATTTGCGCCGATGCGGTAGAGGTGCTGGAAAAACAGATCCCCGATAACTCGCTGGATGCGCTCTATCTCTTCTTTCCCGATCCATGGCATAAGAAGCGTCACCACAAACGGCGTCAGGTTCAGCCGGAATGGGCGCAACTGGTGCGGCGAAAACTAAAACTCGGCGGCCAGCTGCACCTTGCTACCGACTGGGAGAATTACGCAGAGCATATGCTGGTGGTAATGAATGCAGCGGAGGGATATAAAAATCTCTCTACTGGCAAAGCGTATGTCGATAAACCCGAGTATCGACCGGAAACAAAATTCGAGCGCCGCGGCATGCGCCTGGGGCATGGCGTCTGGGATCTGCTTTTCGAAAAGACACGATAACTTTCTGCAATCTCCTCACCAAAGCGCCACAACCCTACCTATTTTGTTCATTGCCTAGAGCACAGTTCCATGGGCATACTAATGCTCACTCCGTAGCGGGAACATACGGAATAAAAATTAGTAAATGGCAGCACGAATATAGGGAGGTATCTCATGCCAGACATTGACAAGATGATCGATGACATCCTGCGCCGCGAAGGCGGCTTTGTCGATCACCCGGATGACCGTGGCGGCCCCACCAAATACGGCATTACCATCGGCACACTTTCACGCTACATCGGCAGAGCTGCGCTACGCAGTGAAGTGGAAAATCTTTCTGAAGATGTTGCCCGCGACATCTATGAAAGAAATTACTTCATCGCTCCGCGCATCGACCGTCTGCCCGAATCCATTCAGCCCTTCATCTTTGACTGTGCCGTTAACCACGGCCCACGCCAGGCGATTCGTTTCGTGCAAAGCGTGTGCAATCAGGCCGGTTACACCCCCACTCTTTCCACCGATGGTGCAATGGGACCCAACACGCGCAAGGGCGCTGAGTGGGCCGACAGGGAGATGGGGGAAATTTTTCTCAAAGCACTGATCGAGGAACGGCGTAATTTCTATCACGCTATCGTCGCGGCACGGCCCTCCCAGGAAAAATTTCTCAAGGGTTGGCTCAACCGTGTAAATGAATTTGATAAGGAGGCAGCATAATGTCCTGGCTGACTACACTCATAGGTCTATTCAAAGGCGGCAAGGAAGTTGCCGAGGTGTTTACCGAAAACAGTGAAAAAAAAGGCCAGCGTAGCCATGCGGAAACAATGGCGACGCTTGATCACGACAAGGCCGCATTGATGCAATTTGCAGCTGAATTCCAGAATCGCAGCAACCGGACCTGGTGGGACTCGCTGGTCGACGGACTCAATCGCCTGCCACGACCGTTGATGGCCATCGCCGTATTGGGATTTTTTGTTCTCGCTCCGGTTAATCCGGAGTACTTTACGAAAATCGCCGAGGCCTACAAAATTGTGCCCGATGGCTACTGGGCGCTACTCAGCGTCATCATCGGCTTCTACTTCGGTGGTCGGATGCAACTCAAGTCGCAGGACATGACCATGAAAAAGAGCCAGGTGCAGGCGGCCAAGGAGTTAATCAAAAAGAGAGAGGGATTTCGTACACTGGATACCGAAGAGGAATCGTCCGAGGCTAAAATATTTACTGCGGCTGTCAGCGCCGGCTTCAAGCCGCCGGAAAATAAAGTCATCAAGGATTGGCTCGAGACACAGTAAACCGTACTGGAGAGAGATAAGTGGACATCGCCCGTATCGCCGCCGCACGCTACACCACCAAGGCCTTCGATCCGACCAAACGGATCGAAGGTGCTTTGATGGAGCAGTTGCAGACCCTGCTGCACCTCGCCCCCTCATCGATCAACTCCCAACCGTGGCACTTCATCTTCGCCGCTGACGATGCGGGCAAGGCACGCATCGCACGCGCCACCACTGGTCCCTACGGTGCCAACGAAGCGAAAATCCTCAACGCCTCACATGTAGTGGTGCTTTGCGCCAGAGAGGGCTGGAGCGATGAACACATCCACGAGGTGGTGGAGCAGGAGTATCGCGATGGCCGCTTCGATTCCGTCGAAGCCAAAGAGAAGACCTTTGCCGGACGTAACTTCTACGTCAATCTGCACAAGGAGTGGGGCGACACCCAGCAGTGGATGGAGAAGCAGGTCTACATCGCCCTCGGCAGCCTGCTGTTCGGTGCTGCCGCACTGGAAATCGACGCCACCCCCATCGAAGGCTTTGACCGCGTCGTGCTGGACAAAGAACTGGGTCTTAAGGAGCACGGCCTCACTTCAGTCGTGATCGCCGCCCTCGGTTACCACAGCAGCGATGACTTCAACGCCAACCTGCCCAAGTCTCGGCTGCCTGTCGACAGGGTCATCACCCATATCTAACCCGCCCCTCTATGGAAGGCTCCAGTAAAAGTGGCGGGATAAAGGTGACAGGTAACAGGTTGCAGGTCACAGGAAGGAACCCATCCAGGCGCGGTTACTGTTACCTGCAACCTGTGACCTGTAACCTGCACCATTCATTCCAGCGCAGATCATTTGAATCCCAATGCCTGAGTGAAACCTAGTGGACATTGTAATCCCGCTTCCCCCTTCCACCCCGTCACAATATTTCCACTTTTTGTAGGGCTTTATTCGTCTAAGCCATTGATTCCCTGTGGACACTCTGCTGGCATGATGTTTGCGCTATTGCTCCTGTATGCCAATAACACCTTAATCTATAGGGGAATGGGAGCGGACGAATGAGCACCAGCGACGAAAACTTCGAATTACTTGAAAAGCGGTTGGGTATCAGCCGCCGCAGCTTTCTCAAATTCTGTACCGGCATCGCCGCGACGATGGGGCTCACCTCGGAGCAGGCGATGGCGATGGCCGAGGCGGTAGCCTCCCCGCGCAAACGCCCGGTGGTGATCTGGCTTCACGGCCAGGAGTGCACCGGCCCGACTGAAACCCTGTTGCGCGGTGAACATCCGACGCTGGAACGGCTGATCCTGGAGATGATCTCTCTCGACTACCACCAGACTCTGGACGCTGGCGCAGGCCATCAGGTCGAGGCGGCGAAAGAGGCATCGATGGAAGCCAACAAGGGCAAATACATCCTGGTGGTCGAAGGCTCCATCCCCACCAAGGACGGCGGCATCTACTGCAAGATCGCCAACAAGACCATGCTGCAACACACCCTCGAAGCGGCGGAACACGCGGCGGCCATCGTCGCCTTCGGCTCCTGCGCCTCCTGGGGCGGCGTGCAGTCCACCGGCCCCAACCCGACCGAGGCCAAGGGCGTCTCCGCCATCCTGCCGAACAAGACCGTGATCAACATTCCGGGCTGCCCGCCCAACCCCTACAACTTCCTCGCCACGGTGATGCACTTCCTCACCTTCGGCAGCCTGCCGGAACTGGACGACCAGAACCGTCCCAAATTCGCCTACGGCCGCCTGATCCACGAAAACTGCTACCGCCGTCCGCACTTCGACGCCGGTCGCTTCGCCAAGGAGTTCGGCGACGAGGGTCACAAGCAGGGCTGGTGTCTCTACAAGCTCGGCTGCAAAGGCCCGGAGACCCACGCCAACTGCGGCGTTATCGAGTTCAACGACATCGGCGGCGGTACCTGGCCCATCGGTGTCGGTCACCCCTGCTTCGGCTGTACCGAAGACGGCGTCGGCTTCACCAAGCCGCTGTTCAGTCTCTCCGATGTGAAGACCCACACCCCGCCCAACGAATTCCCGCTGATCGACGAACGCGAAGGCGCCACCGGCATGACCCTCGGGGCAGCGGCCGTCACCGGCGCGGTGATCGGTGCAGCGGTTGGGGCCAGTGTCGTCGCCGCGGGCAAGCTGGGGAACAAGGACGATTCAAGCAGCGACAACCAGGGTTAAGGGGGCTGCCATGAAACGTCGTGACTTTCTCAAGGCCGCCGTCGGTGTTCCCGCCCTCTGTGGCGCGAGCATCGTCGAAGCGCGGCCGAATCTGGAGCCGGCGCCCGAGGCGATCGGCATGTTGTTCGATTCCACTCTCTGCGTCGGCTGCAAAGCCTGTGTCGCTGCCTGTAAAG
>JBNKBG010000069.1:0-12729 GCA_050287105.1 Thiohalomonadaceae bacterium
TCAGGCTGTTTTGCTGCTAACGCCTCGGGCAAGCCGCTGGCCGAGGGCGGGATCGCAAATACCTGTCGCTGCGGCTGGTATTCCCGCAGTAACTTCTCCTGCCACGGTTTAAGTGCTGCCTTTTCTCCACGCAAGACGAACAGTTCGCTCTCCTCAATTTGCTCCTGCAGGGCAATGAGCAGGGTGCCGTGGGCAGTGGGATAGCGTGAGATCATCTGCCAGCTTGTGCGCAGGGTCTTTTCTGCGGCATCGAGATAGTGCAGGTTGCCACTGAGGTGTCCAAGATGTAGCAGGGCAGAGGCGGCAACGCCGTTACCCGAAGGCATCGACTCATCCATAAACGGTTTGGGCCGCTGGATTAGCTGTTCGTGATCGTCGGCGGTGAAATAGAAGCCGCCCTGTGCCTCATCTTCGAAATGTTCCAGCAGCGCTTCGGCCAGGGTAGTGGCCAGTTGCAGGTCGCTGTCACGCCAGCGGGCCTGAAGCAGTGTGAGCACCCCATCGATAAGAAAGGCATAGTCATCAAGATAACCGGCGTATTTGGCCTGTCCGTCCTTGTGGCTGGCCAGCAGGCGACCATCGCGTAGTAATTCGCTGTGGATGAAATCGACGGCTCGCTCTGCCGAGTCGATCAATTCTGGTCTTCCCAGATGGAGTCCGGCATAGGCCATCCCCTTGATCATCAGGCCATTCCAGCTCACCAATACCTTGTCGTCACGGCCAGGCGGTGAGCGGGTGTTGCGGGCAGCGAGTAGTGTTTCCTGCGCTTGCCTCAGCAGTGTCTGCGCCTGTTGCTCTTCGATACCGAGTGCCTTGCTGGTCGCTGCCAGCGGTTCGTCGATCTTCAGATGCCAGCGGCCCTCAAAGTTGGGTTTGTGCTTCAGGCCGTAGTGGCGCTCTACCACGGCGAACTCCTCTTTGCTCAGCAACGATTGCACCTCCTCACGCTGCCAGACGTAGAAGCCCCCTTCCTCGCCGTCGGTATCCGCATCCTGGCTGGCACAGTACCCGCCATCGGCGCGTTGCATTTCACGCATCACCCAGTCGGCGGTACGTTCCGCCACCTGGCGATAAAAGGGATCGCCGCTCAGTTGCCAGGCCTCGACATAGCATTGCAGTAGCGGTCCGTTGTCGTAGAGCATCTTCTCGAAGTGAGGGATCTCCCAGCGTTCGTCCACCGAGTAACGGTAAAAGCCGCCGCCGAGCTGATCCAGCAGGCCACCCTCGGCCATCTTGCGCAGTGTGATCAGGGCCATCTCCCGCGCCTTGCCTTCCTGACGCAGCAACAGCAGCAGATTCCCCACCTGGGGAAACTTGGGTGCACCAGCGAAGCCGCCATTGCTTTGATCGAAGTGGCTCGCCAGTTCCTTGAGCGCATTGTGTAGCGGTGCGTCGTCGAGACGGCCGCCGCCCTGAACGCTCTGCTGTTGTAATGCCCGTAGGACAGATTGATTCTGTTCCGCAATGCCTTCGCGGTTGCTGTGGTAGACCTCGTGGATGTGGTGCAACAGGTCGCGAAAGCCCGGCAGGCCGTGGCGCGCTACCGGGGGGAAATAGGTGCCGCCGACAAACGGGATCTGGTCCGGGGTGAGTACCATGGTCAACGGCCAGCCGCCGGAACGTTGGTTGAGGAGCTGTTGTGCCAGTTGATAGATACGATCCAGGTCGGGGCGCTCTTCACGGTCCACTTTGATATTGATGAAGTAACGGTTCATCACTGCCGCGGTCTCTTCGTCCTCGAAGGATTCGTGGGCCATAACATGGCACCAGTGGCAGGCGGAGTAACCGATGGAGAGCAGGATCGGTTTATCTTCGTCGCGGGCACGGCGCAATGCCTCTTCGCCCCAGGGATACCACTCCACCGGATTATGGGCATGCTGCAGCAGATAGGGGCTGGTTTCGTCTACCAGATGGTTATGCTGGAGCGTGTCTGGACTGTCTGACGGTTGGGACATGGGGCCTCTCGCGGTAATGTTGACCATATCAGTCAACGATAGTCTCTCCACTCTATGGGTATCGTGGTGGCAAAGCACAACGCAAAGGTTCAGCGGCGTGGCGACTTTTTTGCGATAATCCGCGCTTTCGTCTGACCGGATACCCGATATGGAACTTGCTCCCCTCTACCTGAAGAAGAATGAAGAGCGCCGTTTGCGCAATGGCCACCTGTGGGCCTACAGCAATGAGGTGGATATTGCCCGTTCACCGCTGACCGGATTTGAGCCGGGGCAGCAGGTCAGCATCGTCGCCAACGACGGCAAGCTGGTCGGCAATGGTTATGTAAACCCTCACTCACTGATCGCAGCGCGGCTGGTAAGCCGTACCCCGAATCAGCTGCTGGACCGTTCCCTGCTGGTGCATCGACTGAAAGTCGCCCTGTCGCTGCGTGAGCGACTTTTCGAAAACCCCTACTATCGGCTGGTCTACGGTGAGAGCGACGGCCTGCCAGGTCTGGTGGTGGATCGCTATGGCGATGTGCTGGTGGCGCAGGTGAATACCGCCGGGATGGAGGCGGTGCTGGAGGAGATCGTCGAGGCGCTGGACAAGGTGTTAAAGCCATTGGCCATCCTCTGGCGCAACGACAGCAGTGCACGGGAGCAGGAGGGATTATCCAGCTATGTGAAACCCGCGCTGGGTGAGGTGCCGGAGACGGTCCTGATTGAGGAGAACGGCACGCGCTTCGAGGTGCCGCTGTTGAGCGGACAGAAGACCGGCTGGTTTTATGATCACCGGATGAACCGTGCTCGGGTACAGCAGTTGGCACACGGCCTGCGGGTGCTGGATGTGTTCAGTTACATCGGCGGCTGGGGTGTCGAGGCGGCGGTTGCCGGGGCGAAAGAGGTGGTTTGCATCGACAGCTCAAGCAAGGCACTGGATCAGGTCGAACGGAATGCGGAGCTGAATCAGCAGAAAGATCGCGTTTCGATCATTCAGGGTGATGCCTTCGAGGCACTCAAGTCGTTACGCGCCGAGCGCGAACAGTTTGATCTGGTGATCGTCGATCCTCCGGCCTTCATCAAGCGCAAGAAGGATGCAAAGAAGGGTATCGAGGGCTATCAGCGGATCAATACGGCAGCAATGCAGCTACTGGGTAAGGATGGCCTGCTGGTCTCTGCTTCCTGCTCCTTCCATCTGACACCGGACAGCCATCGTGATCTGCTGTTGCGCAGTTCGCGTCATCTGGACCGTACCCTGCAGCTGATCGAACAGGGACATCAGGGTCCAGACCATCCGGTACACCCGGCGATCCCGGAGACCGATTACATTAAGTGTCTGACCGGCCGTGTCGTCATAATGTAGCGCCAGGACTGATATACTCTCGACCATGCTGACCTATCCCAACATCGATCCCGTCGCCGTCTCCCTTGGACCGCTCAAGGTCCACTGGTACGGCATTATGTATCTGGTGGCCTTCGGCACAGGCTGGTGGCTGGGGCGCAAACGTGCCGCAAGGGCCAACTCCGGTTGGAGCGCCGAGCAGGTCGATGATCTGGTGTTCTACTTTGCCCTTGGCGCGGTGCTCGGTGGGCGTATCGGTTACACCCTGTTCTATGGTCTGGACGGTTTTCTGCACAACCCGCTGAGCCTCTTTTTTGTCTGGCAGGGCGGTATGTCGTTTCACGGTGGCCTGCTCGGCGTGCTGGTGGCGATGTGGTTGTTTAAGCGCAAATACGGTCACGGTTACTGGAGCACGGTCGATTTCGTCGCGCCGCTGGTGCCGTGGGGCTTGGCCGCCGGGCGTCTCGGCAATTTCATTAACGGGGAGTTGTGGGGCAAGGTCTCAGACGTGTCGTGGGCGATGGTCTTTCCCACTGGCGGCCCACTGCCACGCCACCCCTCGATGCTCTATGAGTTAATGCTGGAGGGGCCGGTGCTGTTCGCCATCCTCTGGCTCTTCTCCAATAAACCGCGTCCCACCATGGCCGTTTCCGGCCTGTTTGCCCTCTTCTATGGCCTGTTCCGCTTCCTGGTGGAGTTCGTGCGTATGCCCGATGCCCACATCGGCTACCTTGCCTTCGGCTGGGTCACCATGGGGCAGGTGCTGTCGTTGCCGCTGATGGCAGTGGGGCTAACGCTTCTTTTCTTTGCCTATCGTCGGCGTTAATTCCGCGCACTTCTTTCAACCACGGTTGGGCTGGGTATAATGGCCCGATACCTGAAACCGGCTAACTGAAGAGGGGATGCATGCGCCAGTACCTGGATTTGATGCAACATGTTCTGGATCACGGAACCAAGAAAGAAGATCGCACCGGTACCGGCACCCTCAGCGTCTTCGGTTACCAGATGCGCTTCGACCTCAGCGCCGGTTTTCCTCTGCTGACTACCAAGAAGGTCTTCCTCAAGGGCATCATCCACGAACTGCTCTGGTTCCTCGCCGGTGATACCAATATCAAATACCTGGTCGACAACAACGTCGGCATCTGGAACGAGTGGCCCCACGCCAACTATATAAAGGCGACCGGCGATAACCTGCCGCTGGCGGATTTCGTGCAGCGCATCCGCGAGGATGACGCCTTCGCCGCCGAGTGGGGCGGTATCGGCCCTGGCTACGGCCACCAGTGGCGCTCCTGGCCGACACCCAATGGCGGCCACATCGACCAGATCACACAACTGGTGCAGCAGATCAAAAACAACCCCGACTCGCGCCGCCTGCTGGTCTCGGCCTGGAACGTGGCAGAAGTGGAGAACATGGCGCTGCCGCCGTGCCACACCCTGTTCCAGTTCTACGTGGCCGAGGGCAAACTCTCCTGCCAGCTCTATCAGCGCTCCGCCGATATCTTCCTTGGCGTACCGTTCAACATCGCCTCCTATGCCCTGCTGACCATGATGATCGCCCAGGCCTGCGGCCTTAAGCCGGGTGATTTCGTTCATACCCTGGGCGATGCCCATCTCTACTCCAACCATCTGGAACAGACCCGTCTGCAACTGTCCCGCGACACACTGCCGCTGCCGACGATGCAGATCAATCCTGAGGTGAAGGACCTCTTCGCCTTCAAATTTGAAGATTTCGAATTGCAGAACTACCAGTGCCACGATCCGATCAAGGCGCCGGTAGCCGTTTGAGAAAAAAAGCAGAAGGGAAAAGAGTGAATAATAAAATCACCCTCGCCACACTCTCCGCCGCACTGCTCCTGTTGGCAGGCTGTGCCACCATGAACGAGGATGAGTGTCGTTCCGCCGACTGGTATACGGTCGGGTTTGAGGACGGTGCCCACGGTCGAGCGATCAACTATATCGGCAACCATCGCGAGGCCTGCGCCGAGTACGGTATCAGTCCACAGGCGGATCGTTACCAGGACGGCTGGAATGAAGGTATTCGCCGCTACTGTACCCCGCGCAACGGTTACCAGGCAGGTATGCGAGGAGCATCACGCAGCGCGCAGTGTCCTGCCGATCTGGCACGCGATTTCGACATCGCCTATCACTACGGTTATCGCATCTACCTGCTGAACCGAGAACTCTCCGCCATCGATCACGATATGCGTGCCGCGCAAAACGAACTGGAGCAGGTTAAGCAGGCGTTGGCACAGGTTGAAAAGCAGCTGCTGGGTAGTGGTTATGGCGATCACGAACAGGATCGATTAAATGCCCGCCTGCGTCAGCTCTATCGCCAGGAGGCGGATATTGAAGCGCAACTCGCCGCCCTCGACCGAGCGAAGCGCCGCACGCCGGATGAGCCGGAGAAGAAGGACAAAGATAAAGAGAAGGAACGCGACAAGGATAATGGTCGCGACAAAGAGAAAGAAAAGGATAACGGTCGCGACAGGGAGAACGGCAAGGATAACGGCGGCGATAAAGACAAAGAGCGCGATAACGGTAACAACCGGGATAACGACAATCGCAGATCTAGCTTCGCCCCACGTGGACAGGATAACGACAAGCAGCGCAAGAAACTGGAGAAACAGCTTGCTGCGGTACGCCGCGAGATTCGCTCACTGGAGGCACAACTGGATCGCCGTGAGCGCCAGCAGAACAACTGGGAACTGCTGCAACGGAGCAGGCAACTGTCGCTAAGGGAAGGGCAGCTGCTTGCGCAACTGGAAATAATGCATCGTGAGCGGATGGATCTGGAGCGAGAGATCGATTGGCAGAAGCGACGTGCGCCCTATTAAACGACGGAGAGTGCCATGCTGATTTCAATTATTGTCGCCATCGCCGATGACAACGTTATCGGGATTGAAAACCGTCTGCCGTGGAAACTGCCAGCCGACATGCGCTGGTTTCGCCTGCATACGCTGGGCAAGCCCATCGTGATGGGGCGCAAGACCTTCGAATCCTTCGGCGGTAAACCGCTGCCGGATCGCACCAATATCGTCGTTACCAATGATATGAACTACCAGCGCGAAGGGGCGGTCGTCGCGCACAGCATCGATGAGGCGTTGCAACTGGCCGGAGATGCGGAAGAGGTGATGATCATTGGCGGCGATTCGTTCTACCGCCAGATGCTGCCTCGTGCAGATCGTTTTTACCTGACCCAGGTACACGGCAAGTTCGAGGCCGACGCCTGGTTCCCCGAGTTTGATTTGAACGAGTGGGAAGAGCTGGAACGCACCGAATATCCGGTGGATGAGGCGAATCCCTATCCCTGTAGCTTCATCGTATTACAGCGAAAGTAACGGCTGAATTATACCTGGGCGGTGGCAGCCTTACTGGCGGCAGGCGCGGCCTGCTTCTGTTTCTGTGTAGCGCGTTGGTCGACCAGATTCTTTAGCGCGATCAGCAGTCCCAGGCCGATAAACGCCCCGGGCGGCAGCACCGCCAGCAACAATCCCTTGTAGTCTTCAAACACGGTTACGGTGAGCCAGCGCGCCGATTCGCCCAACATGATATTGGCGTTGGCGAAGAGGGTGCCGAAACCGATCACCTCGCGCATGGCGCCCAGTACCACCAGCACCAGCATGAATCCCAGCCCCATGGTCAGACCGTCGATAAACGATTTGCCCACGTTGTTCTTGGAGGCAAACGCTTCGGCACGACCGAGGATGGCGCAGTTGGTGACGATCAGCGGGATGAAGATCCCCAGCACCTTGTAGAGATCGTAGAAGAAGGCGTTCATCGCCAGTTCCACCGCGGTGACGAAGGAGGCGATCACCAGCACGAAGACCGGAATGCGTACCTCGGGACGGACCAGATTGCGGATCAGCGACACGGTGACGTTGGAGCAGACCAGCACCAGGGTGGTGGCGATGCCAAGGCCGAAGCCGTTGATCGCGGTGGCGGTAACCGCCAGTAGTGGACAGAGTCCCAGCACCTGTACCAGGGCAACGTTGTTACCCCAGAAACCCTCTTTAGCGATATTGCCGTAGGCGCTATTCATCACTGTTTTACCTCATCGGTAGCGGGCGCGGTATTGCTGACAAACAGCGCCTCGCGGTGGCCTCGATAGTAACGCAGGGTGTCACGCACGCGCTGCACTACCAGGCGCGGGGTGATGGTCGCGCCGGTAAACTGATCGAAGATACCGCCATCTTTTTTCACCTTCCACAGACTCTCTTTGGGCTCAAGCAGAGAGAGGCCCTTGAACCTGAGGATCCAGTCCGATTTTTCCACCTCAATGGAGTCGCCCAGTCCCGGTGTCTCCTTGTGGCTCAGTACCCGCACCCCGCTCAGGGTGCCGTCGTAACGGATGCCGACCAGCAGTCTGATGGAGCCGCCGTAGCCCTCCGGCACGATACTGGCGATGAGCGCCGCCACCGGCTGACCGCCCTTGCGGGCCCGGTAGACGGCTACAGGTTTGCTGCTGCCCAGCAGGGGATCGGTGACCGCAATGGCGTCGGCGTAGAGATCGTTGTCGTGCTCAGTCTGCGGAAAGACCTGATGCAGACTATCCAGCAGGGCCTGACGTTCGTTCTCCGCGATGCGCTCTGCGGTGCTGTTCTTGGTTAGGGCGACCAGACCGGTACCGACAATGGCAAACAGGCCGAGGATCAACGCACTGATTAACATCTTTCGCCAGGGCAGCATCAGCTTGTCTCTTTATGGCCGAACACCCGCGGGCGGGTGTAGTAATCAATGGTGGGGGCCGCCATGTTCATCAACAACACGGAGAAGGCCACGCCGTCCGGATAGCCGCCCCAGGCGCGGATGATAAACACCAGTAAGCCGACGCCCATGCCGAAGATGAAGCGCCCCTTGTTACTGGTCGCACAGCTGACCGGGTCGGTGGCGATAAAGAAGGCGCCAAGGATCGCGCCGCCGCTGGCCAGATGGAATAGCGGTCCGGCGTAGTGTTCGGGATTGGCCAGATGGAACAGCCCTGAGATCAGGAACAGGCTGCCGAGCATCGCCACCGGGATATGCCAGGTGATGATGCGGCGGAACAGCATCCACAATCCACCCAGCAATACCAGACCGTTCACCACCTCCCAGCCACGCCCGCCCAGATGACCAAACAGGGGAGCCTTGAGGATCTCGGCGAGGGTGAACTCAAGACCGAGTTTGGTCTTAACCGTATCCAGAGGCGTCGCCATGGTCAGGCTGTCGAAGAGTGTCTGTGGCGGAAGAATGCCATTGAAGACATAGGCAGCGGTTTCACTGAAGCTCAGCCCCTGTTCACGCAGGCCGAGCGGTGCACCCCAGCTGGTCATCTGCAGGGGGAAGGAGATCAGCAGCAACACGTAACCGATCATCGCCGGATTAAACGGGTTATACCCCAGGCCGCCGTAGAGTTGCTTGGCAAAGACGATGGCAAAGCCGGTGCCGATGGCGATCAGCCACCAGGGAGCCAGCGGCGGCAGGGCGATAGCCAGCAGCAGGGCGGTGAGCAGGGCGCTGCCGTCGCCTAGGGTGGCGAGGACCGGATAGCCGCGCAGCCGGACGATCACCGCCTCACTGAAGAGGGCGGTGGTGGCGGCGATCAGTACGTTAAACAACACACCCCAGCCGAAGAGCCAGGTGTAGGCGACCAGCGCCGGAAGCAGCGCCAGGTTGACCTGCATCATCACCGCGCTGACCGAGGCGGGATTGTGGACGTGTGGTGAGCTGGGTTTAACCCTGTTCATTTAACTCTCTTCCTTTTCGGCGCTCGACATAGCCTTCCGCCGTGCGTCGGCTTCATTGACCTGGCGCTGTTGCGCTTCAGTCAGATTCTCCGTGTTTTTCGGTTGCACCGAAGCGGCCTCGCGCTTGGCCCTGGCCCGCTCCATCGCCGCCTTGATCGCCGCCTGCTTCGCATCATCACCACCCGTTGCCGTTTGTGCCTTGGCCTTGTGGCGGGCGGCCTTCTCCTCTTTCTCCCGCTCAAGGCGGAACTGACGAAACTCGTGACGCTCACGCGCCTTGTCCGAGGCCTTGCGCTCCCGCTCCTGCGACCAGATCTCGTTCTTGGCGAAGCGGTAGTAGTGCACCAGCGGCAGATTCGAGGGGCAGACATAGGCACAGCAACCACATTCGATGCAGTCGAACAGATTGAAGTCCTGGATCTTGTCGAAGTCACGGGCGCGGGCATGCCAGTACATCTGTTGCGGCATCAGTTGCATAGGGCAGACCGTGGCGCATTCACCGCAGCGGATGCAGGAGCGCACCGGGCCCCGCTCGGGAATATCCTTTTGCGTGGCCAGCAACAGGCAGTTGGCGGTCTTGGTGGTCGGGATTGTCTCGTCTTGCAGTGCGATCCCCATCATGGGGCCACCCATCAGCAGGGTGTAGGGAACGCCGTTATCGCCGCCTGCGGCTTTGATCACCTCAGCCACCGGCGTGCCGATCAGTACTTCCAGATTCTTCGGGTGCGCCGCGCCGTGACCGGTTACGGTGACGACACGGCTGATCAGCGGTTCACCCTTGTCCACGGCGCGATAGACGGCGGCCGCAGTGGCGACGTTATGACAGACGATGTTCACGTCGATAGGCAGGCCCTGCGAGGGTACCTCTCTGCCGGTGAGGATCTTGATCAACTGCTTCTCACCACCAGTGGGGTAGAGCGTCGGCACCGCGATAACCTCGATCTCTTTCTCATCCAGGTGTGCCAGTGCCTCGCGCAGGGCGGCGATCGCCTCGGGCTTGTTGTCCTCGACGCCGATCAACACCTGTTTGGCATGCAGCGCATAGCGCATGATGCGGGCGCCGATGATCACCTCTTCGGCCCGTTCACGCATCAGCATGTCGTCACAGGTGATGTAGGGTTCGCACTCGGCACCGTTGAGGATCAGCGTTTCCAGTTCGGTGTGGGCACCGGGGTTGAGCTTGATGAAGGAGGGAAAACCGGCGCCGCCGAGGCCGACGATGCCGGCGTCGCGAATGATGTTGCGCAGCTCGCTCTCATCCAGATTTTCGTAATCGGGATAGCAGGCCAGTTCGAGTTGGGTATCCTTGCCGTCGGTCTCGATCACCACACAGGGCGCATTCATGCCAGAGGGGTGGGGTACCGGTCGTGCTTCGATGGCGACCACCGTGCCGGAACTGCTGGCGTGCACCGGGGCGCTGACGTAGCCCTCCGGGCGACCCACAATCTGCCCCTTGAGGACCTTGTCACCGACCTTGACCACCGGCTTGGCCGGGGCGCCGATGTGCTGTTGCAACGGAATCACCAGACGCCCGGGCAGCGGACCATCCTGGATCCCGCCCTGCTGCGACATGGCCTTGTTGTCAGGCAGGTGCAGGCCGCCGGGAATGGTATGCAGGAGATGCTTCATACCTGACCTTCCACATTGGCGGGATAGGGCCACTTCCACGAATTCAGATCGCTTTTCACCGGGCGCATATAGATACAGTCCACCGGACAGGGTTCGATGCAGAGCTTGCAGCCGGTGCATTCGCTCTCAAGAATGAAATGCAACTGCTTGGCGGCGCCGAGGATCGCATCGACCGGACAGGCCTGCAGGCAGAGGGTGCAGCCGATGCAGGTGTTTTCGTCGACCCAGGCCACCTGCTTCTCCGCGCGCTCAGAACAGTCCAGTGGTTTGGGATCGACGCCCAGCAGATCGGAGAGCGCCAGGATCACCGTATCGCCGCCGGGCGGGCAGCAGTTGATATCGGCGTCACCGCTGGCGATGGCCTCGGCGTAGGGACGGCAACCGGGAAAGCCGCACTGGCCGCACTGGGTCTGCGGCAGGATGGCGTCGATCTTGTCGACAATGGGATCGCTATCGACCTTGAAGCGCACCGAGGCGAACCCCAGCAACAGGCCGAAGACCACGGCGAGAACCGTCAGGGCAATGATGGCACTCAGCATCAGCCTTTCACCAATCCGGAGAAGCCCATAAAGGCCATCGACATCAAACCGGCAGTCACCAGCGCGATCGCCGGGCCGCGGAAGATCACCGGCACGTCCGCCACCGCAATGCGCTCACGCATCGCAGCAAACAGCACCAGCACCAGAGAGAAACCGGCGGCGGCACCGAAGCCGTAGATCGCCGATTCGAGAAAACCATGTTGCGCCTGGGTGTTCAGCAGCGCCACACCCAGCACCGCGCAGTTGGTGGTGATCAGCGGCAGGAAGATCCCCAGCACCTGATAGAGCAGGGGCGAGGTCTTGTGCACCACCATCTCGGTGAACTGCACCACCACGGCGATCACCAGAATAAAGGCAATGGTACGCAGATACTCCAGCCCCAGCGGCGCGAGCATGAATTCGTTGACCAGATAGGAACAGACCGAAGAGAGGGTAAGCACGAAGGTGGTCGCCAGGCCCATGCCGATAGCCGTCTCCAGCTTGCGCGACACGCCCATGAACGGGCAGAGGCCGAGAAACTTCACCAGCACAAAGTTGTTCACCAGCACGGTGCTGACGAGGATTAAGGCGTATTCGGTCATTGAAAATCCAATGATTAAGTTGGGTACAAGTCTATCGCCCGGCAATCAAACTACAAGTGACACTTCTATATGTGTCTTCGAGGGCGACAATTCTACCGGAAACCGGTGTATTAGTGCCAGCTAATGCGTGTGGGGGAGTGTGGTGGTGCCAGTGGGGATTGTAATGGGGATCAAGGGGGAGTGCGAGTGACATTGTCACCAAACCAACAGCAGCCTAATTCAGGAAAACGAATGGCCACGGAACACACGGACGTTTCATGTAGGTCGGATTAGCGCAGCGTAATCCGACAATCGTGTGCTGGGCAGTGATGCCCATCAACCTGCTGTTGCCTTGACCCTGACGATGAGCCGAGCGACAAGCCAGGTGATCAGCAACCAGAAACTAACGATAAACACCCAGCCAAAGAGTGTCGGCGCACACCAGCCCCAGCCACACGCACCGTTGTGTTGCAGCAGCCCCGGGATACCTATGCCATGAAAGAGGTACACCGATAGTATGGGGGAGGCGGCAAACAGGCCGAGTGGTGTATCAAGATAACCCGGCCAGAAAATCGCTGGCACCCATAGCAACAGGTAGCAGGCGATTAACAAAGCCATTGTTTTTAGTGTTCTGGAATGGAGCATTGTTGGTTGCCTGGCGTTTTGGATGTCATTCACTCAAAGCAGAAAGTTTCATCTGACCCCACTTATTCACACTTATTCATGTGTGACTTTCTTGCTCACTATTCCTTTCCATATTGAACGTGTACCCACTAAACATGGCAGTAATGACTGCAATGACAATGACTGCAATAGAAATGACCGGATCTGTTTCTCGGTATCTTAATGTTACATAGCCATATGAAATGTATGTTGATAGTGATACTAAGCCATAACAAGCTGATGCCACGCAGAGTGCAAGGTAACGTAAGGCTCGCTTGCTAGGTTGCACATGTTTCTTATTCATACACATAACGCTTAGCTTGAGGGGCCGAGCATAGC
>JBNKBG010000070.1:0-12513 GCA_050287105.1 Thiohalomonadaceae bacterium
ACCGCTTTCGGTCGGTGCCAGTCCCACTTCACGCATACCGGGTACATCGATGATGCATAGCCCGCCGGGAAGGCGGAACAGCGAACGTGAGGTGGTGGTGTGGCGTCCTTTGGCGTCACTCCGGGTTGCCTGGGTACGCTGTGCTTCATGTCCGGCGAGGTTGTTGACGATGGTGGATTTGCCGACGCCGGATGAGCCGACCAGGGCCAGTGTGGTGCCGGGTGTGAGCCATGGCGCGATACGTTCCATGAGATTGTCCTGCAAGGCGTTGATGGCAAGGACCTCGCCATGGGGCGGCAGGTGTTGCTGCACCTCGGCGATACGCTCTTCCACTTCAGTGCACAAATCCGCCTTGGTCAGCAGCACCAGCGGTGTGATGTCGGCCTGTGCCGCCATCACCAGATAGCGCTCGATACGGTGAAGGTTGAACTCCTCGTCGAGGCCGCTGACGATAAGCAGCAGGTTGATGTTGGCGGCAATGGGCTGGGCGTCGTGACTGCCTGCACGCTTTCTCGCGATCAGGCTGCGTCGCGACAGCAGCTCGACGATAACCGGGTCGTGTTGGTGCAGCAGGACCCAGTCGCCGACAGTGGGCAGGGACTCCGCCTCATCGTGATGATGGCGCCAGGTGCCTGCCAGGCTGGCGTTAAAGGCATCATCGCCGGTGTCGACGCGATAGAGACTGCGTTCGACACCGACAATGCGTGCAGGACGTGACGTCTCAAGTTGCTCAAGTGAGAGCTGGACAGAAAAGTGGTTGCTCCAACCCAAAGGTTGGAGCAGGGAAAAATCGATAGACATGGCTAGTCATCCTCTCAACGAAATCATAGCGGCGACGTGCGGAGACGTCGCTATCCAGTAGCGATAAAGCTGTTGAGATGGCCGCTGCCTGCAGCCAGACCGGAAGGTGGTCTAGCGGTTTTGCAGGCCGGCGCTGATGACAATATCCATCAATCCTCCGGCTGAAGTGAGAAGTCGTAAACTGAGTGGCGAGTTTAGCCGACATTTAGCGTAGTGCCTAATGAATAATATTTGCTGATTTTGCACTCATTTCCGGGCGGTAATTGAAGCGGCTGGCTGCAATTTGTTACATAGGTAAAAAGGATGGGCATGATTGCAGTTTGTCATGGCAGTGCATGTGTGGATGGGGTAAACCCATCTGTATCCCTATGCGGGTGTCATCGACATAGCGTAGGGATACGCAACGATTCGAGACAGGCGATTTCGAATCGGCATAATGAAATGACGAAAAGCAAAGGAGGCTTTAATGGCTACGGTCAAGAAGGATTTTGATTCCTACAAAATTTGGTATTACAGCAGACACGGCTATGAGGCGTTGGTCTATTGTTATCAGGCGGGCGCCTATGTTGGGCGGATTGTATTCTTCCCGGATGATGGTGTGCTGCCGCCGAATGCAAACTACGCAAGTGGACCATCAATTCACTACCCACTCAGCCGTTTCAACGATGTTGTTACTATTTTACGTTACGAAAAACCCCTCTATCTCTTCCTGAATCTGGATAATCTCATCGGGACGTTGGCAACCCAGGATCTTGAGCCAACCGGAGAAGAGGAAGGTTAAGCAACAAATCAGGTGTCAGAGAAAGCCACAGACTGTCATGGTCTGTGGCTTTGTTTTTCCTGTTTTTAGAACAGGCTAAATAGCTACCTGGTAATGTTGAAGCGCTTTGAACAAAACAGGTACCGTATAGTCAGTAGGAAGTGAGGCGGAAGATTGAATAACAGCCAACAGGATGCTGGTGTATGGTGATGAATAGCAGGGCAATCGCATTAATCTTGTTGGTCGTATCAGGATGCGGCTGTTTCTCCTGCGCAAGGAGTGCAACTGGGAGTTCGGCGGTAGCCAGGGAGGTAACGCATGAAACGCATGAATTTGTCCATGATGGACGCAAGCGAATCTATTCGCTCTACATCCCTTCCACTTACGCAAAGCCAAATAAACTTCCCCTGGTTATCGCGCTTCACGGTGGTGGCGGCTCGATAGATAAGTGGCCTGAGTACACCAACAATGGTTTTGAGCGCCTGGCGGAAAAGGCACCGTTTATTCTCGTTTATCCGCAAGGTCTGGAGGGACAGTGGAACGATGAAAGGAATTACCCGACTTCCTATGCACACACCAACCACATCAACGACGTGGGTTATCTCACTGCCCTGATCGACTATCTGCTTGAAACCTATCCCATAGACCGCAACAGAGTTTATGTTACCGGCGCTTCGAATGGCGGGATGATGACCCACTATCTGGCTGGTATGTCTTCCGATCGGATCGCGGCGATTGCCCCGGTGATCTCGACCATACCTGAAAATCTGATCAACAGGCTCAAACCAAAAAAGCCGGTTCCCGTGTTAATGATTAATGGCACCGATGACCCGCTTGTCCTCTGGAAAGGCGGGATGGTCAAGTTCGGCAGGAAGGAAAACGGTTATGTCACTTCCGTGAAGGAGACGGTGGAATTCTGGCTTAGGCATGACAGATGTAATCCTCAGCCAAAAATCACCAATCTGCCGGATCGGGACGTCAAGGACGAAACGACCGTCAGTAAAACGGAATATTTCTGCGGCGGGCGGAATGCCGATGTCGTTCTATACACCGTGAAAGGCGGTGGCCATACATGGCCGACCTACGAGGACAAACGTGGTCCGTTGCAAAAGATCATTGCTGACAAGCTGGTAGGCAGGAAATCCAGGGATATCGAGGCCTGCGAGATTATCTGGGATTTCTTTAAGTCACACCCCCGCAAGCCATAGGCAAACTCTCTTGCCACTTCCCCTGTTGTGCAAGTTTTGCCCTGGTTGGAAGTATTAATACCTTCCAGGGTTTAATTGCCTGCCAGGTGACGTTGTATCTGTTGCAGTGTTTCCTGATAGGTCTTCACCTTACCCGCCTCATTTACCGCTCTTTGTGCATAGTGCTCGGCTTCTTTCCATTGGCCCTGATCAGCCAGTGTCTGGGCCAGGTTGTTCAGTGCCGGCGCAAACTTCGGATCGATAGCAATGCTCTCGCGATAGGCAGACTCGGCGGTTTGAAGTTGCTTCAACATGTAGCTGGCGTTGCCGAGACCCAGACGAGCTCCGGTACTTTGGGGCCAGTGTGCGGCGGCGGTGCGATAGGCGGTTTGCGCTAGCTGCCAGTTACCGAGTTGTTCGAAGGGCAGCACGCTGCGCAGGTAGGGCAGTTCTTCAGCGGTGACGGGGAGTTGATCGGGCGGCAGGGCCACGATGCCCCAGTAGTTACCCCTGCGCCATGTTCGTTCGAAGGTCTCCAGGCTGTTTTGGTGCCGTTTCTCTTCGCCTGAGCGCAGGAGGATGGCGTCCTGTTGCAGGTCGTAACCGATCACCACCGCATAGTGCCAGCGCGGTGCCCAGGATAACCCCAGGTTTTGCAGCACAAGTACCGGGTTTCCGGCCTGGATCTCCCGTAGCAGTGCGCTCATTTGCTGATCGAGTAGATAGGGCACACGGCCATGCCGCCGTGCGGATGCGATCAGTTCAACTTGCAGGCTCCCTTCGCGTCCTGGTAGATAGACCTCAGGAATCAGTGCTTCAGGCGTGATCGATACCCCGCTCGATTCGAGGACGGTCGCCAGGGCGGCCGGGCCACACTGGTAGCGCTGCTGTGGATGGAAGGGTGTTTGGTCCAGCTCGACTTTTTGAGTCAACCCGGATGGTGGCGACTCGATCAGCCGCACGCTTTGCAACGGTGCGGAGCAGCCGGCCAGGAGAAACAGCGAGAAAACAATGCCCACCCGGTTGCGGGTGGGCGTCGTCCGGAAAGGCATCGTATGGACGTTATTTCCTTATGAACGGGAAGACGTCGGTCCAGCCCATAATGTCGGTAAAGAGCAGTACCAGGAAGAGGAAGACCACAACCCCCACCGCATCACCACCGGCGGGCAGTTGATCGACCTGACCAATCATGGATTTGACCTCTTCATCACTTAAGGCAGCGATACGCTCACGAGCGTTATCCGGGTTAACACCCTGGGCGACAAGGGCATCGCGCAGGTCACTACGCTCGAACATGGCAAGCAACTGTGCGCGGTCGATGCTGCTTTGCTGCTGGGCGATAACGACGTCAGTGCCGACAATGGCGGCATATGCAGGGGTCTGGATGCTCAACACTGTCAGCAGTACTGCCAGGATTGTCGAGAGGTAACGGTTGAGTCTGCGGAAACTGTTCATGACAACTCCTTCGGGGGACGGGTAAGGACTATGAAAGTTGTGCCATGGAAGTATGCAACAAGATGGCAGAATTTGCACAGAGTCAGGAGGGCTGTCTCCACACTTCCTCCATATTTAACCGATAGTCTGATCCTGCAACAACCGCTACAGGAATCTGAGATATGTCAATTCGATTCAGCCAACGGGGAAGGTGATGTCCCTGAGTTCTGCATACAGCCAATACAGAGTGCAACACTCGCCATCGGCTGGCGTTTCCGTGTACGCTGGAAGGATGAATATCGGCCTGATCCCGAAATTGCTGCTTTCGATCCTGCTGGTCTTTGCCGTAATGGTCGGCGGGCTTGTGACGGCTGTCTATTTGACCTTTGAAGACGATCTTTCGGTCTACCTGCGCCGGGTCGAACTGGAACAGGTGGCGCCGGTAGCGACACTACTGGGTGAGCGTTACGCTGAGCGGGGTAACTGGGAGTTTGTGCGCGAAACACCGGGTGGCTGGCATAAATTGGTGGCAGAAGCGTTTGGGTTAACCATTCCTCCCGGCGATAGCCCTCCGAGAGAAGTGCTCGGAATGATTCCACGTATCGCTGTTACCGATATGCAGGGACGGCTTGTTATCCGTCCCCCTTTCGGTGGTCCGCCTGGACTGGTGGGCGATGAGGCGGTGGAAGTGCAGCGCGATAGCAGACAGCCGGGACTGCGACTGCGCAATGAAACGGAAATGGAAACCTGGCCGATTAACGCTGCGGGACAGCAGGTTGGCTGGCTGAAGATGGTGCCGACACCGGTGCCGACACAGGGGATCAATCGACAGTTCCGCGAGGACCGGTTACATACCTTCTATCTGGCGGCGATTCCTGCTCTGCTGTTCTCAATCATTATTGCCCTGCCGCTGGGCTTTCATTTTCTGCGCCCGTTGCAACGATTGACCCGCAGCCTCCACACCCTGGCAGGGGGAGATTACGCGGTACGCCTGCCGACCACCAGGCAGGACGAAGTGGGACTCCTCGCCCGTGATTTCAATGAACTGGCCGAGGCGCTGGAGCGTGCGGAGAAGATGCGCCGCGAAGGTATGGCCAGCATCTCCCATGAACTGCGCACGCCGTTGAGCACCATGATTGCCGAGGTCGAGGCGATGCAGGATGGTATTCGTCCACTCAATACCACGCAGCTGGAGCACCTGGGCAACAGCATGGAACATCTCAATCGTCTGGTAGACGATCTCTATCAACTGGCATTGGCCGATGTCGGGGCGCTGGTTTGCGACAAGGGGTTGATCGAGTGGGACGAAGAGATCAATGAAGTGGTTGAGTCGATGCGGAGCAAACTGGAAACCAGGGGACTTGAACTGAGAGTCGAGGTGGAACAGCACACGAAGATCCTAGGAGATCCATTACGGTTACGTCAGGTGATTCTCAATCTGCTGGAGAATTGCTGGCGCTATGCCGATGCGCCCGGCTTGGTGATGGTGAAGCTGTACAGTAAGGGTACGCAGGCCATACTTAAAATTAGTGACAGCGGTCCTGGCGTGAGCGATGCCATACTTGGAACACTATTTGATCGCTTCAGCCGTGAGGAAAGTTCGCGCAATCGTAGTTTTGGTGGTGCCGGCCTCGGCATGGCATTGGTGAAAGCGATTGTTGAGGCGCACAACGGCTGCGTGGTCGCAGCGAATGAAGCGGGTGGACTGGCAGTAACGATTGCGATCGAAAAGGTCTAGGAAAGGTCAATGAGTAGTGATAAACCTCTACGCGTACTGATTGTGGAAGACGAGGTCAAACTGGCCGAGTTGCTCCGCGATTATCTGTTGAACGAAGGTTACGAAGTGGAGATGCGCCACAGCGGTAACGGAGTGGTGGATGCGGTGCGCAACAATCCTCCTGCGATAATTCTGCTCGATCTAATGTTACCCGGTGTCGATGGTCTGACCATCTGTCGTGAGGTGCGCACATTTTCCGACGTGTCGATCATTATGGTGACGGCACGGATCGATGAAATTGATCGTCTGCTCGGTCTGGATCTGGGCGCCGATGACTATATCTGTAAACCATTTAAACCGCGTGAAGTTGTGGCGCGAGTGAAAGCAGTATTGCGTCGTAGTGTATTAGGTTTTGAAAAACCGTTACTGCCTGGTCTACATCTGGACGCGGAGAGAGTGGAAGCAACCGTTGATGGTAAATCGCTGTCCCTGACACAGGCTGAATTCCGTTTGTTACAGAAACTGGTAGACAATCCACGCCGTGTGTTTTCCCGTCAGCAACTGATCGATGCTATCTACGACGACTATCGCGTGGTCAGTGATCGCAGCATCGACTCCCACGTCAAAAACTTGCGCCACAAACTTGCAGAAGTGATGCCAGAGCAGGATCCGATACAGTCGGTCTATGGGGTGGGATACAAATTGGAACTCTGATTTTGATCAGATGTAACAGCAGAGGTTTGAAGGGTACTCAGTATGGCAGCAGTAAAATCTACAAGTGGACGCAAGCAGGGCGATCCGGTGGCGTGTGCCCCGGATCAGGGCTTTGTGCAGTGGCTGGCGCAATCCGGCGGTAGTATCGCTGTCTCTACCTATCAGGCGGGTAAACTGCTGTTGATGGGCTGGGACGGTCGGCAGATGACACTGCTGATGCGCCACTACGACAAGCCGATGGGGCTCGACATCAGCGATAGCCGGTTGATACTCGCCACCCGCAACAACGTCACCGTGCACGCCAACGATCCGCTGCTGGCGCATGACTACCTCGAACCTGGCCGTTACGATGCGCTCTATCTGCCGCGCACCACCTGGCATACCGCCGATCTCAATATCCACGACATCGCTTTCGGCAGCGACGGCATCTGGTTTGCCAACACCCGTTTCAGTTGCCTGGCGCAGTTGAGCGATAGCCACTCCTTTATCCCGAAATGGAAACCACCATTTGTCAGCGAGATCGCCCCGGAGGATCGCTGTCACCTCAACGGTCTGGCAATGGAGAACGGTGAGCCGCGCTACGTGACCTGCCTGGGCGAAAGTAACACGCCGGGCGGCTGGCGCGATAACAAGGCCAGCGGCGGTATTCTGATCGATGTACAGAGTAATGAAATCCTTGTGCGCGGACTCTGCATGCCCCATTCACCGCGCATCTATCGCGATCAGTTGTGGGTACTCAACTCCGGTGACGGCAAATTGCTCAGGGTTGACCGCGAAAGCGGCGAGAGCGAAGCAGTGTGCGAACTGCCGGCCTACCTGCGCGGCCTCACCTTTGTTGGTGATTACGCACTGATCGGCATGTGCAAAATTCGTGAGAGCAATATCTTCGGCGGCATGCCGGTGAAGGAGCGCTACGAGAAACTGCTCTGCGGTGTGGCGGTGGTGAACATCGTCAGCGGCGAGCGAATCGGCATCTTCGAATTCACCAGCGGCTGCGAGGAGATCTTCGATATTCGTTTCCTCGACGGCATCCACAAACCCTCCATCCTCAATACCGAGCGGCCTGAGATATTCGAAGCGGTCAACGCGCCGGAGTTCTCCTACTGGTTACGCAAGGAGAATCTGGTTAAGGACTATACGTAAAGACGGGATCGCTATTTGCTGCCGGCGAAGTGCTTATTACCACTATCGCTGCAACAAACAATATCCGTTTGCCGGTGTCAGTGCAGAGTCATGGCGCTATACTGTTACGCTATTGAATACTCAACGCATGAGATCACGGTAACGGCAAAGTTATGGCGGAACAGATACTACACAAAGAGTCGGTAGAAGACTTCCGCCACAAGGCAACCATGGGGGTTGCCATCACCGGGCTGATCTTCCTCACGCCGTTTGCCATCAACAACTTCTACCGCGGTCGCATCGGACTGGGCCTGGCCTCAGTGACGATCATCGCCATCCTGGCATTAATCGCCTGGACACTACGCCGGGGCCATTATCACGTATGGCTGATCTTCGCCGGGTTGGTGCCGACGACCATCGCGTTTCTGATCCTTTCTTACCAGCAGCAGGGGATTATCGGCGCCCTGTGGTGTTTTCCTGCCGTACCGGCCTTCTACTTCATTCTGCCTGAACGTCATGCGTGGTTTGCCAATCTATTGCTGTTGGTGATGGCAATCATCAATGCCTGGCTGGTGATCGAGCCGCATGTGGCGATACGGGTTTCGATTACCCTGCTAATCACCAGCATCTTCGCGGGTATTTTTGTGCGTGTGATCATGCGCCAGCAAATGCGCCTGGCACAGAGTGAGGAGCAACGGCGCGAGAGTATGGCGAGTGCCTCACACGAACTGCGTACGCCGCTGGCCAATCAGTTGGCCAGGATCCAGGCGATGCGCGACGGGGTGAGGCCGATGGATCAGGAGCAACTCACCTCGCTCTATCACTCCACCAAACATTTGGGGCGTCTGGTTGACGACCTCTATATGCTGACACTGGCCGATGTGAATGCTCTGGTCTGTAATAAAAGCAGGGTGCAACTGGACACCATTGTCGGTGAGGTCGCCTCGGCATCACGCGACATGCTGCTCGCACACCAAATGATACTGAAGACAGACATTGACTCACCGCTCTACATCAACGGCGACGCCAAGCATCTGCGTCAGATTATCGACAACCTGCTGGGCAACGCCTACCGTTACGCCACACATGGCGGCACGGTGACGGTGACATTAAAACGCAAGGCCGATATGGCGGTCCTGACCGTGAGCGACAGCGGTCCCGGCGTCAGTGACGAGGCGTTGTCGCACCTGTTCGAACGCTTCTATCGAGTCGATCGCTCCCGTTCACGGGAAAAGGGCGGTTCCGGCCTCGGCCTGTCACTGGTCAAGGCGCTGGTCGCTGCGCATGACGGTCAGATTGAAGCCTTCCACAGCAGTGAGGGCGGTTTGGCGATATCGATTCGGCTGCCGTGTATCAACGGCCGTAATGAGCGAGGTTGAGGTAAGCAATGAATCCCGCAGCGAAAGTACTGGTTGTCGAGGACGAGGTCGAACTGGCCGGGATATTCGGTGACTATCTGCGGCTCGGCGGCTACGATGTCAGCATGATGCACACCGGTGCCGGAGTGGTGGCGGCCGTGCGTAACGATCCCCCTGACCTGCTGCTGCTGGATCTGATGTTGCCCGAAGTCGACGGCATAACCATCTGTCGGGATATCCGCCGTTTTTCCGACCTGCCGATCATTATGGTCACGGCCAGAGTGGATGAGGTCGATCGTCTGCTCGGACTTAATATCGGTGCCGACGACTACATCTGCAAACCGGCAGAGCCGATGGAGGTGGTAGCACGTGTCAGGGCCGTATTGCGCAGGACGTTGAGGCGACATGAAGGCAAAGCCGGTGATCCGTTGCAACTGGACAGCAAACACTATGCAGCGAGCTGGAACGGGCAGGAGATGAGCATGTCGCGACTGGAGTTTCGTCTGCTCGAACTGTTGGCCAGTGCACCACGGCGTGCCCATTCCCGCAGCCAGATCATGGACGCCATCTATGATGACGGTCGTTACGTCAGCGAACGCTCGATCGATTCACACGTAAAAAACCTGCGCAAGAAACTGGCCGACGCCACTGGCGTGGAAAATCCCATTCGCCCTGTCTACGGTATCGGCTATCGTCTTGATCTGAGTGGGCAACCTGACGAGTAATACAAACTATTGCTTCGTCTTCTTCCGCTTTTCTCATATTCCACTTGCTGAAAACCGGCGCATGCCGGTGAGTCTGCCCTGTTTACAGCTTTTCACTTCCACACTCTTTCCACACTTTTTGCATCTTCTGCACACAGTTGGTCGATAGGATAGATCGGTGTATGGCTGATTCGATTCAGCGGCAGGCAGAGCCAGGAAAAAGGGAATGACATCACCGGGTAGTATCTTCATTGTCGAAAGCGACGCGGAGCTCGCCATGAGTTTTGCCGACCAACTGCACGGTGCCGGCTTCAGGGTGAGGCAGCAGCAGACGGGGATTGGCGTGGTAGAGAGAGTGCGTCACACCCCTCCCGAGCTGCTGCTGGTCGATTCACTGTTGCCCGGACTGGATGGTGTCACCCTGTGCAAACAGATCCGCGAGTTTTCAAGCGTCCCGATCATCATGGTCGTCAGCCGGGTATATGAGGTCGAGCACCTGATAGGGCGGGATCTCGATGTGGACGATTACCTCTACAAACCGGTCACACCGCTGGAGGTGGTGGTACGAGTCAAGGCGGTGCTGCGCCGTCTGCAGCCGAAGCAGTGGAGCGTGCGCAACCTGCCGCTGCACTTGCAGCATGACGCCTTTACCGCCTATTGGCAGGGGACGGAGATCCCGCTGTCGCGGCTGGAATTTCGCCTGTTTGAACTGCTCATTACAACGCCACAGCGTACCGTGTCACGTCAGCAGATCATGCGCCACATCTATGAGGACAGGCGTATCGTCAGCGAACGCTCCATCGACTCCCACGTTAAAAACCTGCGCCGTAAACTGATTAACGCCACTGGGATGGAAAATCCGATCCGACCTGTCTACGGCATCGGTTACCGGATCCTGCTGGGAGAATCGGCAGAAGAGTAAGCATCTGCCAGCGCCTGGTTCACCCGAATAATCTCCACACTTTTTCCATACTTTTTGCACTCTTTCCACACAATTGCTTCGTAGTATGAAAGTACCAGTCCGGTAATGAAGCATTGAATACCTTGCGAGGTAGGGGGGATGTGAGTCATGAAATATCTGCACAAATTCACTGCGATATTCTTTTGTTTGCTGATCACCGCCTGTGGCGGAGGTAGTAGCTCATCCAGTAGCTCCTCCAGTAGTTCTTCCAGCAGCGATGTCGTATCGGTCGCGGCGGTAGCCCTTGCTGCGGTGGCAGAACCCGGCAAGGTTACGTTGAGCTGGAGCGACGCGTCTGCTGCTGCGGCTCTTCCCGGCGCCGTCGTCGCCGCCACGACCTATAACCTCTACTATTCGACCGAGCCCGATTGCGATATCGCCAACTATGCCAGTTGTGCCGGTGGCATGATGGTCGCGAACGTCACTTCGCCCCATGTCGTCAACGGGCTGGCCAATGATCAGAATTACTGGTTCAAACTGGAGGCGGTGGCCGAGGGGGCTAACGCGGTCTCCGAAGAGAAGGGTGCGCACCCCAATGACTGGATGCCCAACGGCTCGGTCATGGCCATCGCCAATGACGCTGACGGCAACGTTTATCTGGGCGGCCTGTTCACCGCCGTCGGCCCGTACACCGGCGGTGGCGCACCGCTCTCGCCCTCCAGCGGAAAAACCGACGGCGCCTACCCGCGGGTCGATGGCTCCGTGAATGCCGTGGCGGCAGATGGTGCTGGTGGTTACTACATCGGCGGCTCTTTTGGCACGGTCGGCGGCGAGCCGCACACTGGCCTCGCCCATATCCTGGCCAACGGCACGGTGGACGCCAATTGGCACCCGAATACCAACGGCTATGTTTCGGCCATCGCTGTTGCCGGCGATACGGTCTATGTGGGTGGGATTTTTACCCAAATTAACGATGGCAGCGGCGCACAGACGCGCTACCGTCTCGCCGCCATCGGCACCGACGGCACCCTGTCGGATACCTGGACGCTGGATACCGATAACTCGGGTACTGTCTACAGCATCGCGGTGCTGGGCAGCACGGTTTATGTCGGTGGGGACTTCACCACCATCGGCGGCACCGCACGCAGTCGCCTGGCCGCTATCGGCACCGATGGCACCCTTAATACCGACTGGAACCCGGGTGCCAATAACGTCATCTACAAGCTCGCGGTGTCGAGCGATACGCTCTACATGGGCGGCGGATTCACCCAGGTAGGCGGTGTCTCCCGTAGCTACCTGGCGGCGGTCAGCGCCACGGGCACCGGCACTGTGGTGGACACCTGGAATCCTGTGATCAACGGCCCTCCCCTTGCCATGGCCGTCTCGGGCAGCACCGTCTACCTGGGCGGTAACTTCAGCACTATCGGCGGAGTGGCGCGAAGCCGTCTCGCCGCCATCGGCACCGACGGCACCCTCTCCACCACCTGGACACCGTCACTGACCGGCTCGGGGGTTTCCACCCTGATGGTCTCCGGCGATACCGTTTACATCGGTGGCCTGTTCAGCGAAATCGATGGCCAGACGCGCAGCAATCTCGCCGCCGTCGGCACCGACGGTACCCTCTCCGACTGGAACCCCAATGCCAACGATGAGGTCCGCGCCGTCGCCACCTCGGGCGACACCGTCTATGCCGGTGGGACATTCGATGAGATCGGCGGTGAAACGCGCAACCACCTTGCCGCCTATAACACCGACGGCACCCTCTCCGACTGGAACCCCGATGCCGATGATACCGTCTGGACACTCGCCATCTCG
>JBNKBG010000071.1:0-12479 GCA_050287105.1 Thiohalomonadaceae bacterium
GCACCGATCGCGATGGAAGATGGTCTGCGCTTTGCTATCCGTGAAGGCGGCCGCACCGTTGGTGCTGGCGTCGTTGCAAAGATCATCGAGTAAATATCCAACCAAGTTGGAAAATGGCACGTGAGACAGGGTTTATTCCTTGTCTCACGTTGTCGCGTTATTAGGCCAGTAGCTCAATTGGCAGAGCAGCGGTCTCCAAAACCGCAGGTTGGGGGTTCGATTCCCTCCTGGCCTGCCATATAAATGCTGCATAGCGGACTGTAAAGACTTAGCGGAATGGCAGACAAGATCAAATTACTGATAGCAGCGCTGGTATTGGCCGGTGCGTTGGCTGCGTTCTACATCTTCAGTGACTACGCGCTGGTTTGGCGTGTTCTGGGGATGTTGCTCGGCGTGGCCGTGGCAGGCTTCATTGCTGCACAAAGCACGGTGGGTAGCAGTGCCATCGCCTTCGTTCGTGGCTCTATTGTCGAGGTGCGCAAGGTTGTATGGCCCACCCGTAAAGAGACCGTACAGACAACCATGATGGTGATGGCGATGGTAGTACTCGTCGGTATCATTCTCTGGGTGTTCGACTGGTTCCTCGCCTGGGGTGTTGAACTGCTGACCGGTCAAGGGAGCTGATGACGATGGCACTTCGTTGGTACGTGGTACATGCCTATTCCGGCTTTGAAAATCAGGTGAAACGTTCCCTTGAGGAACGGGTCCGTCGCAGTGGCATGGAAGATAAGTTTGGTGAAATCCTGGTGCCGACCGAAGAAGTGGTCGAGATGCGCGAGGGTCAGAAACGCAAGAGTGATCGCAAATTCTTCCCCGGCTATGTGCTGGTGCAGATGGAGATGGATGACGATACCTGGCACCTGGTCAAGGATGTGCCGCGGGTAATGGGTTTCATCGGCGGTACCTCGGATCGGCCAGCGCCGATCTCCGAGAAAGAGGCGATGCAGATCCTGGATCGGGTACAGGAGGGTGCGGAGAAGCCGCGGCCGAAAGTGCTGTTCGAGCCAGGCGAAATGGTCCGCATTACAGAGGGGCCGTTCAACGATTTCAACGGTGTTGTTGAAGAGGTCGATTACGAAAAGAGCCGCATGCGTGTCGCGGTACTGATTTTCGGTCGCTCCACACCGGTCGATCTGGAATTCGGTCAGGTCGAAAAAGGTTAAGTATTGTTGCACTGCGGGGCACTTCCGGAGCCCGTGGTGTATTTGTCATTTCCGGAAAACACGGGGAGCCGCAAGGCGTTTGCACCCACAAGAGGTAGTTGAAAATGGCTAAGAAAATTGATGCTTACATCAAGCTGCAGGTGCCTGCTGGTCAGGCCAACCCAAGTCCGCCGGTAGGTCCGGCACTGGGTCAACGCGGTGTCAACATTATGGAATTCTGCAAGGCCTTCAATGCCCAGACCCAGGGTTTGGAGCAGGGCATGCCTATTCCGGTCGTGATCACCGTCTATAGCGATCGCAGCTTCACCTTTATTACCAAGACCCCGCCCGCTTCGATTCTGTTGAAGAAAGCGGCTGGCATCAAATCCGGTTCCGGTGTACCCAACCAGAATAAGGTTGGCAAGGTAAACCGCGCTCAACTGGAAGAGATTGCAACGACCAAAATGCCTGATCTGACCGCTGCCGACATGGACGCCGCTGTGCGCACCATCGCCGGTACTGCGCGCAGCATGGGTATCGACGTGGAGGGGGTGTAAGTCATGGCTAAATTGTCAAAACGCGCTAAGGTAATCAGCGAAAAGCTGGTACATGGCAAGCTCTATCCGATCGATGAAGCGTTGTCCCTGCTGAAAGAGATGCCCGCAGCCAAGTTCGTTGAGTCCGTGGATGTCAGTATCAACCTCGGTGTTGACCCGCGTAAATCCGACCAGGTTGTGCGTGGTGCCACTGTGCTGCCTAACGGTACCGGCAAGACCGTACGCGTTGCCGTGTTCACTCAGGGCGCTAGTGCCGAAGCAGCCAAAGAAGCCGGTGCCGACATCGTCGGTATGGACGATCTGGCCGAAGAAGTGAAGAAGGGCAATATGAATTTTGACGTGGTGATCGCCAGTCCCGACGCGATGCGTGTCGTGGGTACCCTGGGTCAGATCCTCGGTCCCCGTGGTCTGATGCCGAACCCCAAGGTCGGTACCGTAACCCCGGACGTGGCCACCGCGGTGAAAAATGCCAAGGCGGGTCAGGTTCGTTATCGCACCGACAAGGCTGGCATCATCCACTGCTCCATCGGCAAGGTCGATTTTGAAGTCAGCAAACTGCAGGAGAATCTGCAGGCTCTGTTGGCCGATCTGCAAAAAGCCAAACCGAGCAGTGCCAAAGGTGTTTATTTAAGGAAGGTATCGGTCTCCACCACCATGGGACCTGGCGTCGGCGTCGATCAAGCTACGCTTACCATCTAGTAAAGAATTATTCGGTCAGTGTTTCACTGATCGGATACGGCCAACCGGCCTTGTGCCGGAGACGTCGAAGACCGCAGGTGCCCCTCGGGGCTTAATCGTCGCAAGACTGCCCGCGCAGACGGTGTATACCCAAAGGGATTCTCCTGCGGGCCACCGTTAAGGTGGGGGTATCAATGTGATGCCCCTTAATCGAGAAGGTGGTGTGACAGACCATCGTCACACACTACGCAGGAGGTGATTTCGCGTGGCTCTCAATCTTGAACAGAAGAAGTCCATCGTAGCCGAAGTCGCCGAAGTTGCAGCAGGTGCATACTCCGCCATTGGTGCGGAGTACAACGGCCTGACCGCTGCGCAGATGACCGAGTTGCGTGCCAAGGCACGTGATGGTGGTGTTTATCTGCGAGTGGTTAAAAACACGCTAGCCCGTCGTGCAGTCGAAGGTACTGAATTCGCCTGTATGCAGGATGGTATGGTTGGTCCGTTGGTACTGGCGTTTTCCATGGAAGACCCCGGTGCAGCCGCCAGAGTTATAAAAGAGTTCTCCAAGGAGAACAAGGCTCTGGTTGTTAAGCTGGTTTCCATCAGCGGCCAATTGCTTGGTGCGGGTGATCTTGAACGCCTCGCCAGCCTGCCGACGAAGGAACAGGCGATCAGCATGCTGATGGCACTGATGAAGGCACCGGTCGAAAAACTGGCCCGTACCATCAACGAAGTGCCCGGCAAACTGGTTCGTACCGTTGCTGCAGTTCGCGATCAGAAGCAGGGTGCCGCATAACGGCGCTCAATGCGATTTTGACAGACTATTTTTTGCTTATTTTAGGAGTATTGAACAATGGCCGTATCTAAAGATGACATCCTGGAAACTATCGCCAACATGTCCGTAATGGAAGTTGTTGATCTGATTTCCGCAATGGAAGAGAAATTTGGCGTTTCCGCTGCTGCTGCTGTTGCTGCCGCTCCGGCCGCTGCTGCTGCTGGTCCTGCTGCTGAAGAGCAGACCGAGTTTGATGTTGTAATGACCAGCTTCGGTGACAACAAAGTTTCCGTTATCAAAGCTGTTCGTGGCATCACCGGTCTTGGCCTGAAAGAAGCCAAGGACATGGTAGAGGGCGCACCTTCCACCATTAAGGAAGGCGCTTCCAAAGCAGAAGCTGAAGACATCAAAAAGCAGCTGGAAGAAGCCGGCGCTAAAGTTGATCTGAAGTAATCGCTGGAAAGCTATGCCACTCCAGGTCAGGCATTGCCTGACAACCGGGTCGGATGCCCGAACAAGTAACACCAGGGATGGTGTGGGTGTGCGGGGAAACTCGGCTGGTGACGTTGTTAGTCACCGGCCTTTTTCCGCTTGAACAGCCCACGACCGTATCCAAGTACCAATGGCGACATGTGCAGGATGGACTCGCACCCCGCGGTTGGTTGGAAAGTATTGTTAAGCTGAGGAACTCTGATGGCCTACTCATTCACTGAGAAAAAACGTATTCGTAAGGACTTCGGCAAACGTCCCAGTATTCTTGATGTTCCCTACATGCTGTCTATGCAGATCGACTCCTACCGCAAGTTTTTGCGAGTGGGCGCATCTGAAAGCAGCCGTGCGGATTCAGGATTACACGCCGCATTCCAGTCGGTATTCCCTATTGTCAGTTACTCCGGTAACGCGGCACTTGAATACGTCGGCTATCGCCTCGGTAACCCCATATTTGATGTCAAGGAGTGCCAGCTGCGCGGCATGACCTACGCGGCACCGCTGCGAGTTAAACTGCGCCTGGTTATCTACGATAAGGAGTCTTCTACTCAGGCCGTCAAGGACGTGCGTGAGCAGGAGGTCTACATGGGAGAAATGCCGCTGATGACCGACAACGGTACCTTCATTATCAATGGTACCGAGCGTGTTATCGTCTCCCAGTTGCACCGTTCACCCGGTGTCTTCTTCGAACACGACAAGGGCAAGACCCACTCATCCGGCAAGCTGCTGTTCAGCGCCCGGGTTATCCCTTACCGTGGTTCCTGGCTCGACTTCGAGTTTGATCCCAAGGACGCACTGTTCGTGCGGATCGACCGCCGTCGCAAACTGCCTGCTACCGTGTTGCTGCGCGCACTGGAATTCAACAGCCAGCAAATTCTCGAGCTGTTCTTCGAGCGTGATGAGTACAAGCTGAGTGACAAGGGCGTCACCCTGAAACTTGTTCCCGAGCGTCTGCGTGGCGAAACCGCCATGGCCGATATCGAGATCAAGGGTAAGGTACTGGTTGAGAAAGAGCGTCGCATTACCGCACGTCATATCCGTGAGCTGGAAAAGGCCGGAGTGAAAAGCCTGGAGCTGCCGCTTGAGGCGGTTTATGGCAAGGTGCTGGCTCACGATATCGTGGATGAGGACAGCGGCGAAATCATCGCCTATGCCAACGACGAGCTGAATGACGAGCTGGTTGCCAAAATGCTGGCCAATAAAGTCAAAGCCTTCGAGACCATCTTCTGTAACGATCTCGATCATGGCCCGTATATCTCTGACACCCTGCGTATCGATTCCACCAATACCCCGCTTGAGGCACTGGTTGAGATCTACCGCATGATGCGTCCTGGTGAGCCGCCGACGAAGGAGGCCGCCGAAAATCTGTTTAACAACCTGTTCTTTGCCCCGGAGCGTTACGATCTCTCTGCCGTTGGCCGGATGAAGTTTAACCGTCGCGTTGGCCGTAAAGAGGTTGAAGGTGACGGCATCCTTTCCAAGCAGGACATCACCGATGTGATGAAGGTGCTGATCGCTATTCGCAACGGTAACGGCGTGGTTGATGACATCGACCACCTCGGTAACCGTCGCGTACGTTCTGTCGGCGAGATGGCGGAGAACCAGTTCCGCGTCGGCTTGGTACGTGTTGAGCGCGCTGTAAAAGAGCGTCTCTCCCTGGCCGAGTCCGAGAACCTGATGCCGCAGGAACTGATCAACGCCAAGCCGGTTTCCGCAGCGATTAAGGAGTTCTTCGGTTCTTCCCAGCTGTCCCAGTTTATGGACCAGAACAACCCGCTTTCCGAGGTGACTCACAAGCGTCGTATCTCCGCGCTGGGCCCAGGCGGTCTGACCCGTGAGCGTGCCGGTTTTGAGGTTCGCGACGTACACCCGACCCACTACGGTCGTGTCTGCCCTATCGAAACCCCTGAGGGTCCAAACATCGGTTTGATTAACTCTTTGGCGGTCTATGCCCGTGCCAACGATTACGGTTTTCTCGAGAGCCCGTATCGTAAAGTGGTCAACGGCAAGATCAGCGAAGAGATCGTCTATCTTTCCGCTATCGACGAAGGCGAGTATGTGATCGCCCAGGCCAACGTTAACGTTAACGCCAAAGGCGAACTGCTGGATGACCTGGTCTCCTGCCGTCACCTCAACGAATTCACCCTGGCGCCACGCGACAAGGTTGATTTTGTTGACGTCTCTGCACGTCAGATCGTTTCTGTGGCTGCATCACTGATTCCGTTCCTTGAGCACGATGACGCCAACCGCGCCCTGATGGGTTCCAACATGCAACGTCAGGCGGTTCCGACCTTGCGTTCCGACAAGCCGCTGGTCGGTACCGGTATGGAACGTACCGTGGCGATGGACTCCGGTGTGTGTGTGAAGGCGCTGCGTGGCGGTGTGGTCGATTCTGTTGACGCCGCGCGTATCGTAGTACGTGTCAACGACGACGAAACCGAAGCAGGCGAGTCCGGCGTAGACATCTACAACCTGACCAAATACACCCGCTCCAACCAGAACACCTGTATTAACCAGACACCACTGGTGAAACTGGGTGATGTGATCGCCCGTGGCGATGCCCTGGCCGATGGCTCCTCTACCGATATGGGTGAGTTGGCGCTGGGTCAGAACATGCTGGTCGCGTTCATGCCCTGGAACGGTTACAACTTCGAGGACTCCATCCTCATCTCCGAGCGGGTGGTACAGGAAGATCGCTTCACCACCATCCACATCGAAGAGATGACCTGTGTCGCTCGTGACACCAAGCTGGGTTCGGAAGAGATCTCCGCCGATATCCCCAACGTCGGTGAGAGCGCGCTGGCCAAGCTGGACGAATCCGGCATCGTACACATCGGTGCCGAAGTGAAGCCGGGCGATATCCTGGTCGGTAAGGTCACACCGAAGGGCGAGACCCAGCTGACTCCGGAAGAGAAACTGCTGCGTGCGATCTTCGGTGAGAAGGCCTCCGACGTGAAGGACACCTCCCTGCGTGTTCCTTCCGGCATGAACGGTACCGTCATCGGCGTTCAGGTCTTTACCCGCGACGGTCTGGAAAAAGATGCCCGTGCCAAGCAGATCGAGAACGACGAGCTGAACAAGGTGCGTAAGGACCTTAAGGATCAGCAGCGCATCATGGAAGACGATGCCTTCAGTCGTGTTGAGAAGATGCTGATTGGCAAGGTTGCCGCCGGTGGTCCGAACAAACTTAAGTCCGGTGACAAGATCACCAAGGCCTACCTGGCAGAACTGGAGCACGACAAGTGGTTCGAGATCCGTCTGAAGAACGACGAGGCCAATAGCCAACTGGAAGCGATTGCCGACCAGATCACCAACCAGCGCAAGGATTTCGATGAGCAGTACGAATCCAAGCGTCGCAAGCTGACCCAGGGCGATGACCTGGCGCCGGGCGTGCTGAAGATGGTCAAGGTTTACATGGCGGTGAAGCGTCGTATCCAGCCCGGTGACAAGATGGCCGGTCGACACGGTAACAAAGGTGTTATCTCCATGATCGTTCCGGTCGAGGATATGCCTTACTCCGAAGACGGCACCCCGGTCGACATCGTACTCAACCCGCTCGGCGTACCCTCGCGGATGAACGTCGGCCAGGTACTGGAGACCCACCTCGGTTGGGCGGCGAAAGGTCTGGGCAAGAAGATCAACGCCATGGTTCAGGCCAAAGCAAAGATCGATGAACTGCGCAAGTTCCTCGACAAGATCTACAACGCCAGCGGCAAGAGTGAAGACCTCTCCAGCCTGAGCGACGACGAGATCCTGGAACTGGCAAAGAATCTGCGTGGCGGTGTGCCGATGGCTACCCCGGTATTCGACGGTATCGAAGAGGAAGATCTGAAAGCGATGCTGCGTCTGGCGGAGCTGCCTGAGTCAGGCCAGACCCTGCTGACCGATGGTCGTACCGGCGAACAGTTCGAGCGTCCGGTTACCGTTGGCTACATGTACATGTTGAAACTTAACCACCTGGTCGACGACAAGATGCATGCCCGTTCCACCGGTCCGTACAGCCTGGTTACCCAGCAGCCGCTGGGTGGTAAGGCGCAGTTCGGTGGACAGCGCTTCGGTGAGATGGAGGTGTGGGCGCTGGAAGCCTATGGCGCTTCCTACACCCTGCAGGAGATGCTCACCGTCAAGTCCGACGATGTGAATGGCCGAACCAAGATGTATAAGAACATCGTTGACGGCGACCATCGTATGGAGGCCGGTATGCCGGAATCCTTCAACGTACTGTTGAAAGAGATCCGCGCCCTGGGTATCGACATCGAACTCGAGCAAGAATAGTCCGCACGTTGAACACGTGGCGGTTTAACGACGGACAACTGAGGAGAAAACACGGTGAAAGACCTGCTTAAAATGTTGAAGCAACAAGGTCCGGTCGAGGACTTCGATGCCATTCGTATTGGCCTTGCCTCGCCCGACAAGATCCGTTCCTGGTCCTTTGGCGAAGTGAAAAAGCCGGAGACCATTAACTATCGTACTTTCAAACCGGAGCGCGATGGCCTCTTCTGCGCCAAGATCTTCGGCCCGGTAAAAGATTACGAATGCCTTTGCGGCAAGTACAAGCGTCTCAAACATCGCGGTGTGATCTGCGAGAAGTGCGGTGTTGAAGTCACGCTGGCCAAGGTGCGCCGTGAGCGCATGGGCCACATCGAACTGGCCTCGCCGGTGGCGCACATCTGGTTCCTGAAGAGCCTGCCTTCCCGCATGGGTCTGTTGCTGGATATGACCCTGCGCGATATCGAGCGCGTACTCTATTTCGAAGCCTTCGTCGTTATCGAGCCGGGTATGACCCAGCTTGAGCGTGGTCAGCTGCTCTCCGACGAAACCTTCCTCGACGCCATCGAAGAGTACGGCGACGAGTTTGAAGCGAAGATGGGTGCCGAGGCGATCCTTGCCATGTTGCGCTCCATGGACCTGCAACAGGAAGCGGAAACCCTGCGTGCCGAGATCCCGGAGACCAACTCCGAGACCAAGCTGAAGAAACTGACCAAGCGCCTGAAGCTGATCGAGGCCTTCCTCGAATCTGGCAATATGCCGGAGTGGATGATCCTGACCGTGCTGCCGGTACTGCCGCCTGAGCTGCGTCCGCTGGTACCGCTGGAGGGTGGCCGTTTCGCGACTTCTGATCTGAACGATCTCTACCGTCGCGTCATTAACCGTAACAACCGTCTCAAGCGCCTGCTCGATCTGAACGCCCCGGACATCATCGTACGTAACGAAAAGCGTATGTTGCAGGAGTCCGTGGACGCACTGATGGATAACGGCCGTCGTGGTCGTGCCATCACCGGTTCCAACAAGCGTCCGCTCAAGTCCCTGGCCGACATGATCAAGGGTAAGCAGGGTCGCTTCCGTCAGAACCTGCTGGGTAAGCGCGTCGACTATTCCGGCCGTTCCGTTATCGTGGTGGGTCCGACCCTGATGCTGCATCAGTGCGGTCTGCCGAAAAAGATGGCGCTGGAGCTGTTCAAGCCGTTCATCTTCTCCAAGCTGGAGCGTCGTGGCCTGGCCACCACTATCAAGTCAGCGAAGAAGCTGGTCGAGCGTGAAGGGCCGGAAGTTTGGGATATCCTCGAAGAGGTGATCCGCGAACACCCGGTCATGCTCAACCGTGCACCGACCCTGCACCGTCTCGGTATCCAGGCATTCGAGCCGGTACTGATCGAAGGTAAGGCGATCCAGCTGCACCCGCTGGTCTGCGCCGCGTTCAACGCCGACTTCGACGGTGACCAGATGGCGGTTCACGTACCGCTGTCGCTGGAAGCCCAGCTCGAAGCGCGTGCATTGATGATGTCCACCAACAACATCCTCTCGCCGGCTAACGGTGAACCGATCATCGTTCCTTCCCAGGACGTGGTACTCGGTCTTTATTACATGACCCGTGAGGCAGTCAATGCCAAGGGCGAAGGCATGGCCTTTGCCGATACCAAAGAGCTGCGTCGTGCCTATGAATCCGGTTTTGTTTCGATTCATGCCAAGATCAAGGTGCGTCTGCGTGAGGTAACGATCGATGATGAGGGCGAGCGTAGCGAGAGCTTCACCCTGCGTGAGACCACTGCCGGTCGCGCCATGTTGTTCGATATTTTGCCTGCCGGTCTGCCCTTTGATCTGATCGACCGACCGATGGTGAAGAAGGCGATCTCCGGTCTGATCAACGCCTGCTATCGTAAGCTGGGTCTGAAGGACACTGTGATCTTTGCCGACCAGCTGATGTACACCGGTTTCCGTAACGCGACCCGTGCCGGCGTCTCTTTCTGTTCCGATGACATGGTTATCCCGGAAGAGAAGGCGGCGATCCTGACCCGTGCCGATGCTGAGGTAAAGGAGATCGAGAACCAGTACATCTCCGGTCTGGTAACCAACGGCGAGCGTTACAACAAGGTGGTCGACATCTGGTCCCACACCAACGACCAGGTCGCCAAGGCGATGATGGACAAGTTGGGTAAGGACGAAGTTGCCGACAAAGACGGTAACCTGGTCAAGCAGGATTCCTTCAACTCCGTGTTCATGATGGCCGACTCCGGTGCGCGTGGTTCCGCCGCCCAGATTCGTCAGCTTGCCGGTATGCGTGGTTTGATGGCCAAGCCGGACGGCTCCATCATCGAGACACCTATCACCGCGAACTTCCGCGAGGGTCTGTCGGTACTGCAGTACTTCATCTCTACTCACGGTGCACGTAAGGGTCTTGCCGATACCGCGTTGAAGACCGCCAACTCTGGTTACCTGACCCGTCGTCTGGTTGACGTGGCCCAGGACCTGGTGGTTACCGAAGAGGATTGTGGTACCACCAAGGGTATGCCGCTGCACTCCCTGATCGAGGGTGGTGACGTGGTTGAGCCGCTGAGTGAGCGCGTACTGGGTCGGGTGACCGCCGAGGACGTTATTATTCCGGGTACCGATGAAGTGGCTATCACCAGTGGCACCCTGCTGGATGAGAAGATGGTTGCGCGTCTGGAAGAGCTCTCCATCGACCACCTGCTGGTCCGTTCCGCCATCACCTGTGAAACCCGTTATGGGGTCTGCGCCGCATGCTACGGTCGCGACCTGGCTCGTGGTCACAAGGTCAACGTGGGTGAATCGGTCGGTGTTATCGCCGCCCAGTCCATCGGTGAGCCGGGTACCCAGCTGACCATGCGGACCTTCCACATCGGTGGTGCTGCCTCCCGTTCCGCAGCGGTTAACAACATCCAGAACAAGATCGACGGTACCGTACGCCTGCACAACATCAAGCTGGTACAGCACGCCGACGGTCACAACGTGGCGGTTTCCCGTTCCGGTGAACTGACCATCATTGACGATAACGGTCGTGAGCGTGAGCGTTACAAGGTGCCTTACGGCGCCAAGATCGTTGTCAATGACGGCAGCAGCGTCAAATCTGGCGACATCCTTGCCAGCTGGGACCCGCACACCCACCCGGTTATTACCGAGATCGCCGGTTTCATCAAACTCTCCGAGTTTGAAGATGGTATTACCGTTAGCAAACAGACCGATGATGTTACCGGTCTCTCCTCGCTGGTGGTCATCGACCCGAAACAGCGTGGTTCCAGCGGTAAGGACAAGCGTCCGATGGTTAAACTGGTCGACGCCAAGGGTAAGGACCTGAAGATCCCGGGTACCGATATTCCGGCGACCTACTTCCTGCCGGGTGGCGCGATCTTCAACCTGGCCGATGGCGACGAGGTGAGTGTGGGTGAGGTTGTGGCGCGGATTCCGCAGGAATCCTCCAAGACCCGCGACATCACCGGTGGTCTGCCGCGCGTTGCCGACCTGTTCGAGGCACGCAAGCCGAAGGAGCCTTCAATCCTGGCCGAAATCAGCGGTACCGTTGGCTTCGGTAAGGAGACCAAGGGCAAGCAGCGGGTGGTGATTACCCCCACCGACGGTTCCGATCCGCACGAGGAGCTGATTCCGAAATGGCGCCACGTCACCGTGTTCGAGGGTGAGCACGTGGAGAAGGGCGAGGTGATCGTCGAGGGCGAACCAAACCCGCATGATATCCTGCGTCTGCAGGGTGTTCAGGCGCTGGCCCAGTACATCGTTAACGAAGTGCAGGACGTCTACCGTCTGCAGGGTGTAAAGATCAACGACAAGCACATCGAGGTGATTGTTCGCCAGATGCTGCGCAAGGCCGAGATCCGCAAGCCTGGAGACAGCAAGTTCCTCACCGGTGAACAGGCCGAAGTGGCCCGCATCTTCGATGAAAACGAAGTGCTGGAGGCGGCGGGCAAGATGGGCGCTACCTTCAATCGCATGCTGCTGGGTATTACCAAGGCCTCCCTGGCTACCGAGTCGTTCATCTCCGCGGCCTCCTTCCAGGAGACCACCCGCGTACTGACCGATGCGGCGGTGACCGGCAAGAAGGACGACCTGCGTGGCCTGAAGGAGAACGTTATTGTGGGACGACTGATACCTTCCGGTACCGGCCTGGCCTACCATAGCGAGCGCCGCCGTTTGAGCAAGGCATTCGACTCCTATGTCGATACCCCGCTGCCCTCGGAACTCTCCGAAAACGTGGCAGCGGACGAGACCGGGGAGTAATCCCCGGAAAAACGTGGAACACAGCCGTGCGTTGCCCTTGACATGGGTGGCGCGTGGCCATAGAATTCCGCTTCTTTTTCCCAGGCCGGTATCAAATACCGGCCTGTGTTTATTTCTGTGCTGGAGCAAGTAGGACTATGGCAACGATTAACCAGCTGGTGCGCAAGCCGCGCAAGCGCAAGGTGGAGAAAAGCAACGTGCCTGCCCTGGAGGCATGCCCGCAGAAACGTGGTGTTTGTACCCGCGTTTACACTACCACCCCGAAAAAGCCGAACTCGGCGATGCGTAAGGTCGCCCGTGTGCGCCTGA
>JBNKBG010000072.1:0-11918 GCA_050287105.1 Thiohalomonadaceae bacterium
ATCAGCACCGTGGACAAAAAGAGCGCCCATTTCGTGGAGCTCTCCTTCCACGACGACGGTCCGGGCTTCCCTGAGGTGATCCTCAATCGCCTCTTCGAGCCCTACGTCACCACCAAACCCAAGGGCACCGGCCTGGGACTGGCGGTGGTGAAAAAGATCGTGGAGGAGCACGGCGGTATTCTCTGGGCGGAGAACGCCGATGGCGGCGGCGCCACAATTACCCTGCGCCTGCCGGTGGACGCGGGACGGCAACTCGAAAACAAGAACCACGTTGGCTCGCCACGCAGCTATAAAAACAAGAGCATAAAGCCATGACCAGTACAGCCCACATCCTTGTCGTCGATGACGAACCCGATATCCGTAGCCTGCTCAAGGAGATCCTGGAGGACGAAGGCTACACGGTAACCACCGCCGAAGATGCCGCCCATGCCCGCGAGGCGCGTCGTGCCCAGCGCCCGGATCTGATCCTGCTCGACATCTGGATGCCTGACGTCGACGGCATCACCCTGCTCAAGGAGTGGATCGCCGAGGAGCCACTGACCCAACCAGTGATCATCATGTCCGGCCACGGCACCGTGGAGACCGCCGTCGAAGCGACCCGCCTCGGTGCCTACGACTACATCGAAAAACCCCTCTCCCTGGCCAAGCTACTGCTAACCATCGAGCATGCGCTGGAGAGCTTTAACCTGTTGCGTGAAAACGTCGGCCTGCGCAAGGCGGCACAGCCGATCACCGAACCACTGGGGCGTAGCCGTCAGATGGAACAACTACGGCAGACCACGCTACAGATCGCCCAGCACGACACTGCGGTGCTGATTACCGGTGAGCACGGCAGTGGCAAACAACTCTGCGCCCGCTATCTGCACAACAACAGCAGCCGACGCAATGCCCCTTTCTTCTCTGCCGATCTGCCGCAACAACAGAGCACTGAAGATCACCTGATACAGCTGTTTGGCCGCGAAGAGAACGAACAGATCCAGTACGGTCTGCTGGAACAGGCCAACGGTGGCACCCTCTACATTGATGACGTCGCGGACCTGAGCGCCGACTGCCAGGATCGCCTGTTGCAACTGCTGAAGCGCGGCAACCTGCAGCGGGTCAATGGCAACACCCCGATAAAAACCGATGTGCGACTCATCGCCGCGACACGCCACCCTCTGGAACAACTGATCCAGCAGGGTCATTTTCGCGAAGATCTCTACTACGAACTCAACGTAGTCTCGCTCTATATTCCGGCGCTGCGCGAACACAGTGACGACGTGCTGGATCTGGTGACCTGGTACAGCGACTACTTCATCGAGACCGATAAACTCCCCTACCGCAGCTTTACCACCGCCGCGCTTAATCGGCTGCGCCAGCACACCTGGCCGGGCAACGTACGCGAACTGAAGAACCTGGTGCAGCGCCTGCTGATCGTCGGTAACGAACGGCAGATCGATATCGGCGAAGTGGAAGAAGCCCTCGGCGCACAGCATCGCGCACCGGCTGCCACCGCGACCATGGCAGCCTTCGAGATGCCCGTGCGCCAGGCGCGCGAACAGTTCGAGCGCAGCTACTTCGAGGTACTGATGAGCCGCTACGAGGGTAGTGTCAACAAGGTGGCACAACATGCCGGTATGGAGCGAACCCATCTCTATCGCAAACTGCGTTCGCTGGATATCGATCCGAAAAACTACGGCAGTTCATGACGGCAACGTCATGGCGCGCTAGAATTGGCGCACTTTGACGGCCAACAACCTATAAAGCGTACTATGAAGATTATCATTCTCGGCGCAGGCCAGGTTGGCTCCTCACTGGCAAACAACCTCGCCAGCGAGGCCAACGACATCACCGTGGTCGATACCGACGCCACCCTGCTGCACGACCTGCAGGATCGCCTCGATCTGCGCACGGTTAGTGGCCAGGCGTCGCATCCCAACGTGCTGATGCGTGCTGGCGCAGAGGATGCCGACATGATCATCGCCGTCACCAACAGCGACGAAACCAACATCGTCGCCTGCCAGGTTGCCCACACCCTGTTCCGCACCCCCACCAAGATCGCCCGGGTTCGTGCTCAGGAGTATCTGCTCCATCCTCAACTTTTCACCAGTAGCGCCATGCCGGTCGATGTGATCATCAGCCCGGAGCAGCTGGTCACCGACTACATCTTCCGCCTGATCCAGCACCCTGGCGCGCTGCAGGTGCTCGACTTCTCCGGTGGACGAGTGCAGTTGGTAGCAGTACGCGCCTATCACGGCGGTCCGCTGGTGGGACAGGAGCTGCGTGCACTGCGTGAACATATGCCGGGACTACAGACCCGCGTTGCGGCCATCTATCGTCGCGGCAAGGCGATCAATCCGGAAGGTGACACCGTGGTCGAAGTCGACGACGAGGTCTTCTTCATCGCCGCCACCAACGACATCCGCACTGTAATGGGCGAGTTGCGTCGCCTGGACAAACCGGTCAAACGCATCATCATCGCTGGTGGTGGCAACATCGGTATTCGTCTGGCACGGGCGCTGGAAAATCAGTACCAGGTCAAACTGATCGAACAGAATAAACAGCGCGCAGAGCAGATCTCGGAGATTCTTGCACACACTATCGTACTGCACGGTGATGCTGCCGATGGTGAACTGCTGCTGGAAGAAAATATCGAAGAGACCGATGTCTTCTGCGCGTTGACCAACGACGATGAGGCCAACATCCTCTCGGCGATGCTGGCCAAACGCCTTGGCGCAAAAAAAGTAATGTCGCTGATCAATCGTGCCGCTTACGTTGATCTGGTAGAAAGCGGCGACATCGACATCGCCATCTCGCCACCCCAGGCGACCATCGGTTCACTACTGGCCCATGTCCGTCGTGGTGATGTGGTTATGGTGCATTCCCTGCGCCGCGGTGCAGCTGAAGCGATTGAAGCCATCGCCCACGGCGATAAACACTCCTCCAAAGTTGTTGGCCGAGCGGTAGACGATATCAAGCTGCCGCCCGGTACTACCATCGGTGCCGTGGTGCGTGGTGATGAGGTATTGATCGCCCACCATGACACCGTAATCGAGGCCGAGGATCACGTCCTGCTGTTCGTGGTCGACAAAAAGCGCATCCCTGACGTTGAACGACTGTTCCAGGTCAGCGTGACCTTCCTTTAAGGGGCTGCACACTACTCATGCAAGTCGGCGCCATCCAACGCATACTCGGCCTGTTGCTGATGATCTTCAGCTTCTCCATGCTGCCGTCGATGGTGGTCTCCGTGGTTTATCAGGATTCCCACTACTCCCCTTTCCTGCTTGCCTTTACGGTTACCCTGCTCACCGGTTTTGTGCTCTGGATACCGGTGCAAAGAAACCGTCGTGACCTGCGCCTACGTGACGGTTTCGTCGTCGTGGTGATGTTCTGGACCGTACTGAGTCTGTTCGGTGCACTGCCTTTTGCCTTCAGTGCAGCACCGCACCTGTCACTTACCGACGCGGTGTTTGAATCGATCTCCGGCCTGACCACCACCGGCGCCACGGTGATCACCGGCATCGACAACCTGCCACCGTCGATGCAGTTCTACCGCCATCAACTGCAGTGGTTAGGCGGCATGGGAATCATCGTACTGGCAGTGGCAATCCTGCCCATGCTCGGCATCGGTGGGATGCAGCTCTACCGCGCCGAAACCCCGGGGCCGATGAAGGACAACAAGCTCACCCCGCGCATCACCGAAACCGCCAAGGCACTCTGGTACATCTACCTGACACTCACCGTTAGCTGCACCCTGGCCTACTGGCTCGCCGGGATGACTTTTTTCGATGCCATCTGCCACGCCTTTTCTACAGTAGCCATCGGCGGCTTCTCCACTCACGACGCGAGCATGGGTTATTTTCAGGATCAGCCATTGATCGAACTGATCGCCATCGTTTTTATGTTCCTCTCCGGGATCAATTTTGCCGTGCACTTCATGGCCTGGCGCAGCCGAAACATCCGCCTCTATCTGCTCGACTCTGAATTCCGCGCCTACCTCGCGGTGCTCGCGGTCATCAGCCTGATCACCATCTTCTACCTGCACATCAACGCCCACTTCGAGGACTTTAACCACTCGATGTTGCATGGACTGTTCCAGGTAGTCTCCATCGGCACCACCACCGGTTTCACCACCAGCAACTACGCCATCTGGCCTGGTTTCCTGCCTGTGCTGCTGCTTTTTGCCAGCTTTGTTGGCGGCTGTGCCGGCTCCACCGCTGGCGGCATGAAGGTGATCCGTTTTCTGCTACTGATCAAACAGGGCCTGCGTGAAGTCACCCGGCTGATCCACCCAAACGCGGTGATCCCGATCAAGATCGGAGGCAAACCGATGCCGGAGCAGGTAATTCATTCAGTCTGGGGATTCTTTGCCACCTATGTGGCGGTATTCAGCATTTTCCTGCTGCTGCTGATGATGGTCGGGCTGGATCAGATCACCGCCTTCTCCGCCGTTGCCGCCACCATCAACAACCTTGGACCGGGCCTTGGCGATGTCGCCCTCAACTACAGCGGTATACCCGACTTTGCCAAGTGGGTGCTGTGCATCTCAATGCTGCTGGGGCGTCTTGAGATCTTCACCCTGCTGGTACTCCTCACCCCCGCCTTCTGGCGCAAGTAACCGCCCGCGCACTCCCAACTCCTGCGGTTTCTCCACTTCATTAAGATACGAATCTTGTAATCACCGGTTTTATCGTCTAAACAGTGTGGTTACTCATATGCATGGAGCGGCTAAGGTGAGACCAAGCACAAGGACGTCGATGGTACCTGGCGGCAATTCCCGCCTTTACTGTCCGAAACAAACGGAGTCCGTAGCAGGGGCAATCATTCAGCCTGTAAGCGGCCCTACTCTTTCTCGTTTCAACTCCTTTATTTCCTACCTTCATATCGTTCCCAATAACGAGATTTCCCCACGTTCGACAACCGCATGATCACGTTGCTACAACGCGCGATCGAATACCAAACGCTCTCGTAGGAACAGGAGCCAGTTTTTTCTGCAGTTCACTTTGAAAAACCAACCATCTCAGGGAGGAATACATATGGGCAAACCCATAATCGTTCAGCTAACCTCAAGGACCCGCATTTGCGCCATTGCCGCAATGCTGGCTGCAAGCATCTCGCCAGGCAGCATCAATGCCTCAGAACCACATATGCCTGCTGGTGCCAGCTGCGACATGAGCGGAACCAGCCCCTACGTAAAAATAGGCGGCGTAGGCAATGAAGGACAGGGGGCTGGCGTTGCCTTCGCCGATCTGAATCGCAACGGTAAACCCGACATTGTCGTGATGGCCTATGACAATCCCGCCCAGGGAAACAGTTTCCGTTACCGTATCGGCTGGGATTTCAACTACTCGACAGGTAAGGCCAGCAGTTGGGCGTCGGGTTACAAAACGGTCGGTGGTGTTGGCTGGGAGGGTGAAGGTGCTGGTATCGCCTTTGCGGACCTTGATGGCAACGGCATACAGGATATGATTTTGATGGCCTACGATGCGCCGGCAGGTCCAAATAACTTTCGCTATCGCATTGGCTGGAACCTGTCGACCAGTGGTACTACCAACAACTGGTCCAACAGCATACAGGTAGACGGTGTCGGTGATACCGGTCAGGGTGCAGGCGTTGCCGTGGGTGACATCAACGGCAACGGTACCCTGGATATGGTATTAATGGCCACCGACGGCAGCAATTTCCGTTACCGCGTGGGCTGGGACCTGGCTAACAACGGTACCAGCAACAACTGGAGCAACCCCATTCAGGTCAACGGCATGGGCGGTGCGGCTGATGGGGCGGATGTTGCCCTGGCCGATATCGATCTCGACGGTACACTCGATATGGTCCTGATGACCTACGACGCTCCGGGAGGTCCCAACAACTTCCGTTATCGCGTTGGCTGGCATCTGCAAAATACCGGGCGTGCTCGAGAAATATCACGCTGGCATATGCTCAAGGGCTTTGGTGATCTGGGACAGGGTGCAGGCCTGGCTTATCAATACAGTGCCGCAAGCGGACCTGCCCTGGTTCTAATGGCCTACGACAACCCTAATGGCGCCAACAATTTCCGTTACAACATGTTACCGATCACCACATCGGGAACGACTTACGCCGTAGCGGATGATCTGCCAGCAGCGCCGAATAACGTTCTCTCAGTGCCTGCCAATTATTCGGATCAAAATGCGACCAAACTGTTCAATCTAAATATGAGCGAGGTACAGCAAACTGCCAATGACGCTTTCTCGGAATATGTCTTCGGCTGTTTCATCGTCGCCTTACTTGGCAAGACCGATCAAACACCGGTCTGCTGGGCCGATGAAACCCGACCCGATGTAAACGCCGTACAGGTATTTGCCAACAGCCACTACACCCAGGAGATCGATCCAGACATGCTGGTCACAGCTGTAGCCAATTATGTCGACTCCAATATGAGCTGGGTGAACGACAGTGCCAATACCTATGTCCTAAACACCATCAACAACCTGAACTATGCCCCTGGTGGTGAAGGTATGCCGGCCTATTACACTATTCACTATACGGATCCGGGCAATAACGCCACGCTGGTGCAGGACCTGACCAACGAAGATCCTGCCTGGGGTAATGCCTATAACGACGGACGGCGTTTCCACGGTGACTGTGAAGACCATGCCATATTGCGTCATTCACTGCTGCGGGCATTGGGTTTTGATCGTCGTTATATCTGGAATGCACGTAGTCCTGGGCATGAGTTCAACGTAGTGCTTTACCGTGGTTCTTACCGAATCATGGACTATGGCCGAATTGCAGGTTACGCATGCAAACCGAGCGGCATCACCCGTGACATCAATGCAGCCTGGAATACCAACTATGGTCCTCGGTGGAGTTCATCGGCAGGACAATATCTGTTTGATCATGTCCTCAAACGCGGTTACCCAGATAGATGTACTGCTGGGTTAGGTTGGGTACTTACCCGACGCGCGCTACCTGATATCGATGGCGATACCCTTTGCTGCAACTAATTTCCGGATTCTTATATGAAGGTGCCAAATATGAATAAAGCCAATCAACATATGAATTGGGTTACCGTACTGCTCTGTTGGTTAATGCCCTTTACTGCGAGCGCAGAGCCCACCACGTTAGCCAGCACGGTGATTCCTGAGGTCAAACCGATCGTGCTCGAAGACAAGCCATTGGTAAAAACTGAGGTCAAGGACTTCAGCAAACTGATGCCGAAGCTCAATAGCACGCCTGTCGTACGACTCAACGACGTCACTATCAATCTTGGTGGTGAAGTGAACCTGATGACAAAGAAGACAGATTTTTCCTATGTCATCAAAAATGTCGTCGAAACCAGCAAGCGCTTCAGCCTGATGCAACCCAGCGCACCCAAGGACAAACGCATGCTTAGTCTCGGTGCAAGGGCGGACAAGACCGAGTCATTCCAAAGTGATGTCAGCATCACCAAGCTCTCTGCGGCGACCCATCAGGCGATTGTACGTCCCTATCTGCTAGGTGCCATAGACCGGGGGAAAGAGAAGCTACTGCTGGCCAATTACGACACCGACCTGAAGATACGACTTCCCGACAATACCCGCCTGGTTAAATCCAATGTGGCTCTGGAAAAGGTCGATAGAAGTGAATACCGCTGGAAAGTAAAGGGCGCACCGCTACTGCCCCCGGTACAGCTCTGGTATACGTCTGCAGCAGAAAACATCTCTGCCAGGATGGAGGTGAGCAAAGGCGATGTGGTAAACGTGACCATCACGATTACCAATGATGGCTCTGCCACCGCAAAAGGACTCAAATTGCTTACCCGCATACCGGTAGGCAAATATGAACCTGTGCTGGAGGAATCAGATGGAAACTTCGCTATCGAGCAGGGCGTGATGTACATCTGGACCGCGGGCATCGACAGCCTGGGAAGAGGTGACTCCAAGGAATTGAACATGAAGTTGAAAAATCTGACAAGTGATCAATTCCCAAAGATCCATGAAGTCGCTGTTCACAACAGCAAAGGCGATCTGGTAGCCATTACCGAGTAATGGCCTGTACGGCGGCTGCTAGCCAGGCGGAAATATTGTCCTGGATAGCAGCCGCCGTTTTTTGGATCCAGGGTAAAAATCCAAGTCTGCACAGAGGTGTAATTAGCGTATCCCACAATCCTGCTTACAAAAGCTTAAAGACTTTTTCGCTGCTGCCGATAGTTAGAGTCTGCTCCCCCTCCAACAGGTACCGTGTTATTTGGCAATACAAATTGTCCACACAACACTGCTCCCGCACTAGAGCTAGTGGAATTCTGACTCAGCACGAGAGGAATGCTGTCATGTATAAATTTTTAATGCGCTTTTCCATTTCGGTACGCCTTTTTCTAATTGTTCTGGCGGCAGTCATCGCCCTCATCACCTTAATCAGCCTCAATGCACTGCAACTCCGTGAGGAGATGATGGCGGAAAAGCGTTTAAAAACGCGCCATCTGGTGGAAAGCGCCTACGGCACGCTGGAGTACTACCACAAATTAAGTACAACCGCGGCCATGACCGAGGATGCGGCGAAAAAGGCTGCACTCAAGCAGATATCCACTTTACGCTATGAGGAGAAGGAGTATTTCTGGATCAACGACTACTCTCCCCGCATGGTGATGCATCCGATGAAACCGGCACTGGATGGCAATGACCTTAAGGATTTCAAGGATCCTGATGGTAAAAAATTGTTCGTCGCTATGGTGGATATCGTAAAGAAGGACGGTGCAGGTTTTGTAAACTATCTCTGGCCTAAACCAGGGCATAACGATCCTGTAGCAAAAATTTCCTACGTAAAGGGATTTCAACCCTGGGGCTGGATTATCGGTTCCGGTATCTATCTTGATGATGTCGACACCCTTTTCAAACAAAACCTGATCTACAGCTTTAGTATGGGTGGCGGAATTGCTGCACTGTTGATTCTCATCTCAATTATCCTGTCTCGCAGTATCACTTGCCCATTGCACATGACTATCTCCGCCTTGCGCGACGTCGCCAGCGGAGACGGTGATCTGACCCGCAGGCTGGAGATCATGGGGCGAGATGAAGTCAGCCAACTCTCCACCGAATTCAACACCTTTGCCAATAAACTCCAGGTAATGTTGATACAGGTTGCAAGTGCCACACAGGAGCTGACCGACGCTACGACGACTGTATCCAGTATCAGTAACGAGGCCGGCCAGGCCGTAGTGCGTCAGCAGTCAGAAACAGACCAGGTAGCCACAGCCGCGACTGAAATGAGTTCCGCAGCGCAAAATGTAGCTGAGAGCGCCGGTCATGCTGCAGAGTCGGCACAGGATGCCAACAACATGGCCCAGGAGAGTCGTACCGTTCTGGACAAAAACCGTGACACCACCACCAGCCTGCGAATGGCAGTAGAAAATGCAGGAGGGGTGATCCAGAAAGTGGGGGCACAAAGTGAAAAGATCGGCGGCATTCTTACCACCATCCGTGAGATTGCCGATCAGACCAATCTTCTGGCCCTCAATGCGGCCATTGAGGCCGCCCGTGCCGGCGAGCAGGGTCGTGGCTTTGCCGTTGTCGCCGATGAAGTACGCACCCTGGCGCAACGCACCCAGACGGCCACTGGAGAAATCGAAGAGATGATCAACGAGCTTCAGGAAGGTAGCAAACAGGCAGCACAGGCAATGGAGATGGGGCAAAAACTGACTGAGGAGAGCGTCGCCAGCACCGAGGAGACCAGTCGCAGGCTACGCGAGATCATCACCGCTATCGCCTCAATCAATGACATGAATGCCCAGATCGCCAGTGCTGCCGAGGAACAGGCCGCCGTTGTCGAGGATATCAACCGCAATATCGTCAACATCAGCACCATTGCTGGAGAGACCTCTGACCGCGCGCAGGAGACCGATGCAGCCATGCACAACATGGAGCAGCAAGTCGATGCACTACGCAAACTGTTGGGACAATTCCGTCTTAACTAGTCAGGCCAGCAGATTTCCGGCACCGGTAACGATCAACAGACCGGCACTGAGACGCACGATGTGTTTATGGCTATCGCTTAAGAGTTCACGCAGACGACTGCCGAACCAGGCGAAGCCGATACCGTAGAAGATCGTCGGAATGACGATGGCACCCAGACCAAAACCAAGTCCAAGCCAAAGGCCGTTCCAGGCACTGGCACCGACCGCCGCAGAGAAGATCACACTACCCAGCGGCGCACAGGGTGACAACGCCATACCCGCACCGAGAATGAATAAACCGCCGGGCATCATCGCGTCCGCCGACTGCGCCCGTGCATCACGTACGATGGCTGTCTCACCACTATGCGAGCAACTCCGCGCACCCTGTCGACGCAACAGCATTGCCACGCCCAGCAACACCGCCGCCGCGCCCATCAGCCAGCGAATATCACTTGCAGCCAGGCCCTTGCCGAGATAGTGGCCGGTAAACCCGGCGGCCGTCGCCAGTACCGCATAACTGGTGAGACGGCCGAGGGAAAACGGCAACATGATCCGCCATGATTTACGTACCCCACCCTCACTGGCGATAAACACCGGACCAAGAAACGGCAGGCAGGCAATGGTGCACGAACCCATGCCAAAGACCAGTCCCAGCATCATCGCCATCGGCAGGGTCAACAGTGTCTGTTCAATTGGTGTCACGGAAAACTACTCTTGTTCCGCCAGGTATTCGCTGCGTGCCAGCACCGCGGCACCGAAGGCGGTGGTGGTTTGCGGATGTTCCGGTACCACAATTTCCCGCTGCATCTCGTCTTCCAGCGCCGCAACCAGGCCTTTGTTCAGGGCAGGGCCGCCATCGAAGTAGACCTTCTCTTCGATACCGACACGTTTGGCCAGACGTACGGTGCGCTTGGCGATGGAGTAGTGAATGCCGGCAATGATCTCACCCTTGCCGTGACCGTTGGCCAGCAGGCCGATGATCTCCGACTCGGCGAAGACGGTGCAGGTACTGTTGATCGAGAGCGGCGCGTTTTCCGCGTTGAAGTGGTAATCACCCAGCTCTTCCAGATCGATCTCCAGATTGCGTGCCGCCACATCGAGAAAGCGTCCGGTACCGGCAGCACATTTGTCATTCATGGCGAAGTTGGCCACGTTGCCCTCTTTATCGAGCTGGATCGCCTTGGAGTCCTGGCCACCAATATTGATAATGGTACGCACACCACCAAACTGCTTACCCGCTTCGTGCGCACCGATAGCATTGGCGGTGATCTCGCTAATCGAATCGTCCGCCTCCTTGAACAATTTGCGACCATAACCGGTGGCGATCAGGTAGTGCACATCGTCCTGCTGCAGATTGTGTTCGGTCAGCAGGCGTGCCAATGCCTCCTTGGCATTCTTGTGAAACAGGCTCCCTGAAGCGGTAACGTGCACACCAACCATCTTTCCCTCTTCATCTACCAGTGCCACCTTAATGGCGGTGGAACCGATGTCTAACCCGGCAAACACTTTCATCCTGCTTTTCTCTTTCTTGTTTTTATCGATTCCAGAAATGCCTCAATACGTGTCGAGAGCTGACCCATATCGTCGTGGCTGTAATCGGTCTCCACATAGAGCATCGGTATCTTCTTTTCACTCAATGCCGCAGCGATGGTGCTCTGCTCCATCTCGTAGACCTGGCAGCCGGAAAAGGCCTGATAGACCACACCGTCCACATTGAAGCTCTCGGCTAGCTCCAGCAGGCGACGCTGACGATCCAGATTGTTGGTAAAGATCGGACAGGTGCACGGTTTAAGGTGCTTATCGGCCAGGGCATCGACCATGTCGTGAAGCCGCCACTCGTCCACCGCGGTCATGTCATAAAGCATACGGTTGGCCGAACAGGTTTCATCGGCGACGACCACACCACCGGCCTCTTCAATCAACAGTGGCAATTTCAGATTGGGAAAGATCGGCGGTGAACCGGTGAACAGAATGCGTGGTGCCTTGCGTTGCGCCGCCTGGAAACCCTGTTCCTGACGTTGTTTCAACTCAA
>JBNKBG010000073.1:0-11491 GCA_050287105.1 Thiohalomonadaceae bacterium
TGAATAAACGACAAAAGCGCCATCAGGTTACTCGGCTTCGTCACCGGCACCCTCTTCGCCTTCAACCTCTTCCCCCTCATCGGATTCGGCGATCCGTTCCACACCGATCAATTTTTCCTCATTGGTCAAATTGATCAGGCGTACACCCTGGGTGTTACGACCCATGGTGGAGACCTCAGCGACACGACTGCGAACCAGCGTGCCGCCATCGGTAATTAACATCATTTCATCGTCATCGGAGACCAGCACCGCGCCGACCACCGCACCATTGCGTTCGGTGGTCTGAATCGCGATCACACCCTGACCACCACGACCGTAAACCGGGTAATCGTCGATCGGCGTACGCTTGCCGTAACCATTTTCGGTGGCGGTCAGTACGCATCCATCGTCGGCCAGGATCATCGCGATCACCGACTGGCCTTCACCGAGACGAATACCGCGCACACCACGGGAAACTCGGCCCATAGAACGCACATCGCTCTCAGTAAAGCGGATCACCTTACCCGCACTGGAGAAGAGCATGATATCGCTCTGTCCATCGGTCACCGCCACACCGACCAGTTGATCGCCTTCAACCAGTTCCAGGGCAATGATGCCGCTGGCACGTGGACGGGAGAAATCAACCAGCGGGGTCTTTTTCACCGTCCCGTTGGCGGTCGCCATAAAGACAAACTTGTCCTGTTCGTATTCACGAACCGGCAGGATAGCGTTGATCCGCTCGCCCTCTTCCAGCGGCAACAGATTGACGATCGGTTTGCCGCGTGAAGCACGTCCTGCCTGCGGTAACTCATAAACCTTGAGCCAGTAGATACGACCACGACTGGAGAAGCAGAGGATGGTGTCGTGGGTACTGGCGACGAACATCTTGTCGACGAAATCTTCGTCCTTGGTAGAGGTGGCCGATTTGCCACGTCCGCCGCGCTTCTGCGCCCGGTAATCGGAGAGCGGTTGCGCCTTGGCGTAACCCTCGTGAGAGAGCGTCACCACGACATCCTCTTCACTGATCAGATCTTCCAGGGTGAGATCCAGACGGGTGGAGACGATCTCGGTACGACGCCCATCACCATATTGATCACGAATCGCCTCCAGCTCTCCCCGGATCACACTCATCAATCTTTCGTGACTGCCGAGAATGTCCAACAGGTCAGCGATGGTATCGAGCAGTTCGCGGTACTCATTGATAATCTTGTCCTGCTCCAGGCCGGTAAGGCGGTGCAGGCGCAGTTCCAGGATCGCCTGGGCCTGTGCTTCGGAGAGGTGGTATTCGCCATTGACCAGGCCAAACTCTTTTGCCAGACCCTCGGGGCGTGAGGCTTCGGCACCGGCACGGGCCAGCATGTCGCTCACCACACCTGGTGCCCACCCCTGAGCCAGCAGACCGACCTTGGCCTCAGCGGGGTTTGGCGCGGCCTTGATCAGCGCAATAATTGGATCGATGTTGGCCAGTGCAACCGCCAGACCTTCCAGCACATGGGCACGTTCACGTGCCTTGCGCAGTTCGAAGATGGTACGACGGGTCACCACCTCGCGACGGTGACGGATGAACGCCTCCAGCATCTGCTTGAGATTGAGCAGCTTGGGCTGACCGTCCAACAGGGCGACCATATTGATGCCGAAGACGCTCTGCATCTGGGTTTGCTTGTAGAGATTGTTGAGCAGAACCTCCGGCACCTCACCGCGCTTGAGCTCGATAACCAGACGCATACCGTCCTTGTCCGACTCGTCGCGCAGACCGTCCTGGGAGATCCCCTCGATCTTCTTCTCTTTAACCAACTCGGCGATCTTTTCGATCAGTCGCGCCTTGTTCACCTGATAGGGCAGTTCGGTGATGACGATGCGCTGGCGACCAGAATCCATCTCCTCGATCTCGGAGCGGGCACGTACATAGATGCGGCCGCGACCGGTGTGATAGGCCTCGTGGATACCCGCGGCACCATTGATGATACCGGCGGTGGGGAAGTCGGGACCGGGGATATGCTGCATCAAACCGGCGATATCCAGCTCGGGATTCTCGATCAGTGCCAGACAGGCGTTAGTCACCTCGGTCAGATTGTGCGGCGGAATATTGGTAGCCATACCCACCGCGATACCGGCGGAGCCGTTGATCAGCAGGTTGGGCAGACGTGCCGGCAGGACCTCTGGCTCGCTCTCCGATTCGTCATAGTTGGGAACGAAATCGACAGTCTCTTTATCGATGTCGGCCAATAGCTCGGAGGCGATCTTGGCCATGCGCACTTCGGTGTATCGCATCGCCGCGGCGGAGTCGCCGTCGATGGAACCGAAGTTACCCTGGCCATCGACCAGCATGTAACGCAGGGAGAAGGGCTGGGCCATACGCACGATGGTGTCGTAGACCGCGGAGTCACCGTGGGGGTGGTATTTACCGATGACGTCACCGACCACACGAGCCGATTTCTTGTAGGGCTTGTTCCAGTCGTTGCCCAGTTCGCGCATGGCGAAGAGCACGCGACGGTGTACCGGCTTGAGGCCGTCACGTACATCGGGTAAGGCTCGGCCGACGATGACGCTCATGGCGTAATCGAGGTAGGACTGCTTCATCTCCTCCTCAATGTTGATCGGGAGGACTTCTTTAGCAAAATCGGTCATCAGATGGCGTTATCCTTTAACTTGCACAGGCCCATACGTTCCATATGACGGAGAGGCGAAAAACAGCGCCCAGTGTAACACACCCGCCTACCCCGCCGCATCAGCCAAAACGCGCTCAGAAGCCCTCAGCGGGCCTCTCATGGGATTTCACACCATTCCGCTGTGGCTATTTCGCCATCATTTCGGCCATCTTCTGCCGATTAGGCTGGAGTACCACCCCTTTCTCGGTGACGATGGCATCGACCAGTTCCGCCGGGGTGACATCAAAGGCAGGATTCCATGCCCCGGCCCCCTCGGCGGCCACCCGCTGCCCCCCCAGCCCCAGCACCTCATCGGCACCACGCTGTTCAATGGGGATGAGATCACCACTCTCCAGCGACATATCCACGGTGGAGGTGGGTGCAACCACCATCACCTTCACCCCGTGGTATTTGGCCGCCACCGCCGCGTGGTAGGTACCGATCTTGTTGGCCACATCGCCGTTGGCAGCGATACGGTCAGAGCCGACGATCAGCCATTTAACCTTGCCCGATTTCATCAACGCCGCCCCGGCACCATCGACCAGCAAGGTGACCGGGATACTGTCCTTCACACATTCCCAGGCAGTGAGTCGTGCCCCCTGCAACCAGGGGCGAGTCTCATCGGCGTAGACATGAGCGATGCGCTGCTGGGCATAGGCGGCGCGGATCACGCCGAGTGCCGTACCAAAACCACCGGTCGCCAGCGAACCAGTATTACAGTGGGTCAGTACGCCGCATCCCTGCTCTTCAATCAGCGCCGCACCCAGTTCTCCCATGTGACGGTTGGCGGCAATGTCATCATCGTGGATCGACTGCGCCTCAGCCAGCATCCCTTCGATCAGATCGGCATCAACATTCAGTAGCCGTTGCAACGTTTGCTCCATTCGCTCCAGCGCCCAGAAGAGATTCACCGCGGTGGGCCGGGCGGCGGCGAGGTAATCGAAATCGGCTTTCAGTCTGTCAGCAATCCCGTCGCGACCGGCGGCCAGTTGATGACACACAGCGAGTACCACACCGAAGGCGGCGGTCACCCCAATCGCCGGGGCACCGCGCACCACCATGTCACGGATCGCATCGGCCACCGCGCGTGGCTCATCGTACTCCAACCAGATCTCCTGCTGCGGCAGTAGCCGCTGATCCAGCAATCGAAGTTTGTCGTTATCCCAACTCACTGCGCGAATCGTATCGAATGCGTCTGACATCTGGCGTCACCGTCCCGCTTGAAAATGAAGGGGCGAAGTCTACCGCAAACCGCTCTGCCCCACTACAAACACCCGCTGTCATAAAACCTTCATCACGGCGTAACCAACGGGCAATAGCGCTGTAACAAAGCATTGCGAGACTGTGCCCGCTTTTTGGATATCCACGAAAACCCTTTTAGGAGTGAACCGATGCAACACAAAAAAGCCTTGATTGCCGTAGCAGTCACCGCCGCTCTCGCCGTTTCCGCCAATGCTTCTGCCGAAGCAACCGTTTACGGCAAGATCCACACCTCCGTCGCCTCCGTTTCTCAGGATGTCGCCGGTACCAAAAACAATGCTACCCAAATCAAGAGCAACGCCTCTCGCCTGGGTGTCAAAGCCAGCACTGACGTCGGTGGCGGTCTGACCTTCCTGGGTCAACTCGAACTCGAAGTTGACTATGCCGGTGATACCCAGAAATCCAGCACCGACCTGATCAAGCTGCGTGACACCTTCGTTGGTGTGAAAGGTGGCTTCGGTACCGTACTGGTTGGTAACCACGATACCCCGCACAAAATGTCCACTGCGCGTCTTGACCCGTTTGCCGATACCTATGCCGATTACAACAACATCATCACCGTCGACCATCGTCTGGGCAATGTCGTTGCCTACGTTAACCAGTTTGGTAGTGTTGGCTTTGCCGCTGCCTACTATGCCGGTGATGACTCAGTCACCGCAGAGAACGCCGGTAATGCCACCAGCATCATGGCCAACTACGATCAGGGTCCGCTCTATCTCGCCGGTGCGGTTGAAAGCTACTCCGACACCGTTGCAGGCGACATCAAGACCGCTTCCAAATTTGGTGCCGGTTACACCTTCGGCCCTGCTTCTATCGGTCTGGTCTACGAGACTCTGGCCATGGATACCAGCAAAGACCAGAACGAAACCTACATCAGCCTGAAGTACAAAACCGGCGGTTCCGCCACCATCAAAGCCGCCTACGGCATGCGTGACGATGGCGTATCCGCTACCAACGACGAAGTGATGAGCATGGTCGGCGTTGACTTCAAGATGGACAAGAAGGCCAGCATCTACGCCCTCTATGCCAACGGTACCGACGGTGGTCTGGCACACAAGGGCAAGCTGTCAGGCGATGCCTCTGCTCTGGCAGTCGGCCTGGTCTACAAGTTCTAACCTCCCTCCTCGTCAGGACCGATTCTGGCAGGGATGCCGTTGTAAGATGAATACCACCTCCTAGTGGACTTAAAGGGCGCACGATGCGCCCTTTTTTAATTTACACATGCTTGTGGTAAACACAGGGTTTAATTACCCTTGGCGCATGAAAAACGTCGACACCCTCATTCATGCCCGCTGGATCGTTCCGGTTGAACCTGCCGGAGTCGTCCTTGAGAACCATGCCATCGCAATCAAAGATGGCCACATCGTCGAGCTGTTACCGAGCGACAGGGCACGCGAACGCTACACCGCCGAAGTCGAGTTCGAGCAGAACGAACATGTCCTGATCCCCGGTCTGATTAACGCCCACACCCACGCGGCAATGAGCCTGATGCGTGGCCTGGCTGACGACCTGCCGTTGATGACCTGGCTGCAGGAGCACATCTGGCCCGCCGAGGCGAAGTGGGTCAATCCAGAGTTCGTCCGCGACGGTACCCGTCTGGCCATGGCGGAGATGTTGCGTGGCGGCACCACCTGCTTCAACGATATGTACTTCTTTGCCGACGAGGCGGCCCGTGTCGTGGAGCTGGCAGGGATGCGCGCGGTGATCGGCCTCATCGTCATCGACTTTCCCACCGCCTGGGCGCAAAACGCCGACGAATACATTAGCAAGGGCAACGCCCTGCACGATCAGGTCAAACACTCACCGCTGATTACAACCGCCTTCGCCCCGCACGCGCCCTACACCGTCTCCGATGAACCGCTGCAGAAGGTGTTGATGTACGCCGAGGAGTTGCAGATCCCGATCCATATGCACGTACATGAGACGGCGCATGAAGTTGGCGAAAGCGAACAACAACTGGGCAAACGTCCGCTGGCAAGACTGGCCGACCTGGGTCTGGTCGGTCCGCAACTCGCGGCGGTACACATGACCCAACTGAGCGACGAAGAGATCGCCGCCTACGCCGCAGCCAACGCCCATGTCATCCACTGCCCCGAATCGAACCTGAAACTGGCCAGCGGCTTCTGCCCGGTACAGAAACTGATCGATGCCGGGGTCAATGTCGCCCTTGGTACCGATGGCGCTGCCAGCAACAACGACCTCGACATGTTCTCCGAGATGCGCACCGCGGCCCTGCTGGCCAAGGGGGTTGCCGGAGACGCCAGCGCCCTGCCCGCGGAGAAGGCGCTGGAGATGGCGACCCTCAACGGCGCCCGCGCGCTGGGGCTGGAGTCGGTCTGTGGCTCGCTGGTTGCAGGCAAGGCAGCGGACATCGTCGCGGTGAAGATGGATGATCTGGAGACCCAACCGCTGTACCATGCGGTCTCCCAACTGGTCTACGCCACCGGGCGCGACAAGGTGAGCGATGTCTGGGTCGCCGGGCGTCATCTGCTCAAGGAGCGCCGCCTGACCACCCTGGACGAAGGCGAGATCCTCGCCGCCGCCATACAGTGGCAGACCAGACTCGTCGAACAGTCGTAATAGGTAGAGCATGAGCGCAGCCAAAAAACAGCACAACGTCGATCACGCCGAAGTCGGCAAATTCGAAGAACTCGCCTCCCGCTGGTGGGACCCGCACAGCGAGTTCAAACCGCTGCACGAGATCAATCCGCTGCGCCTTAACTACATTGATCAACGCGCCGACCTCAGCGGCAAGAAGGTGCTCGACGTCGGCTGTGGTGGTGGCATCCTCGCCGAGAGCATGGCCCAACGTGGCGCCACGGTGATGGGCATCGACATGGGTGAAGCACCGTTGCAGGTGGCCCAACTGCACAAACTGGAATCGGGCGTCGAAGTGGAATACCGCCGCATCACCGCCGAAGAACTGGCCGACGAAATGCCCGGCAGCTTCGACGTGGTCACCTGCATGGAGATGCTGGAGCACGTGCCCGATCCCGGCTCGGTGATCGCCGCCTGCGCCAGCCTCGCCAAACCCGGCGGTCAGCTCTTCTTCTCCACCATCAATCGCAACCCCAAGTCTTACCTCTTCGCCATCGTCGGCGCCGAATATGTGCTGCGTCTGCTGCCACGCGGCACCCACGACTTCGCCAAGTTCATCCGCCCCTCCGAACTGGAGTCATGGACTCGCACCGCCGAACTGGATCTGAAAGAACTGACAGGTATGAGCTACAACCCGTTTAGCAAGGAATACAGCCTGGGCGACGATCTCGACGTTAATTACCTCGCGTGGTGTAAGAAGGCGTGAGTCCGATAAAGACCGTCCTGTTTGATCTGGACGGCACCCTCGCCGATACCGCCCCCGACCTCGCCTTCGCCCTCAACAGCGTGTTGCAGGAGCAAGGCCGCGAACCGCTCCCCTATGAGAACATCCGCCCGGTGGTCTCCCACGGCGGTATCGCCCTGATCAAGCATGGCTTCGCCATCGATGAATCCCATGCCGACTTTCCTGCACTACGCCAACGCCTGCTCGACATCTATCGCGCCAACATCACCCGCGAGACCACTCTCTTCAGTGGCATGGCGGAGCTGATCGAACAACTGGAGCAACGCGGCCTCAACTGGGGCGTCGTCACCAACAAACCGGAATGGCTCACCGAGCCGCTGCTGGAGGAACTGGGTGTGCGCCAACGCGCCGCCACCGTGGTCAGCGGCGACACCCTGCCGGAGCGCAAGCCCCATCCGGCACCGATGCTGCTGGCCTGCAACCAGGCGGGGAGCGAGGCGGCAGAGTGTCTCTACGTGGGCGACGCCCAGCGCGACATCGAGGCGGGCCGCAACGCCGGGATGCATACGCTGGTGGCGCTGTTCGGTTACCTTGGCGACAGTGACGATCCAGCAAGCTGGCAGGCCGATGGCATGGTCGATAGCGCCCTGGAGATACTCGACTGGCTGGAGCGGTGGTAAGCTCAATGACCATGGAAAGCCTGGACACCACCCAACTGCTGCTGATCGGCCTCGGTGCGCTACTACTTGCGATCGTCGCCGCCCTCCTCACCTGGCTGTCACAACACAAAAAGAATCTGCAACTACGCGAAGAGAACATCCGCCTGCAATCGGAGCTGGAGGCGGAACGGCGTAGCGCCGCAGAGAAGCAGGCCGCCTATGCCGAGGCAAAAAAGCAGCTTGGCGACAGTTTCAATGCCCTCGCCGCCGAAGCGCTGAAACATAACAGCGGTGAATTTCTGCGCCTGGCCCAGGAAAACTTCAAACAGCTCCACCTCAAGTCGCAGCACGACCTGGAACAGAAAGAGAAGGCGGTGGAGAACCTGGTCAAACCGATCCGCGAAACCCTGGAGAAGACCGAGCGCCAGATCCGCGAAATGGAGAAGGAGCGGCAGCAAAGCTACGGTTCGCTGAGCAAACACCTGGAGTCGATGAGCGAGGCACAACGCCTGCTGCAAACGGAAACCCGCAATCTGGTGCAGGCGCTACGCCGCCCCGAGGTACGCGGTCAGTGGGGCGAAATGACCCTCAAGCGACTGGCCGAACTAGCGGGTATGGTGGAGTACTGCGACTTCTTCGAACAGGAGCAGGTACGCGGTACCGATGGTCAGGCACTACGCCCGGATATGATTGTGCGCATGCCGGACAGCCGTGAGATCGTGGTCGATGCCAAGACCCCACTGGATGCCTATCTCAGCGCAATGGAAGCAACCAATGATGAGGAGCGACAAACCGCCCTCGTCCGCCATGCGCGCAAGGTGCGCGAGCGGGTGCGTGAACTGGCAACCAAGAGTTACTGGCAACAGTTCAAGAACGCCCCCGACTTCGTGGTGCTGTTCATCCCCGGCGATCAGTTCCTCAGCGCCGCACTGGATGTGGATCACAAACTATTGGAAGACGCCATGGCCGAGAAAGTCATTCTCGCCACCCCCACCAGTTTCATTGCCCTGTTACGTGCCGTGGCCTATGGCTGGCGACAGCAGGCGCTGGCAGAGAATGCCGAAAAAATCCGTGAGGTCGGGGAGGAGTTGTATGGTCGCCTCGGCACCTTCGCCGAACACCTGAGCCGCCTGGGCAAGAGCCTCGACAGCAGCGTCGGCCATTTCAACAACGCGGTGGGATCATTTGATTCGCGCATCCTGCCTGGCGCGCGCAAATTTACCGAGATGGGAATTCATAGCAAAAAAGAACTGGAAGAGACGCAACCGATTGAGAAATCGGTGCGTGCCATCCAGTCTGGTGGTGATGAGGAGACGAAGAAGTAATTACTTCTTCGTATCATCCAGGGCTTTTTTAGCCGCGCCCTTGGCTTCATCCAGCAGATCCTTTGCTGCATCGGTCGCCTTGTCGCGGATATCCTTCTCGGCAAAAGGATTGCTGAAGATCGGTTTGTTCTTGGCAATGTTGATACCCATCCACATGCCGCCGGCAACCAGAACAATGATGATAAAGATCGTTTTTTTCATGGCATTTATTTCCGTTAAGACAACGAGATTCAGTTGAGCCAAACTAGCACACATTCCGCCGCGTCGTACACCCCCGCGCAGGCCTACGCCTGGTGTCGCGAACTGGCGCAGAGCCACTACGAAAACTTCCCTGTTGCGTCGCACCTACTGCCACGTGCCATGCGTGACGGGGTTGCTGCAATCTACGCCTTTGCCCGCCGAGCCGATGATATTGCCGACGAAGGCGACAACGATGCAGCCACCCGTCTGGCGCTTCTCGATGACTACGCCGCGCAGCTGGAACGCCTGCCAGATGCCGATGATCCGGTATTCATTGCCCTGGCCGATCTCATTCCACGCCACAAACTGCCAAAGCAACTGTTTCACGATCTGCTTTCCGCTTTTCGCCAGGATGTTACCACCACCCGCTACGAGAACTTCGATGCGCTACTCGACTACTGTCGTCGCTCGGCCAATCCAGTGGGGCGACTGCTGCTCTATCTCAACGATAGTGCCAGCGAAGAAAATCTGCGCCTGTCGGATCAGATCTGTAGCGCCCTGCAACTGATCAACTTCATGCAGGATCTGCAACAGGACTATCGGGAAAACAACCGCATCTATCTCGCGCATGACGAGATGGCTCGTTTCGGCGTCAGCGAGGAAGATATTGCACAACAACGCAATAGTGAGTCCGTTATCGCCCTGATCGATTTTCAGTTGGCGAGAATAAGGGAGATGATGCTCGATGGTGCCGCGCTGGGTAGCCAGTTACGCGGTCGCTTCGGTCTGGAGATTCGCCTGATTATTGAGGCGGGATTGAAGGTGACGGATAAGCTCGCAAGGCATGGCGGAGACGTCTTCACCCGTCCCCGCCTGACGAAAATTGATTACCTGAAAATTCTCTGGTACGCGTTGTTTAAACACCGATAACTATTGTTAACCGCATGGCGGCAATACCCGCCGCTTGCGCAGATACTCTATCAGCTGATCAACACTCTCATCGATATCCTGTTTATCGGTATCGACCACGACCTCCGGCTCTTCCGGCTCCTCGTAAGGTGATGAGATTCCGGTAAACTCCTTGATCTCTCCGGCACGGGCCTTTTTGTACAGACCCTTTACATCTCGCGCTTCACAGGTCTCCAGGGAGCATTTGCAGTAGATCTCTACAAAATCGGCATCACCAACCAGTTGCCGAACCTGACGGCGGTCGTTGCGTAGCGGTGAGATAAAGGCAGTAAGGGAGATTATCCCTGCATCAAGAAAGAGTTTTACCACCTCACCTACTCGGCGAATATTTTCTGTACGATCGGCAATGGAAAAACCAAGATCACCACAGAGGCCGTGGCGTACGTTATCCCCATCCAATACGGTAGTACTGGCCCCCATCATGTGCAGTCGCTCCTCCAGGGCATGGGCCACAGTGGATTTTCCCGCACCGGAAAGCCCGGTGAACCATAACACCACAGCGCGATGTCCATGCAGGGTTTCGCGTCGTTCGCGAGTCACCGTGGCGTGGTGCCATACCACGTCGCTACTTTTCATTTTTGTCATCGACGTCTCATCTCCATCCTCAAAAATACAAACATACCAGCGCAGTATGGTACCTTAGTGACTGATAAATAACAGTAAGCAGCGGATACCATGAGCCCTGACGACTATTGCCAGGACAAAACCCGGCGTAGCGGTTCCAGTTTCTATTACAGCTTCCTCTTCCTGCCGGAGCTACAGCGTCGTGCCATCACCGCACTCTACGCCTTCTGCCGCGAAGTGGACGATGTGGTGGACGAGTGCCACGAGCCTCAGATTGCACGTACCAAGCTCGACTGGTGGCGCGGCGAGATCGCTCGCCTGTTCCATGACGCGCCACAACACCCCGTCACCCGTGCGCTCAAACCATTGCTGCAACACTTCAATCTGGCCGAAGAGTACTTCATCGAGATCATCGACGGTATGCAGATGGATCTCGACCAAAACAGCTACGCCGACTTCTCCCAGCTCTCCCTCTACTGCTACCGGGTCGCCTCGGTGGTTGGTCTGCTGGCGGCGGAGATCTTCGGCTACCAGGATCGACTGACACAGAAATATGCCCTCGATCTGGGCCTCGCCTTCCAGCTCACCAACATCCTGCGCGACGTGGGTGAAGACGCAAAGCGT
>JBNKBG010000074.1:0-11418 GCA_050287105.1 Thiohalomonadaceae bacterium
CAGGCGAAGCAACAACTCACCATCCCGGTGGTTGCCATCGGCGGCATCACCGCCGACAATGGCGCACAGCTTGTCGCGGCGGGTGCCGACATGCTCGCCGTCATTCACGGTGTTTTCGGCCAGCCGGACATCGCCGCTGCTGCGGATAAAATTGCCGGACTATTTGAATAAAACTCACCGCAAAGACGCAAAGAACGCAGAGGAAAAGCAAAACGGATTTGCTAAATAATAGAAAACAGTACCGACATAGTTGAAACAACATAGACGGTATCATTCCAAAAACTTTGCGCCCTTTGCGCCTTTGCGGTGAATAATCTTTTAAGGAATTAATTTATGCCTCACTCACACGAACTCTTTCAGGCCGCCCAAAAACACATCCCCGGCGGGGTCAACTCCCCGGTACGCGCCTTCAAGGGCGTCGGCGGCGAGCCGATCTTTTTCAAGCGCGCCGAGGGTGCCTACGCCTGGTCCGAGTCGGACAACAAATACATCGACTACGTCGGTTCCTGGGGCCCGATGGTTGCGGGCCACGCCCACCCCGATGTCCTGAACGCGGTCTTCGAAGCGGCCAAAAACGGTCTCTCCTTCGGCGCGCCCACCGTGATCGAAACGGTAATGGCCGACAAACTGTGCGAACTGGTGCCGTCGATGGACATGGTGCGCATGGTCAGCTCCGGCACCGAGGCGACCATGAGCGCCATCCGTCTCGCCCGCGGTTACACCGGTCGCGACAAAATCGTCAAATTCGAAGGCTGCTACCACGGCCACTCCGACGCCCTGCTGGTCAAGGCCGGTTCCGGCGCACTGACCCTCGGCGTACCCAGCTCACCTGGCGTGCCCGCGGCGCTGGCGGAACACACCGTCACCCTGCCGTACAACGACATCGCCGCGGTGAAGGAAGCCTTCACCCACATCGGCGGCCAGATCGCCTGCATCATCGTCGAACCGGTCGCGGGCAACATGAACTGCATCCCGCCGGTACCCGGTTTCCTCGAAGGCCTGCGCGAAGTGTGCGACGAATACGGCAGCGTGCTGATCTTCGACGAAGTGATGACCGGCTTCCGCGTCGGACTCGGTTGCGCCCAGGGCCACTACGGCATCAAACCCGACATGACCACCCTCGGTAAAGTTGTCGGCGGCGGCATGCCGGTCGGCGCCTTCGGCGGCAAGCGTGAAATCATGGAAAAACTGGCGCCGCTCGGCCCGGTCTATCAGGCAGGCACCCTCTCCGGCAACCCGGTCGCCATGGCCGCCGGACTCGCCACCCTCAAACTGGCGGCACAACCCGGCTTCTACGAGGACATCAGCGCCAAGGTGGAAAAGCTGGTCAACGGCATCATGGCCGAAGCGAAAAAAGTGGGCATCCCGATGAGCGAAAACCACGTCGGCGGCATGTTCGGCCTCTTCTTCACCGAAGAAGAGAAGATCACCTCCTTCGCCCAGGCGGTAGAGAAGTGCAACGCTGATCGCTTCAAGCTCTTCTTCCACGGCATGCTGAATGAAGGAGTTTACCTTGCACCGTCAGCGTTCGAGGCGGGCTTTGTCTCTTCCGCACATACCGATGCGGATATTGATGCGACCATCGCCGCGGCGGGGAAAGTGTTGGCGGGATTGTAAGGAAAAAGTTTTAATAAAAAAACGCGTCAAGGATGACGAATTTCCGTCATAAAAATATCGGGATAATGTTGGTTCCGTCTATACGAATCGCTAGTTATCCTTGTTTCACACTTCTTTGTTTTTTATTAGCAATGCATGCGTCACCGAATTGACGCCCCAAAGGAGTGACATCGACATAATACTTAACAACTTCAGATTGATATTCTTCTTCAGCATCAATTTCTTCTATCAGTTTCTTCACAGGAAAATCGTTCAGTATCTCATCATAAGCGCCTGGGGTGGCCAAATAACGCCCTTTGTCCATACCAATCAAACCAAGTCGCTCAAGATTCGTAAAATACGTCGGCGTCAGCTCTGGATGGTCACAACCTGATTGAGCACCAATACAACTTACAAATCCATAAGCCATACTTCCTCTGTTATCGTTTCTAAACCTCCTGCGTATATCAATTACCGGTTTGGCTCTATTTATATACAAGAACTCCAGTATCTTCGCTTCATCAGATGATAGATTACGAATTATCTCAACAAATCCAGGGTGTGCAGCCTTTGCGGTTTCAATATCCATTGATGATGCCAATAAATTTGCATAAAGATCGCTCAGCGATTCTTTATGGCCTACATATCTAAGCGACTCCAAAGCTGGACCCGCTACAGCTAAATCTGGAGTTTGAATATTTTCAGGTGGAATATTTTTAAGCCGTTCAGATACTTTGCTTTGGATAAAATCTTCTATCTGATCAACTCCCCAAACTAGCCCCCTAATGGGAAGCAAAGCAGCGTTTACAGCCATGCCAACAGTCTGGAGTGCTTTTCCTACCTCTTTGGCAACCGGTTGGATCGCATCTTGATAAACAGGCACCTCCTTCGCCAACTCTGTGACAGAATTTATAATGTCAGGAATATCCCCTTTCTGCTGCTCATTTTTACTTTCATCATCCATCTGATGCCTGCCTATAGTTTAGGGTCAATATAAAACTACATCATAACTACTATTTTTGCAGCGACCGCTCTGCTCGCCTACCACCAAAAGCATGAATGGTCCGGGTTCCGGCCACCACTTCACTGCTATGTGGAACACCTTTGGCAATGCAATACTCCTGCCCCGGTTGTAGCACGATGCGCTGGCCGTCGATGATCAGCGTATAACAGCCGTCGACGCAAACCACATACTCTTCGTAGTCGTGCACATGTTCGGCTGATGCCGTCGTTTCCGAGCAGGTCCAGAACGCCATCTGGCTGCCGTCCACACCGTCAAATACATAACCTTCAACGCCCGGTGTCGCCTGTTGCGATCGCTTTACCCGGTTGGCGGGGTTCTTCATAAAGTCGGGAAAATCAGACACGTCTCTCTCTTCCTTGTGTAGTGAGTATAACCCTGCTTGTAAAGCAGTTGCGCGAGCATATCAAGCCAAATCGCCTTTCGTGGCGCTAGCCGCTATTCCGACAAAATACTTTTATACCCAACTCCTGGCGCCATGCACTGTTTCATTGACCACACTTATTCCTGTACTGTCACAGCCGCAGCGCAACGCAACGCAAAAGAAAAGGCTGGAATCAGCTACGCTGACACCAGCCCTTAGGACTTAACATGGTCCATGTTCATGCTTGTCTATTTAGCCGAACAATGCAAACCACTATCTCCTTCGATTAACTTAAGCGCCTTCCCTGATTTCTTGTATAGCAGCGCATCCTGAAGATGCCCATCGTACTCAGCTTTCATGACGTAATACGATTTGCCATTCGGGGTCAGTAGTGTCGACATGGATGAGATAGACGTGCTATTGCCCAGCATTGTCGATTTCCTGAACTTCACCACCAGTTCCAATTGCTGCCCTACAGGGAGTCCAACTTCGACCGGGTCATCATCGAGAAACTTGATACCGAGGTATTTCCTCTGACAGTTTTTGCCGATCGAGTACACCTCGAAGCTTCCCGAAGCCGATGAGAACAGTCCACCAGATTGAATACTTGGCACAATCTGGAGATTCATTTGTGGCGCGTCAGTATAATGTTTGACGCTACTACAGCCACCCAGAAGAAGCGTTGCCAGCAATACACTGCCACAAGCCTGCCTTACAAAGCCGGACATGCGGTCGCCCCTTTCTTCACCCATGCCATAACGGCATCATATTCGTTATCCCACATAAACCCACCAAACTGATGGAAGTCTATCTTCGTGGTTTTACTGGTTATGGGAGTGGCATCCAGCACAAATGCGTACATTCCACCGGGAGCACATAACCGGGGACATGCATAACCGGGGACAGACCACGGTTTCGCTACTTGCTGCTATCGCCCTTACGTATGCTGAAGATAGCGCCAATGACATTATCACCAGATACCTGATGAATAACGGAAAAGATGACATGACCACAAAGATAGAGCCACAGCATCTCACCAAAGAATTTGTGTTGCAGGGTATAGCGGGTGAAGGCGATGGGATCTTCCGGTGGCCCGACATGGCCGGGCGGGATCATGGCGAACATGATGATGCCTGTTAGGGCGCAGCCGGTCAGGGCAAGAATACCGAGGCCGTGGACGAAACTGGAAAGACCAATGCGGCGGCCACTGGCAGGCAATCTCCGCTGAAGAAGTCCTTTCAACTCCAGCCATATTTCGCTGCGCGATGCCTTGCCCCATGGGAAGAGGATTTTGAAGTCGTAGATGGCGTAGCTGTAGAGCCAGAAGAGCAACACCACTGCCACGGCGATAGCGCCGATGATACGGTGGTAGGGAAACAGATACTGCGTTCCCGGATCGGACATCCAGATACTGCTGAACTGCTGGAAAATAACGGTCAGCGACATTGCCCAGTGGATCAGGCGTGTGTTTTTGTCCCAACTATTTTGCATCACAAAACTCCCATCTACCAGCCATGCCAGGAATCAATCTTCATCCAGACAGATCTCACGTCGAGCAACCGCCAGCAGTGTGCGGCCAAGTAGCAGCACAAGTACCACGCTCAATATCGTCAGCAGCACCAGCGATAAGCCTTTGTAAAAAGGCGTTGCCAGTGTTTGGTACATCAACATGCTGGCGAGGGTAATCGCAGCGAGAGGGAATGAGTAGGCCCACCAGGAGAGAAAAAACTTGAGACGGGCAAAGCGCTGCACCTGGGTAAAGAGGAACAGGGTCAGGAACAGGCCGAAGTAAAAGAGTATACGCCCCAGTGAATCGAGTTCACCGGTCAGTTTCATATAGGAGAGAAAACCGACCGCAGGCGGTGCGATGAGGATGAAGAAGGTCGGTACCAGTTTGCCCGGCAACGGCGGATGGAAGATCACCCGGTAGAAAATAATCGTCATCAACACCAGCCAGAACACTAGGCCGATGCTGTAGAAGAACCAGGAGATCTCGGTGTAGCCGTGCGCGACCCCGGCGATCGGCACCAGGATGTTACCGACGATGGGAATAAACCACGCGGGGTTCATGTGCTGGATCTGGAAGTGTTCGTGATTGATCCAGGCATTCAGGACATACAGGGTAAACAGCAGGTGAAGTGCCGTCCCCACCATCCACAATACCAGTGACAAACCGTGCGCGGCATGCAGGGTGGCGATAGAGAGCAGAATCAGGCTGATCGAGATCGTGGGAAAGAAACTGAGTTTGATCGGGTGGTGCAGTTCCTTCACTACGGTCGGACGATAGCGCACCAGCTTCAAACCGTAGATACCGAGCAGGAGAACGAACAGGGTTGCAGTGAGCAGTACCAGATAGGGGCTAATGGAAAAGCCGGTCTGGAATAGTGCCTCCGCCTTTTCCCAGGCGATGGTCAGACCGGAGAGGCCCATCACCGTGGCAAACCAGGAGATGGGGAAATTGGCCAGGCGTGATGTTTGACTCATGCTTGCTCCTCACTGTGTCCCTGCGATGTAAATTGCACTCACAGGCAAAACAGTACCCTATTAGCGTTTGCTAATAAATGATTTTCTTCCGGGGAGGGGGAAATCGGAGGATAGGAGTGAGTCGCCTGTAACAGGCTATGGACTAGTTGTCCTGGGAAATGCAGTGGAAGCGTTTTTCCAAAATCGGCTTATCTGCCTGCATCAGCGTGACAGTTAACTCGCAACTGTCGTCAGGGCTGAGATTGATACGGGTGGTTGAGAGTCGTGCAACGCCGTCAGCGCTGACCCTGAAGCGCCCGCTTTGCTTGCTGGATGAGTTGCCGGAGCGCCCTTTCTTGATCAGCCCCATCTGATAGAGGTACTCGCCTTCCGATAGATCCGACACCACGGGGGTGATCGTCACCATGTTGCCAACGATGACCTTGTCGAGCTCGATTGTTGCACTAGCAGCCATGGTTTGGGTTGCGCTTACGCTCACAGGGGAGGCCAGAAGAATAAAGATGACGGCCTGCCGGAGTTTCCCCAGCAGGCCGTCATACTTCACATGTTCAAGGTGTGAATTCACCCTGATAGTTTTACTGCGGACCCTGCAGGATTACCGCAGTGTTGTACGAACCACCCTGGGTCAGGTTTGCAGTCTGGGAGAAACCACCCTGGCTGATGGTGCCTGAGTGACCCACACCTGACAGCAGCACGGTTGCGCTATGGCTGCCTGCGCCAAACTGGTCGATGTCCAGAGTACTGCTATCGACACCGGTACCCGTGACAGAGGCCATGTTGTTAGCCGAGCTCTGGTCAATGGTGATGGTGTTGGCATTACCCAGAACATCACCCGTTGCATCATTGTTGCTAGCCGTTTGGGTAACCACCAGTGTGTTGTCGTCACCGGTGAAGCTAAAGTCAGTGTTGCTAAATGCCGCACCTGACTGCAACACGGTAGTGTCGTTACCATTGCCGGTCACATCAACGCTGGCGGTGGCCTGAGTAGAGTTACCAACCTGGTCAATATCAGCGGTATTGGCAACACCGGTCTGGGTCACATTGGCAACCGCGTTGGAGGAGGTGTCCTGATTGACGTTGGCATAGTTGTCATCACCAGTCTGGGTGACAGTAGCCGCCGCAGGATTGTGAACACCCCAACCATACTGGCGTACTCTGGCGTCATTGCCATTACCGGTCTGAACGACGCTGGCAGTGGTGTTGTCGACGTGCTGTTGATTGACATAGGCCACGTTGACGTCACCCACCTGGCTGATGGCACCTGAGATGTTACTACCGTGATACTGGTAGATGTCACCGAAGTTGCTGCTACCATTCTGGTCAATCGATGCAGAGGAGCTGGTACCATACAGTGAATACTGTCTGGTCATGGCACTGTTCAGCGCGCCGTTAGACTGGCTGATCGATGCGGTCGCGTCAGTGCTGCTTGACTGAATGACAGTGGCACTTGAGTCATCGGAATCGGACTGGGTGATGACCGCGCTTGAGCCGTTACTGTATGCCTGATTGACGCTAGCCATGGAACCGGCGGAATCGATCTGGGTAACCGTGGCGCTTTGGTCCGCTCCTGTTTGGGTCACAGTGGCACTGGCACCATCGGAATAGCCCAACTGATCAACGTCGGCAGAATTATTGGTACCGTTTTGGGTGACCGTTGCGGTCATGGCATCGTGCGGGCCGAATGAATCCTGATTGACGTTGGCGCTATTTATGGCACCTGTTTGATTCACAGTGGCAACACTTCCATCGGTATGCGCCTGCCGGATATCAGCATCGTTCGAGTCGCCGTTCTGGTTGATAGTGGCAACCGCGCCACCAGTACCATAACCACCCGCATGATCCTGATAGATATTACCGTTGTTGGTAGTACCGCTCTGATTTACTGTGGCCTCAGAGTCCATAGTGACACCGGTTTGGGTAATCGATGCATCGTTACTATTTGTAGCCGCTGTCTGATTGACTGTAGCGGTCGAGTCGTAGGCGCTGCCCTGGTTAATGGTTGCTCTGGATGCATCAGAGTCATTCTGGGTAACAAAGGCATCATTGCCGCTACCAGCCTGATTGACATTAGCCAGGTTGTTGGTTGCGTTGACGGTTTGATCGACCACGGCATTATTGTCGCTGCCAGCCTGGGTAACATTGGCAGTGTTGAAGTCAGCATATGCCGAACCGGAAGCCAGTATCGACATAATCGCACCTGCAAGTATTTTCCTTTTCATGGGGTTCTCCTTTGGGGGTTGAGTATTCACGCTTGGTAAATCAATTTGACTGACGCACAGTCACTGTATTGGAAGCGCCGCTCTGTGCAATGAACACACTGTGACCACTTCCTTCCTGTGTCACATATGCCTGGTTGCCCATTCCGCACTGTGCCACATATGCCTGATTTCCCGTGCCATCCTGAGAAATCCAGATATCGTTAGCCACGCCTTGTTGCGCCAGCAGGGCGATATTGTCCGCACCTGCCTGATAGATATCGGCAGCATTGCCATTGCCATGCTGCCAGACTTTCAGCTGGTTATTGATGCCATCCTGGGTAGAGGTAATGCGATTGGCATTACCGAATTGACGTGACTGGAATTGGTTACGGGAGCCGTACTGATGAACATCCTGGAAGTTTCCACTTCCCTGCTGAACTGCCTCAGCATCAAGCAGATCACCATCCTGAACGATGGCAATTTCGTTATATTCTGACCACTCGGAGTGCAGTTCCAGATCATCTGCCCACACAAAACCGCTGTGCGCCAGAAAGATTATGAAGAATAGCCAGGAACGCATTCCCAAGCCTTGCAGTCTTCTCATGATGGTATCCATTACCTATATGCAGGAAGATTGATTTATCAGGAACGCATTCCCTATAAGTATCAACTTCGCACGACACGGTAAGCATTACCCATGCATGGCGAGACCGCTATACGCCTTTATTCTGAATTATTTCACCCCACTCAGAATTTCATCGTAGTAGTTGGTTTCCCCTGGCATTGTTACAAAACTGTTATTAACCGGTGGCTCCAGCGCAGCACTTTTAATTACAACCCTTGGGGTCTCTTCACTGTAGCGCTTGATTACAGGGTTATTGACATCAGATTCCTTTGCCAGGGACCAGCTTCTGCTTTCCAGACCATCAACCAGCATATGAATAACGGCTGCCTCAATCGCAGCACGCACACACATTTGCGTCGGTTCATTGGTAGTGGTCCCGGCCTCAAATTCGAGCAACTCCTTGTATTCAACGAACTTGAACACCCCCGTCTGCAACTCTTTTGAGAGGATGGTTTTGGTGGTCGAGACATTATGCAGAATACGTCCGGTGGAGACATTGATAGCCCGCAGATTCACGGTCACCTGGTCCACACGATACTGCTCGGAAAAACCGATACCAAGGAAACGAGCGCCAGCACCGCCCGTTTTAACATTTGATTCATAGGCGATCACACCACCTTCTATCAGCACGTTGGCGGCAAGTAACGATGGCAGATCGTCTGCGTTGTTAACCGGTGTATTTGGCTTTTTCTGCGCTGCCCGGATAATCTTGCGCTCGGTGAGCAGGTTTTGCAGTCCCTCCCGTTCCAGGGCAATAAACCAGCCTGACTCATGCAGGGCCTGCATCAACATGGCTGTAGCGCCTTGTGTGACTGCCGTGGAGAAGGAGCTGGCGGGAGAAGGTTTGTACTGACCTGTCTGATCATTAAACTTGTAAACCGATACCACGATCTTGCCCTTTGGCTCAGGCAGCGCACGTAAATCCTCGTAGGTAGATGTTCTGGAGGTCAATCTCGCCGCCTCCAGCGAGGGGGGTATCGGCGTCGCCGCACAACCAACAAGGATCATTGATACGAAACAAGCTATCAATAACCCTGTGTTTGATAGTTTCTTTTTCATGTTGTTTTCCATGGCGCTCAGTCCGGGATCAGACCGTTAACGGCGATTGTTGTCGTTTCGCCTGTTGCAAGATCCGTAATAACAACTACCAGACCACCGCTCCCATCATCACTCACCACCATGCTGAAATCATCGGTAACGATAGATCCGGTATTGCCATTTCCCATATCTGCCAGAAGTTGACCTAGCAGGCGCGATTCCAGGGAACTGGCCAGTCGTTCCAGATCCGACGGCGCTTCATAGCTATAGCCATCAGGGTCTTTCTCCTTATTCTGTGCCTGCGCATTGTTGAGCAAATAGGTACCATTTAACGGATTGCCGCCAAAGCTGGGGTTGACCGGTGTATAGACCAGCTCGGATGCGGATACGACAGATGCAGCCCACATCTGCACTATGATCACGAGCAGCAGAAGAGCAGCCCTGTTTACGACTCGCAAAGTCATCATGTCACCATCCTTATATCTCATCCTTGTCCACATCGAAGGTATCCTGGAACTGCTCGGCAAACTTTATCCGGGTAAGCTCCTGTCGCACCTGATCAGCAACCTGCTCGGCAAGTTCTTTGGTTTTGTTGCTGGGACTGACAAACATTTTCGCCAGCTGTCGGGAGCGATATTCCACCCAGATCAGGCTTCCCCATCTGGCCGAGGGCCGCTCGTACACAATCAGGACATCTTCGTTATCGGTGTAGTTGAGTCGCCAATAGTCCGAAAAGTAGCGATAGAAGTCGTGTCCAACATTTGTTATCGAACGATCCAGAATAAGACCGAGAACCTCTTCTAATGGCGCATTCTCCACAATGGTTCCATTTTCATCCTGTGCCTGAGGTACGCCGAAATATGCCAGCATAAAGACGCCCGTGACGAGTATGCGCAAAGTCCGACCATGGTTCATATCGTTCAACGACACAGATAAGAAGAGACTACAAACTACTCATATCCAGGCGTGGCACTTTGACTCCACTGCAACGCCTGAATACGATTTTTCGCACCGATCTTCTTGTACAGCTTATAGAGGTGAGTTCTTATGGTATGCGGACTGACATAGAGCAATTCTGCAATCTCGGTATTTTTCAGCCCCTTGTACAACAGATCCATGATCTGCCTTTCTCTGGGCGTCAAAGAGATGCAATTTTTATCTATGGTCGCTGGCGGCTTACGCATCCTGGCCAGGTGATCGGTGTATTGTCGCGGGAACCAGATGTTTCCCTTGTCGATACAGCAAATCCCTTTCAGAAGAGTCTCGTTGGTGTCATCCCGATGGAACAGCCCTTTCACATTAGGCCACTCAATAACCTTATGATCGATATGCTTCCGATCCATATTCACGATTGCCACCGGTGCGTCTGCAGCCTGATGTAGCGCAGCACCCAGCAGTTCGCGCAACAGTTCATCGGCGAAATCTTCATAATTGAAAATAACGAGTTCACTGTCATCCAGATCATCGAGGAATTCAACCGGTGACTTCATCTTACAGTCGACATCAAATGCACGACTGATGCTATCTGATAGCAATTCAGAGGAGAGACTTTTCTTACCCACAAAGAGAATTGACGTAACATGGTTCAACTCAACACCATGCACGGGTGAAGTTTTCAGTGCAGCAAAATCCATTCGCTTCCTCACTTCCAGTACCTTGTTCCGCAGAACAAATTCACAACAGGGTTGTGAATATAAGCGTATCCATAACAACATCAATACGAACAAAGTATTAATGCACCACGATCACCGATCACTTGTATCGGTATCATGCAGTCACTTGATCTGGCTCAACTATCGCCTGTAATAATAGTGTTTTTTGACGCATCGACATCACCCCGCAGGGTCGGTGCACATCATATCCAGACAGATACCGACATCCGTTTGATCTGGATCATGGAAGGACCGAACTAATAGCATCCATTGATTTGTGTATTTTGTGACTGTGATCGGGCGACGTTCCACATAACCACTCCTGAACGGGATACGCTTTTCCGTGGACTTCCGTGGCCATTCTTCCAGAGCTTCACGTAAACTACCCCCATGGATACGATCGACATCGTCTTTAGCTGGATCAGCGCAAACCCCGCCTG
>JBNKBG010000075.1:0-11361 GCA_050287105.1 Thiohalomonadaceae bacterium
CATCACCCTGCCGATCCTGATGGCCAAAGAGGCCGTGGGCAAGGAAGAGGCGGAAGAGGGCGAAGAGACGGTGAACAAGGCCTCCGCCCTGTGGGCGCGAAACAAAAGCGAGGTCAGCGACGAGGAGTACATCGAGTTCTACAAACATGTGGGTCACGACTGGGAAGAGCCACTGGCCTGGAGCCACAACCGGGTAGAGGGCAAGCTGGAATACACCTCGCTGCTCTACATCCCGAAGAAGGCCCCCTTCGACCTGTGGGACCGGGAGCAGCGCCACGGCATCAAACTCTATGTGCGCCGTGTCTTCATCATGGATGACGCGGAACACCTGATGCCTAATTACCTGCGCTTTGTACGCGGGGTGATCGATTCCAGCGACCTGCCGCTGAACGTCTCGCGCGAGATCCTGCAACACAACAAGATCACCGATACCATGCGCGGCGCCTCGGTGAAAAAGGTGCTGGGTCTGCTGGAAGGGATCGCCAAGGACGAGCCAGAGAAGTACGCCGAGTTCTGGCAGCAGTTCGGTAAGGTGATGAAGGAAGGTCCGGGCGAGGACTTCGCCAACAGGGAGCAGATCGCCGGTCTGTTGCGCTTCGCCACCACCCACAACGACAGCAGTGAACAGAATGTCTCCCTCGCCGATTACATTGGTCGGATGAAGGAAGGCCAGGAGGCGATCTACTACATCACCGCCGACACCTTTGCCGCGGCCAAAAACAGCCCGCATCTGGAGATCTTCCGCAAGAAGGGTATCGAGGTGGTACTGCTGCATGATCGGGTGGATGAATGGATGATCTCATCGCTGACCGAGTTCGACGGCAAACCGCTCAAATCGGTGACCAAGGGCGAACTCAATCTGGGTGAGCTGGAAGACGAGGCGGAGAAGAAACAGCAGGAAGAGAGCGCCAAAGATTTCGCCGATCTGGTGATGCAGGTGCAGGAGACCCTGGGTGAAAAGGTCAAAGAGGTGCGCATCACTCACCGCCTGACCAACTCCCCCGCCTGTCTGGTGACCAATGAGGATGAGATGAGCGCCAACCTGGAACGTATCCTCAAATCGGTCGGTCAGAATGCACCGAATATCAAACCGATCATTGAGCTCAATCCGGAGCATCCGCTGGTGGTGAAACTGAAGGGAGAAAAGGGAGAACGGTTTGATGATCTGACCAACATCCTCTTCGACCAGGCACTGCTGGCGGAGGGTGGTCAGCTCGACGATCCGGCCAGCTTTGTTGCCAAGCTCAACAAGATGTTGCTGGAGATGAGTGCCTAGGCTTTCCTCCTCTCCGCAAGGGAGAGGGGAGTGAAGCAGAGAGAGAAACCGCGCAGTTTACTGCGCGGTTCCTTTTAGCTCACCCGCCGAGGAGGAACAGATGCACTCACTACCTGTTGGCACCGGATGCAGCAAAGTGCAGTTGCCCTGAACGGTTTTGCACAGGATGGCGGTTGCATTCTGTCCCTTTGTCGCCTGGATGGCGTTCAGATCGACCACCGCAAACGGGGCAATGATTTGCTGTGTATTGGTAGGCGCTGGAGTAGATGACGTCGTACGAGCCATAGCGGGTGCCGCCATGACTGGAGCGACTTCAGCTGCCGCAGGTTCAGCCGGTTGTTCTACGGTCCCTTTTTGAGTTTCAACAATCTTTCCACTGGTCATGTCGATCACCTGCTTTTCCGTAACACCATCTGCGTACTCCTTGTTACGAATTAAATAAGTGCCGTCAATGGCCTCTGTCTGTTTATACGGCATCGTGACCTGAGCCGGGGGTTCATCGGCGTAGGCGCTGGCAATGGGATTAAACAGAGACGTGTCGGCGATCACTGGCGTGGGGAAGGGGAACCATTGCGTCATATCACCATACTGGACGTAGATGTCGCCCTCGGGGTAAATCGAGAAACGTGCCTCATAGGTCGCCGCACCCTGACGTACCGGAACCGGTAAGCTGACCACCGGCTCCTGGTTGAAGTGTTTGGCGAAGAGTTTGGTATTGTTTTCTTCCGCAGCGGTACGCGGAATGTTCAGTACGATGTTATAGATATCGAGTGCGGCGTTAAATAGTGATGGCAGTACTACCAGTACACTGGTTACTCCCACCACCCAGTTTCTAACCGACTTCCAGCTGTTCTCGTTTTGTTCTGCCATGATTCCCTCCTATAGGCTTGTTTTTCTGTCTCCCCTCATATCTTCCCACGCATGGAGGCAGTGATGAACGAAGTTCACAATGGTTTTACATTTGTGGCGATAGCTGGCGGTATACCGCGATGTTGTGTTGATCATTATTCACTTTTTGTTACAGAAGCCAGGATACGTCGTTGGTAACCAATCACAGAGATTAGCACCAGACAGCCGATGCCGGTGGCCGCGGGAAAAAGAATGGTGGTCACGGAATAGTTTTCCAGCGCCATGATGGCAATGACGTTGCGTACCGCAAACAGAAAATAGAACAGCGCCTGTTCGTCGAAGGGATGGTGATACGCTTTGCGCAGTGTCGGACCGAAGCCGAGCATATCCACCGTCGTCAGGATCAATACCGCCCAAAACGGATCGGCGGTCAGGTACCAGAATGGCAGGGCACTCAGGGCCGAGATGAGAAACAGCCAGTCGGTGCGGGTAATCGAGCTGTCTCCCTTATTTCGGTATGCCAGAACCGCGACGATGATGGTGATAATTCCTGAGACGCCAATGGGCCATGCGCCTGCGCCGCCCCTGTCGCTGAGTTGAGCGAGGAAAACGACGAAGGTGGTAATGCCCCAGATAATCCAGGAAAAGACGTGCGGTTTCGTCTTGCCTCGCAGGATGGAAAGCAGGTAGGGCAGGAAGGAGCCGATAGTAATTGCGATTGCTATGGCACTGAGTATCTCTTTCAGCATGGCTATCCTATGGCGAAAACTGATTTGCCCCATAGTACAGCGGTTGGCCCCTGCGGTGTGAGCCGGGATAAATGGTTATTGACGGCTTATCGGGACAGGGTTAAATTCACCTCGCCCCAATCCGGGGTGTCGTCGTGTCACTGTATGCGGCCCATCTCTTTCAACGCCTTACGCAGTATCGATCTTCCCGGCGTTCATTACATCAAGCCAGAACACTATTTTCGCGAACTGGAACAGGTGCGTGCGGCTGACTGCGTGCTCTACCCTGAGTACTGGCAAGTCAACAGTCTGTTCTACGGTCTGGGTAAGAGAATATTTCCTTCCGTGGCTTCGTACCATTTGGGCCATGACAAGATCGAACAGACTCGTGCCTTTCTTACGGTCGCGCCGCAGCACGTGCCATGGACCGAGATCCTGCCGGCCACCGATGCCTCTATTGAGTTTGTACTGGAGCGCTTCGACTTTCCTTTTGTCGCAAAGGTGGTGCGCAGTTCCATGGGCGAGGGCGTATTTCTTATCGAGTCACGGCGCGCCTTTCTCGACTACGCGGCACAAAACGCCATTCTCTATGTGCAGGAGTACCTGCCGATTCAACGCGACCTGCGTGTGGTCTGGGTGGGTAAAGAGGTAGTTACCGCCTATTGGCGTGAGCAGACAGACGGTTTTCATAACAATGTGGCACAGGGAGGGGTGATCAGTTTCGATCTGGTGCCCCCTGCGGCACTGGACCTGGTGACCCACGTGGCGACCACGTTGGGTATCGACCACGCCGGTTTCGACGTAGCGGTTGTACAGGGGCACTGCTATCTGCTGGAATTTAATGTGTTGTTCGGTCTGGACGGTGTGCAGCGGCAGGGGATTCGGCTCGGCGATCACGTGATGCGTTATCTCGGTATAGAGGGCGGCGAGCCGACCAATCCGGTAAAGCCGAGTCCGGTCGCTGCCTGAGGAATCATTCACTCCAGCAAATCGCCGTTCACGCCCTCATTTCTCATTTCGTCGCAATCTCCTGTTATCCCCCCGGGGTGGCATATATGGTAATCCCATCAAACAATATTCGTGGGTACCTCAATGCGCCGTCTGCTCCTGTTGACCATCGCCTGTACTGAAGGCGTAGAGCCCCTCTCCTATGTCGACTTCGGCCACGCCTTCTGAGAGGAGAACAGCATGTCCCTACCCCGTATCAGTCGATTATCTCTCGCACTTTCACTCTGGTGTGCAACCGCCATGGCAGTCACACCTGACGACCTGTATGAAGTACGCAAACAGTTCAACGGTGGCCTGAGCAGCGAAACGAGCAACAGGGATATCTATGGTCGCCTGCAACAACTCCTGCAACAGGAGCCGGACAACCCGTTGCTGCTGGTCTACTACGGTAGTACTGAAACCATTATGGGCAAATACGCATGGATGCCGTGGAGCAAGCTCGGCTATGTCAACGATGGTGTCGCCCATATCGATCGGGCGTTACGCCTGGCTGGGCAACTGAACGATACATCGTTGAACGAGGTGCAACTGGTCGCAGCCAGTACCTATATAGCATTGCCCGACAGGTTCAATACCTTCGATAGCGGCAAGACATTGCTGGCACAACTGTTGGCGCTGGAGGCGGCAAGTAAATGGTCGGGCGATTTTCGCCACTCATTATATGTCGCTGCGGCAAAGGCGGCAGAACATGACGGCGACAGGGAAGCACAGACGCAGTGGCAGACACGTGCAAAGGCATTCGCAAGGGATAACATTACAGGAGTACAACAACCATGAATCCGTTAATCGAGATGCACAGCATCAACAAGCGCTATCACCTGGGTGAAACGGAGGTGCGTGCACTACACACGGTTGATCTGCAGGTAGAGCGCGGCGCCTTTGTCGCCCTCAGCGGTCCATCCGGTAGCGGTAAGAGTACGCTGCTTAATATCTGTGGCTTGATCGATCACAGCGATGGAGGGAGTTATCTTCTGGAAGGCATCGATATCACAAAGCAAAACCGGGCATCGTTGACCCGCCTGCGTCGTGAGAGCATCGGTTTTGTCTTTCAGAGTTTCAATTTAGTACCGGTAATGACGGCTTACGAAAATATTGAGTATCCATTGCTGCTCAGTGGTATTCCAACGACGCAGCGTCGGCAGCGGGTCAGTGAAATTCTGGCGCAGGTGGGATTGGACAGATTTTCGCGTCACCTGCCGGATAAACTCTCAGGTGGTCAGCGACAACGCGTTGCCATTGCCCGTGCCCTGGTGAAGCAACCGGCGCTGGTTGTGGCCGACGAACCGACCGCCAACCTCGATACCGTTACCGCAACACAGGTAATTGACCTGATGCATGAACTCGGTCGTGAGATCGGTACCACTTTCCTGGTTGCCACCCACGATGAACGTATGACCAGTCGTTGTGAGCGGGTGGTGTCACTGATCGACGGAGAAATACAATGAAATGGTTACTCTTTGCCTGGAAAAATGTTTTCCGTAACAAACGACGCACCGCCATCACTATGCTGCTGGCAGCCATTGGCACCGCCGGTGTTTTAATGGCTACGGGTTTTGCCATGTATACCTACGACTCTCTTAAGCAGATGTCGGCGTTGCAGATCGGTCACGTGGTAATGGCCCATGCCGATTATTTCGACAAGGATGAGGAGACGCCGTTGGAGTACGGTCTTACAGGTAGTAGGGAACTCAGCGCCGAACTACTTAACAATCGGCGCGTTTCCAGTGTGCTGCCACGACTCGCCTTCTCCGGTCTGATCTCTAACGGCGAGAAGTCGGCGATTTTTCTCGGTAACGGTATTGAACCGGAAGGCGAATTCCGTATTAACGGCGCATTGACCCGGCTGGAGCAGGGACGCGTAATAAAAAGTACCAAGCCCAGTGAAGCCCCCGAGGTCATGCTGGCGAAAGATCTCGCGCACAACCTCAAGGCGAAACCGGGTGACATCCTTACCTTGCTGGCCACTACCGGTGATGGTGTGCTGAACGCGATCGACGTACAGGTCACCGGGATTTACAGCACCGGTGTGCCGGAGATGGATGCCCGCGCACTGATGACCTCGGTTGCCGTCGCACAGGAGCTACTTGTTAGCGACAAGGTTAGCTCGCTGGCGATCTACCTTTTCGACCTGGAGGGTACCCAGCCTTTCTATGAAGAGCTGAAGATTAAATATCCCCAGCTTTCATTCAAGCGCTGGGATGAGCTGGCCTATTTCTATACCCAGGTGCGAAATCTCTATGACCGTATCTTCGGCATGCTCGGCATGATCATTGTGGTAATGGTTTTCTTCGCCGTGGCCAACACGGTTTCCATGAGTGTGGCAGAGCGTACACGCGAGATAGGAACCCTGGCGGCGATGGGAACGTCGGCACGACGGCTGATTGGCAACTTCGCCATGGAGGCAGGAATTATCGGTGTACTCTCGGCGGTGACCGGGATGATCCTCTCCGGCGCGGCGACCATGTTGCTATACGTCTTTCCGGTGATGATGCCGCCGCCACCGGGACGTACTGAAGGCTATCCGCTCTATCTCTATTTTGACGCAGGTATCTACGTCAAGGTGGCGTTGTTAATTGTGGCGGTTTCAGTCATCGCGGCGTTGTTCGCGGCAAGACGCGGTGCCAACAAACCCATCGTGGAGGCGCTGCAACATGTCTAGATATCTTGTACTGATACTTCTCATCGCACTTGCACCACTCCTTCATGCAGCGCCTGATGTGGCGGCAATGCTCAAACATGCTGACGAGTACCGCCTGGCCGATACAAAGTCGCGGGTGGAGATCGTGGTCACGCTCTACAATCACGAGCAGCTCGATAAGGAGAAAAAATATACTGTTTATGTCAAACCGGGACGTCGTTCACTGGTGCTGTTTCGCAGCGCCGGTGAGGCGGGACAAAAGGTGTTAATGCTGGATGATGCCTTCTGGATGTTGATGCCGGGTACTCACAGGCCGATTCGTATCACGCCAATGCAGAAACTGCTGGGCGAGGCATCGACAGGTGATGTCACGACGCTTACATGGAGTGAAGACTATAGCGGTAAGCTGATAAACCCTGACTACAAAGGCGAGTATTGTAAGGTTGCCTGCAAGCAACTCGAATTGACCTCAGCGCGCAAGGGCACCAGCTATCAGCGCATCGAACTGTGGCTGGGCGAGAATGATGTACCGCTCTATGCCAGACTCTTTCTCCAGTCCGGACGGCTGGCCAAGGAGGCACGCTACAGTCTCGGCAGCCTGGAGGGTAAGCAACGGATAACCAGAATGACCCTGTTCGACAGTATCAACACCAGCAAGCGCACCGAGATCGAATACCTGTCGATGAAACCGGCTGATGTCCCGGACAAATTCTACAATCCAACTTTCCTGCTGCGAGAGAACCTGGAGGGGTGGTGAGGGCATTTGTTTTCCTGCTGCTGTTTTCGTTTGCAGCCGCCACCTCAGCGCAAACAACGATGGGGATGCAACTCTATACTGAGGCTGTCACCCTGCGAGATGGCGGCGTGTTTGAGCTGCCCGATGCCTGGCGCCCTTTTGCCACGCAGAGCGGTATGGGCGAATTTTGGCTGCGTTGGCAACAACGGGGACTGGTGTTTGAAGGGGCGCTGGCACAGCACGCCGCTGAAGGTGAACTACCCAGCGCTCAGGGCAGGCTGAATGAACTCTATCTGGATTTCTCTACCGCAGGGTTAGATTTTTCGGTAGGCAAAAAGGTGGTCGGTTCCGGTATTGGTTACGGCTTTCGCCCACTCGACCTGATTCAGGGGGAAGATCGTCGTGCCCTGAATGACGTGCGTCTGGAAGGTGTACCGTTGTTGCAGGCGGAGCGTATCGATGCCGATTCCAGTGTGTCGCTGACCTGGTATAACCGGTTAGACGCGGATGAGGAGCGCATACGCCGCAGCGATAATCAGGCGCTACTGCGCTACTACCGTCTATGGGGTGACCTGGAGGGGGAATTGTTGCTGCACTGGCACGAACAGCTCGGTGAAGCCTATGGCGCTGGCTTTACCTGGGTCGGTAGTCAGGCGCTTGAATTGCACGGTGCGTTGTTGTGGCAGAGACAGTTGTTACGTCGACAGCATACGTTGTTGAGTGGTGGAACGTTGCTGGCATCAGAGGATCCCTGGCGGACGGTGGAGGCGAACGATGATAGTCGCGCCCTGCTGGGTATGACCTGGAGTACTGAATCGGGTTACACACTGTTATTGGAGGCGTGGCACGACGGCAACGCCATGAGCCGCAGCGAGTGGCAGCGGTTGTTTGCCCTTGCCGCCGAACAGCGTGCACTACTCGGAACGGCATCTGATGCGGCGGTCTATGGCAACCTCGCCTGGGACAGCAATGCCTTTCAGTCTGCATCGCTGTTGCGTGACAATGCGATGTTACGTCTCTCCTATGATGGTGAACGTTTCGACCCATGGGTCGAGCTTCTCACCACGCCGGAAGATGGTGGTTTTGTCATGACCGTGGGCAGCAATTACGAAATGCGCCAGGGCCTGAAATTGACCGCAGGGGTACGCGGCTATGGCGGTCCGGATGATTCCGCCTACGGTCAACTGCCGTTTGAGACGACGGGCTTTATCCAGTTGAGCGATGAAATGGTATGGTAACGTGATGAAACAAGTGATGCCGGAAAAGAGCGCCTACCCCAGTCTGCTATGGCAGATCGTGATCGTGCTGTTGTTCAACACCATGATCGCCGTCACCCTGAGCCTGTTTAACAGTCACATGGGGCTTGAGATGGTTTTCTGGCCGATGATGATCTACTCCCACTCCATCGGTCTTTCCATCTTTTCCATTACTCACTTGCTGGGTTTGCGTCACGGCAGCGACGAGAAGCGGGCACCGGATATCGTTATCGGTATCGTCGCCGGAGCCTTGCTGGGTAGCCTGCTTGGAGGATTCTTTACCGGTACCCTGGATTATCTACTTGCCAACGGCATGACCGGTCTTGGCGGTAACATCATGCTGGGACTCATTTTCGGTAGCGCCATCGGCCACTACTTTTTTTCTACCTACAAAATGACCGGGGCGAAACTGGAACTGCAGCAACGCGAAAATCAGCAGCTGAGTGCTGAGAAAGAGTTGGCTGAGATCCAGCTAAGATTGTTGCAGGCCCAGATCGAACCGCATTTCCTGTTCAATACCCTCTCCAATATCCACAGCCTGATCGAAACTGATCCGCAGCGTGCCTCCACGGTGCTGGAGTCGTTCAGTGATTACCTGCGCGCCTCACTGCGTCGCAGTCGCGGGGGGGATACGACATTGGCTGAAGAGTTGGCTTTGATCGATGCTTATATGGACATTCAGCAGACGCGCATGGGGGAGCGTCTGAAGTTCAAGGTCGATGTACCCAAGACGCTACTGAATATTCCCTGTCCACCGATGCTGGTACAGCCGCTGGTGGAAAATGCGGTGGTACATGGTATTGAACCACAGGTTGAGGGTGGATGTGTCGAATTACGTGCCATGCTGAATGACGGGAAATTGCGTATCACGGTGAATGACGATGGCGCAGGATTTGCCGCTGGAACAGAAGGTAACGGTCTTGCACTGGAGAATATCCATGCCCGATTGCAGGCGTTATATGGCGATATTGCCAGCCTGACAATTGGTGCTCATGAACCCCACGGTGTGCAGGTGCTACTGGAAATACCGTTGGGAGGTGGGTATGACCACTGAGGTGCGTGCCCTGATCGCCGATGACGAAGAAAATCTGCGTGCTGCGCTACGCCGTCGTCTGGATGAGGTGTGGCCGGAACTGACGATTGTCGCCGAGGCGCGCGATGGTACCGAGGCGCTGGAACTGGCGGCGGATTATGAGCCCGAGGTCGCCTTTCTCGATATTCGCATGCCGGGACTTGACGGACTCGAAGTAGCGCGGCGTCTCAGTGGCCGCTGCCATCTGGTATTTGTAACTGCCTACGATGAATACGCGGTGAGTGCCTTTGAGCGTGACGCGGTGGACTACCTGGTCAAGCCGGTGACTGTCGAACGATTGGCACAGACGGTGGCGCGCCTGAAGCAGCGTATGCAACAGGCACCAGCAGCGCAGCTCGATGAGCTGCTGGAACAACTGGCGAGAAATCTACGCGGGGTGGCCCGTCCGCCGTTGCAGTGGATACGTGCCGGAGTACGTGACGAGGTTAAGCTGGTACCTGTAGAAGAGGTTCGTTGCTTCATAGCCGCCGATAAATACACCACGGTGATCACCGGGGATGGTGAGTTGTTGATCCGCAAGCCGATGAAGGAACTGGAGGCAGAACTGGATCCGCAGCATTTCTGGCGCATACACCGCGGCGCTATCGTCAATCTCGCTTTTGTCGAAAGCGGTCAACGTGACGAGGAAGGGCGGTTGCGGCTACGGCTCTCCGGCCTGACGGACGAGTTGCTGGTGAGCCGCAGCTACGCGCACCGTTTCAAACAGATGTGAAAGCAAATACGCCAATTACACTTTGAACTGACTGACGGTTGTTTGTAACTGCTCGGCCAGTCGTGCCAGTTCTTCGCTGGCGGCACTGGTTTGTTGTGCGCCGGAAGCAGTGGAGTCTGCCACCTGACTGATATTGCTGATGTTGCGGTTGATCTCTTCGGCCACGGCACTCTGTTCTTCGGCGGCACTGGCAATTTGGGTATTCATATCGGTGATGGCATCGACCGCCGTTTGAATTGCATCCAGACTGGTCCCCGCTTCGGCAGCCTGCTGTACTCCCGCATGGGCCTGTGCCTGACTCCTCTCCATGGCGTCGACGGCGGTAGCGGTTCCTTTCTGTAGCCGCTCGATCATCTCCTGAATCTCCTGAGTCGATTTCTGCGTGCGTTGTGCCAGAGTGCGTACTTCATCGGCCACAACGGCGAAACCGCGACCCTGCTCACCAGCTCTGGCCGCCTCAATGGCGGCGTTAAGTGCCAACAGGTTGGTCTGTTCGGCGATGCCGCGAATCACATCCAGCACGCTGCCGATACTTTCACTATCCTTCGCCAGCTCACGAATGGCGTTACTGGTGCTATTTACCTCATTGGCCAGGTTTTCGATGACATCCATGGTCTTTTCCACCACGCGTTTGCCGGTGCTCGCCTGTTCATCCGCGTTATGTGCCGCACTGGCCGCACTGGCGGCGTTTTTCGCCACTTCATGCACGGTGGCGTTCATCTCATTCATCGCGGTAGCTACCTGATCTACCTCCTGCTGTTGTCGCAGGATATTCTGATTGGTGTCGCGGGTAACCGCAGAGGTCTCCTCGGCGGCGGAGGCCAGCTGACTGGCGGCACCGGAGAGATTCTGGATGATCTGCCGGAACTCGCTACCCATATTGTTCAGGCCTCTAGCGATCTGCCCCAGCTCATCTTTGCCCTGATAATTGGTCTGGGCGGTGAGATTGCCTTCGGCCAGGGCGGACATGGTGCGGTTGACGTCATTAACACTGTTGCCCAGGTCACGGATGGTGAAGAAGGCGAGTAGAGAGTTGAAGCCGATAGCGCCGATCAGGATGACAAT
>JBNKBG010000076.1:0-11333 GCA_050287105.1 Thiohalomonadaceae bacterium
GGTCGCCCTGCGTGACACCACCCTGCGTGCCGAGCCCCATAGCGACGCGGCGGCCATAACTACCATCAAGGCGAAGAGCAAACTGCAGATTCTGCAACGCAAGGGCGGCTGGTATCAGGCGCAGGACAATAGCCAAAAGAGCGGCTGGTTACGCATGAGCCACATCCGCCTGGGTAGCGGCAGCAGCGATAGCAGCCGGGGCGGTGGTCTGGCGCAGACCCTCAACTTTCTCTCCACGGGTCGTTCAGGGGCCAGCGGTGTTACCGTTGCCACCGGGATACGTGGTCTCGATTCTGCCGATGTGAGCAAGGCCAAACCGGATCATGCGGCAGTAAAAAAACTCGATAGCTATCAGGTCAGCAGCGCCAACGCGGAGAAGTTTGCCGCCAGCGGTAAACTGCATGCCATCAAACTGCGTTACCTGAAGGAGCCAGAGTGATGCGTCGCGTCTCTCTCCTGCTGCTTATCCTGGCCGCCCTCTCAAGCGGCGGTTGTATCAAGATGGACAACCTCGATCTTGGCGAGGTGGTGCGTTCGGCCAAGGGCGCCTTCGCTGAGGTAGATGACGAGCAGGAGCAACTGATCGGTGAAGAGGCGGTCGCGGTGCTGCTCGGTGCGGTGCCGCTGGTGGATAACGATCCGCTGCAACGTTACGTCAATCGTGTGGGTCACTGGGTTGCCCTGCATACCGAGCGTAAGGACCTTAACTGGAAATTCGCGGTGGTCGACAGCAATGACATCAACGCCTTTGCCGCTCCCGGTGGTTATGTGCTGGTGACCAAGGGGTTGTTGCTGAAGATGCACAGTGAGGCGGAGCTGGCTGGTACCCTGGCGCACGAAACGGTGCACGTGGTGCGTCGCCACTACCTCAATGCGGTGCGCAAGAATGCCCGGGTCAGTTTGCTGATGAGTGTCGCCAAAAGTCAGGTCGACGAGGAGAGGGCAAAGGATATGCAGAAGATCTCCAATGGTTTCAAAGAGCTCTATGCCCGTGGTCTGGACAAGGGTGATGAGTTCGAGGCGGATCGGATGGGCGTGGTGATCGCGGCCCGTGCCGGTTACGACCCCTACGGACTGCCCGCGGTGTTACAGACCCTGGCGGGGATGGATCAGAAGGATGCCTCGCTGGCCTTCCTCTTCAAGACCCATCCGCGACCGGCCAAGCGTTTGAGTCTGCTGGAGCGGCTGTTCGATCAGCTCGACCCCTATGCGGGCCAGCCGCAACTGCAACAGCGTTTTCAGCAGCAGCTCGCCGCGCTCAGAAAATCCTCCTGAACCAGTAACCGTTTACCCGTGACGCGTAACGAAACCCCGGCAGCACCCGCCGCCCACGAGGTCAGTGTGACCACCCTGAAGGGGGTGGGGCCGAGTATGGCAGTAAAGCTGGAAGGGTTTGGTATTTCCACTCTGCAGGAACTGTTGTTCCATTTACCGTTGCGCTATCAGGACCGTACCCGCCTCACTCCCATCGGCAGCCTCCGCCCCGGCGGCGATGCGCTGATCGAAGGCGAGGTACAACTCAGCGAAATCAAGTTCGGTCGCAAACGGATGCTGCTGACCCGCATCAGCGATGGCACTGGCAGCCTGACCCTGCGCTTCTTTCACTTCAACAATGCACAGAAAGAGAGTCTGGCCCGTGGCGTGCGCCTGCGCTGTTACGGTGAGGTGCGTCGTGGCGCTACCACCCTGGAGATGATCCATCCGGAGTTTCGTCGCGTCGGCGAGGGGCAGGAGGTGGAGGAGGCGTTGACCCCCATCTATCCCGCCACCGAGGGGTTGCAGCAGGCAGGGCTGCGCCGTCTGATCGACCAGGCGGTAGAGCGGCTGCAACAGGGTAGCGTCGCTCTTGCCGAGTGGATGCCGCCGGAGCTGTTACCCCAGGGAATGCCGACCCTGCACGAGGCGGTGTTGCTGCTGCATCGACCGCCGCCGGATATCTCTCTTGCCGCCCTGCTTGAGGGGGAACATCCGGCGCAGCAGCGCCTGGCCTTTGAGGAGTTGCTGGCGCACCAGTTGAGCCTGCGCCAGTTGCGTCTGGCGGTGAGCAAGCACCCTGCGCCACCGCTAAAAGGGGATAGCAGGCAGCGACAGCAATTAGTGGATGCCTTGCCCTTTACCCTGACATCGGCACAGCAGCGGGTGAGCCGTGAGATCGAACACGACCTGCAGCAGTCGACACCGATGCAACGCATGGTGCAGGGGGATGTGGGCTCCGGTAAGACCGTGGTCGCTGCCCTCGCGGCACTGCAGGCGATCGAGTGTGGTAAACAGGCGGCGGTGATGGCCCCGACCGAACTGCTGGCCGAACAGCACTTTCGTAATTTCGAACAGTGGCTGGCGCCGCTGGGCATCGAGGTCGCCTGGCTTACCGGCAAGCTCAAGGCGCAACCGCGGCGCGAAATGCTGGCGGCGGTGGAGTCGGGTAGCGCGGCGCTGGTGGTGGGTACCCATGCCCTGTTTCAGGAGGAGGTGACCTTCGCCGACCTGGGGTTGGTGATCGTCGACGAGCAGCACCGCTTCGGTGTGCATCAGCGGCTGGCGCTACGGGAGAAGGGCAAACAGCAGGGCGCCTATCCGCATCAGTTGATCATGACCGCTACCCCGATCCCGCGCAGTCTGGCAATGACCGCCTATGCGGATCTCGATCTTTCAGTGATCGACGAATTACCACCAGGTCGTACCCCGGTGGAGACAGTGGTGTTGAGTGACGAGCGCCGTGACGAGGTGATCGAGCGGGTCGCCGCCGCCTGTGCCGATGGTCGTCAGGCCTATTGGGTCTGCACCCTGATTGAGGAGTCGGAGTCGTTGCAGTGCCAGGCCGCTGAGGTGACCGCGACCCAGTTGCAGGAGCTGCTCCCGCAACTTGCAATCGGTCTGGTCCATGGCCGAATGAAGCCGGCGGAGAAGGCGGCGGTGATGACATCCTTCAAGGCGGGAGCATTGCAACTGCTGGTGGCGACCACGGTGATCGAGGTAGGGGTCGATGTGCCCAACGCCAGTCTGATGATCATCGAAAACGCCGAGCGACTGGGACTGGCGCAGTTGCATCAACTGCGTGGACGGGTCGGACGTGGCAGTGCGCGAAGCAGTTGCGTGCTGATGTACCACCCACCACTGGGCAAGGTGGCGCGGGAACGCCTGAAGGTGATCCGCGAAACCAACGACGGTTTCGTCATTGCGCAGAAGGATCTGGAGATACGCGGTCCTGGCGAGGTGCTCGGCACTCGCCAGACCGGCGTGATGCAACTGAAAGTGGCCGATCTGCAACGGGATCGGGAGATGGTGCAGCAGGTCGCCACTATTGCCACACCGCTGTTGCAGAATCATCCAAAGCATGCGGCCCACTTGATTCTGCGTTGGTTGGGCGGCAAGACCCGTTACGGAGCGGTATGATTTTTACATTTTGCGACAGGTTTTGTTCCTGTCACCTGTTACCTGACACCTGAAACCTTTATCCTCTACCTTCATCCTTTCGCCTGCGTTGTAAATGAAAAACGATCTCGGTAAACACGCCCTCGAACCCGCCTGGCAGAGCAGCCTGCAGTTGCGGCGTGGTGCCTTGCCGGAGGAGTGGCGGGGCTGGTTACTGGATCACGCTTCCCTGACCAGGCGCCTGCAGAGCCGTTGCGGCACTGCCTTTCGGGTTAAGGTGCTTTCACAGCGACTGGAACGACCGATGCTCAGCGAGTCTCGCGCCCTTAATCGACCGCCGCAGGAGATCGCCCTGGTGCGTCAGGTGCATCTGCTCTGTGGTAATACACCTTGGGTATTTGCCCGTACCGTGATTCCGTTGCCCTCACTGAAGGGCGGTCTGCGACGGCTGACCCAGTTGGGTAATCACTCCCTGGGAGCGGTGCTGTTTGCCGACCCACGTTTGCAGCGCAGCCCGATGGAGGTAGCGCGTATCGAACCGCGTCAGCGCCTCTATCGTCGCAGCCGTGGCATGGAGTTGCCTGATGGGAGTCCGGTGTGGGGGCGTCGTTCGCGGTTTCGACTGCAACGTAACCCGCTGCTGGTGAGCGAATTCTTTCTGCCCGAACTACTGCTCCACGAAACGGAGGAGTGATGTCGATGTCCGCCAAAGAGACCTTGCACCGCCTCTATTTTGCCAATCGGCGCTTTTTCAATATCTGTCGGTTGCACCGCCCCACCGATATTGTGCTGTTTCTGTTGCCAGGCTTGTGGGCGGCACTGCTCGCCACCGGTGGGGCGCCGCAGTGGTTACCGTTGCTGTCACTGCTGGGTGCGGCGCTGCTGGCACGCTGCGCTACCTGGGTATTCAACGACTGGATGGAGTCGCAACTGCTGGAGCCGGCGCAGGAGTCGTTTATTGCGCGCAAGCTGGTCTCTCCACTGGAGGCGCAACTACTGTTTGCCGTCCTGCTTTTGCTGGCGTTGTTGCTGATCTGGCCACTGGGTAGGCCGCTGCTCTATTACGCCATCGCAGCCCTGGTCCTGTTGCTGGGATATCCGATCATCAAGACCCGCATGCTCCTGACCCAGCCCTATCTCGGACTCTGTTACGCCTGGCTGATCCCGATGGCCTGGACGGTGCAGGGGGTTACCCCGGACAAGAGCGCCTGGTTGCTCTTTACCGCGGTATTGTTGTGGGCCACCGCCTTCACCACCCTCTACGCCCTGCCACGGCGCAACTACGAGCAACAGGTCGGCATCCGCTCCCTGGCCCTGCTATTCGGTGAAAACAGCTGGCTGTTTATTCTGGTGATGCAGCTCTCCGCGCTGTTTACCCTGTGGCTGGTGGGGCGGCAACTTGAGTTGAGCCTCTTTTTCCGCATTGGTCTGGCGACGGCGCTGATACTCCTGCCCTACCAGCACTGGCTACTCTTTAACCACCCCCAACGCGGCCCCCGCCGCAGCTATCGTAACCAGATATGGAGTGGCCTGGCGGTGCTTGGTGGCATCAGTTTTCACTTTCTCTGCACCTGCAAATAATATCTGCTACTTTCGAGGTATAGTTTTCGTTTACTTTCATTCCTTTACATAGCAATCTTGTCGTTGATTCTGTAGTCTATATGGGTACAATGCTATGGCAATTTGTGAATTCGTTCACATTAACGGGATGGCATTGAGAGGAACAGATTCTGTTTGATTTTCTGAAAAAGAAGACGCTGATTGATGGTCAGTTTGGCATCAGGCTCTCCCCGCACGGGGTGGGGCTGGCGCGTGTTTCCATGGAGCCGGGTGAATCGGTGCCGCGCCTCAGCGTCTGTCGCTATATCCCCAACACCTCCCTGGCTGATCGGCCTTCACTGCTGGGCCGCCTCAGCGAAGAGCTGGGCCTGCACGAGGCCTATTGCATCAGCGTTGCTGAAGACGACATGTTCACCCTGTTGCTGGTTGATACCCCTGAAGTGGATGCCAGTGAACTCAAGACGGCGATCCGCTGGCGCATCAAGGACCTGATCGATTTTCATGTGGACGACGCTATTGTCGATGTCTTCGATATCCCCGGACAGGAGGAGCGTGGTCGGCAGAAGTTGATGTATGTGGTTGCCGCGCGCCGCGTTGCGGTACAGTCGCACATTAACCAGCTCGAAGAAGAGCGTTTCAACCTGACGGTGATCGATATCCCGGAACTGGCGATGCGAAATATTGCCGGTCTGATGCCCGAGGATGAGACAGGTATGGCGATGCTCTATGTGACCAACGAGAGCGGCCTGCTCACTATCACCCGACAGAAAAGCCTCTACCTTTCACGTCGCCTCGATATTGGTCTGAACCAGCTGAACGCCTTCGTCGCTGAAGATGCCCAGGCGCGCCACGAGGCGGATGATGTCTTTACCATCGACGATGCCGAGTCCTATACCAAGCCGCTGATTCGCGCATTTGATAATATCGTCCTTGAGGTGCAGCGCTCACTCGATTACTACGAGGGTCACTTCGCGCTGCCGCCCGTGAGTACTCTGGTGCTGGCACCGATGGAGGATCCTGTGCCAGGCATGCTCGAGTACCTGAATGAGCATCTCGGTATACCGGTGAAGAAACTGGATCTGAACAAACTCCTGAATTGCGAACAGGTTTTGAATGAAGAGATGCAATCCCTCTGTCTCTTGCCCATTGGCGCGGCCTTACGTGAAAGAAGCAAGGCACTGTAATGCAACAGATTAACCTCTATCAGCCAATATTGCGCAAACAGGAGCGGGTCTTCTCGCTGAATACCCTGTTGCAGGGCAATCTGGTTATTTTCGCGCTGTTGCTGCTGATCTACTTCATCAGTGTTTACCAGGGACACTCGTTGCAGCAACAGGTGGAAAAGTTGAAGCTGGAGCGTACTCAACACAGTAATACCCTGGCGGATTTGCGCAATAAATATCCGCCAAAGAAAAAAGATATGACCCTGGTAGAGTTGGCCAAAAGCAAGCAGGCGCTGCTGGAGCACCGCATGCGTTTGATCAAGGAGCTGCGCCATCAAAATACCGGTGCCGGTGGAAACCCCGGCTTCTCGGAACAGCTTACCGGTCTGGCACGACAGCATGTAAAAGATCTCTGGTTTGAAGAGATCAGCGTGCGCGATAACAAGCAGCTCACCCTGTCGGGTAAGGCTCTATCGGCCAAAGAGGTGCCGCTGTTGATTCAACGCATGGCTAACGAACCATCGTTTGACGGCACGGTTTTCAGCAGCGTCAACATTCTGCGTGATAAAAAGGATGCCCTGATCGCCTTCAAACTGAGCACTGAGCCCGATGAAGAGACGAAGAGGGCCCAACGATGATTCGTAAACAGTTTGAATCGTTGCAGACTCGGGTCGATGCGCTTTCACTGCGTGAGCGGGCGATCATCTTCGTCGCGGTAGCCGCTATTCTATTCATGGCCTGGGATACCCTGTTCATGAGTCCGCTGGATCGGGATCAGCGCGACTTGCTGAAGCAGCTACAAACGATCCGTGCCGAGATTACGACCCTGGATGATCAGGCGTTGGCGATCATGGCAGAGCACAATGTCGATCCCAATCGTGAGGAGCGTGAGCAGCTAAAGAAACTGGATGAGCAACTGCTACAGTCCAGTGAACAGATCAATGAGATGATCAAGGGATTGATCGAGCCGAAGCAGATGGCGCATATCATTGAGAGTGTACTTAAGCAGCAGCACGGACTTGAATTTGTTCATCTGGAAAACCTGGGTAGCGAAGCGCTGCTGGAGGTGAAGGACGGCAAGGGTGGTACCGATGCGCAGGGGATCTTCAAGCACACCATGAAGATTGAATTGCAGGGAAGCTATAGCCAGACTATCAATTACCTGCGTGCGCTTGAGACACTGCCCTGGCAATTCCGTTGGGATGAGGTGAAGATCACCATGCTGGATTATCCACGCGCCGAGATCGTAATTAAGGTGCACACCATCAGCCTGACGGAGGGGTGGATCGGTGTCTAGGTGTTCGCTGGCAAAACTGTTGGCGCTGACGCTGCCCCTTTGTGTTGCAGTGCCACATTCATTGTTGGCTGATACCATCAATGATCCGATGCGTCCTCCGGTTACCCTGAGTAAGGGAAATAGCACGAAAAAGAGCGTGACAGGTTACGAATTGAGTTCCATCTTTATTTCACCGTCACGACGCTCCGCGATTATTAACGGTCGCAATGTGACCATCGGGGACAAAGTGAACAAGGCCAGAGTGTTAGAGATACAGGCGACCGAGGTCGTCATCAGCCTTGCGGGCAAAACCCGTACCCTCACTTTGCTCCCTCTAAGTATCAAGACGCCAGTGGAGGCCTCCCGATAATGAGTACCGTCAAACAAGCACTGCGCTCGCTCGCCACCGCCGTCAGTATCCTGGCGATGCTTGGCGGTTGTAGTGGCTATACGATGCGGGACAATAACGTCAGTGGCGCAATGCAGGACGCCTTCGAGGTCAAGTCGGATAGCGCCGAGGCAAAAAATTCACCGCCGGCGGAAGTCAGTGCCGCTCTGCTGCCACAGGTACAGGTACAGTTGCCGGGTATCGATACGCGGGCCGATGTGGAACAGCGTTTCGACGTGAAGGTGCGGCGGGTTAGTGCACGGGATTTTTTCCTGAGCCTGGTGGAAAATACGCCGTATAACATGGTGGTGCATCCTGATGTTAAGGGTTACATCACCCTTGATTTGAAAAACGTCAGCGTACCTGAAGTGCTTAAGGTGTTACGTAATGTCAATGGATTCGATTACAAGATTGGCGGTCACAACGTACAGGTCTTTCCTAATACCATTCACACTCGCATCTTCATGGTCGATTACCTGGCAATGAAACGCGCCGGACAATCATTGATCACCTCCAAGACCGGGCAGATTTCGACCTCCGGATCAGGTGGCAGTAGCGGTGACAGCGGTTCGAGTGGCAGCGCCTCCAGCAGTGAGAACAGCAGCGTTATTACTACCACCACCGATGCGGATTTCTGGGAGGAGTTGAAAGCCGCGCTGGAGATTATTGTTGGTCACGAGAATGGGCGCAAGATTGCCGTGAACCAACAGACCGGTATGGTAATGGTGCGCGCCATGCCTGCAGAGATGCGGGTGATCGAAGAGTATTTGCAGAGTACCCAGGATGTGGCCACACGCCAGGTGATCCTGGAGGCACGGATTATCGAGGTGCTACTCAGCGACGGTTTCCAGAGTGGTATCAACTGGGGCGGACTTGCCACCAGCGGTACTGACACGCTGACTGCGGGTCAGACTGGTGGCGGTACTATCTTCAGCGGTAGCGGTGTTTCAGACATTTACGGCAGGTCTGGCGACCTCAATCCGGCGGACTATGGTGCAATTAACGGTACTGTTGCCAGTGCCTTCGGTGGTGTCTTCTCCCTCGCTCTCAGTACCACCGATTTCACCGCCTTTATCGAACTGCTCAAGACGCAGGGGGATGTGCAGGTACTTTCCAGCCCACGTGTCTCTACGGTGAATAACCAGAAAGCGGTGATCAAGGTCGGCTCCGATGAGTTCTATGTTACCAACATCAGTCAGGACACGACCTCAACCACGGGCAACACCAGCGTTTCCGTGGAACTCTCGCCCTTCTTCTCCGGTGTTGCACTGGATGTGACGCCACAGATCAGTCTGCAGGGTGATATCGTGCTGCACGTTCACCCCTCGGTGAGTGAGGTTTCAGAGCAAACCAAGACCATCACCACGGTCGACGGCGTTACTAGCATGCCACTGGCGGCCAGTAACATCCGCGAGTCGGATACCATCATTCGTGCGGCCAATGGCCAGGTAGTGGTCATCGGTGGTCTGATGCAGAATTCTACCCAGGACGAGGTCGCCTCGGTGCCTATCCTTGGTGATATTCCGCTGCTGGGCGCACTGTTCCGCCACACCAAAAAGAGTACCCGTAAAAGCGAGTTGGTGATCTTGCTGAAACCGACCGTCATTGATGCCAATGGTGATACCTGGCAGCATGAACTGAAGCGCTCTTCGGGGGCTATCCGCGACATGTCTGAAAACATGTAATCGGGATATCATGTATCTTGAACATTACGGCCTGCGCGAATTCCCCTTTTCGCTGACACCGGATACCAGCTTCTTCTTCTCTTACGGGAGTTACCGTGACGCCTTCAATACACTGTTAGTTGCGTTGGAGAATGGCGAAGGTTTCATCAAGGTCAGCGGCGAGGTAGGCACGGGTAAAACCCTGCTCTGCCGCAAACTGCTCAACTATCTCGACAAGGCGGATGGAAAATTTGTCACCGCCTATATTCCCAATCCATTTTTAACTCCCAATGCGCTGATCCTGGCGGTGGCCGGCGAGCTGGGTCTGGAGTTGCCGCGCAATCTCGGTACCCATCATGTAATGGATGCGCTGAACAGACGATTGATCGAGTTGAATAGCGATGGCAAACAGGTGGTACTGTGTATAGATGAAGCGCAGGCGATGCCGGATCAGACGCTGGAAGCGGTACGCCTGATCACCAATCTTGAAACGGAAAAGCGCAAGCTGTTGCATGTGGTGCTGTTTGGCCAACCGGAACTGGATGTGGTACTGAGCAAGCCTTCCATCCGCCAGTTACGCCAGCGCATCACTTTTTCCTATACCTTGCAGCCCATCGATCGCGACGGACTGGATGCCTACATCAATTACCGTCTGGTGGTAGCTGGAAATGACGGTGATGTCGGTTTCGAAGAACCTGCATTGGGCCTGCTCTTCAAAGGGAGTCGCGGCATTCCCAGGTTGATTAATATCCTGGCGCACAAATCGTTGCTGCTCGGTTATGGTAAAGGGATTCGACGTATCGGCAAGTCAGAGGTCAAACTGGCTATCGACGATACCGAAGATGCCCGGCAAGGGCGCTTCTGGCAGAATGAATCCCGGCGCAAGTGGCTGACAGCAGGATTGCTGCTTCTGCTCGCGACACTTCTCGTTGCCCTGGCACTGCAAACCAACCTCTTTTCCGGAGTGAGCGTATGAGTCTGATTAATCAAATGCTCAAGGATCTCGAATCCCGCAGGGCATCGGGCGATCTGGCACAACGTGCGATTGATGGCATGGGCGCTGCTGGCCGCAAGCGACAGAAACAGAATGTATTGCTGTTGGCGCTGGTTGTGGTAATTGCCGTGCTTGCCTCTGTCTCTGCCTATCTGTTGTGGCAGGAGCGGCAGGTACCAGCGCAATCTGCCACAACCGTAGCGGTGAAGCCCGCACCTGCGCCATCGGCACCACCGGCAGTCCCAGCAGCGCCAGAAGAGAAAGCGGTAGCGCCGCTGGTGCAGAAATCAGCGCCCGCGAAGTCTGTTGTTCGGGAGACCCCGGCGGGGATAACCCGGCCCGAGATTGAGGATGAGCCAGCGGACGAAGAGAGTGTTGTGGCCGAACAGCCGGCTGTTGTGCCGCGTAAAGCGCCACAGCCGCGGATCAAGAAAACCCTGCGCCCTCAGAGCAGTGAAAAATTGGCCGAGCAGCAGTATCAACGGGGCTATGGTCTGTTGCAAAGTGGTGACCGCAAGGGTGCTGAAGAGGCGTGGCGCGAGGCGTTGCGTATCGATGCAAAGCACACCGCCTCACGGGAATCGCTGGCTATTCTCTACCTCTCCCAGTCACGGCGCATCGAAGCAGCAGCGCAACTGCAGCAGGGCCTGGCACTCAATCCCGGCAATCATCGACTGGCCCTGCTCTACGCACGCATGCAGCTGGATGCCGAGGATATTGCTGGCGCAGCGCTGACCCTGGAGAGTGCGATGGCCGCGCAGGCACAGGGGGCCGACTTCTACGCCTTTACCGGACACAAGCTCTACGGCCCCACCGCCATCGGCGTGCTCTACGGCAAGGCGGAGCTGCTGAAGGAGATGCCGCCCTTCCTGGGCGGCGGCGACATGATCCGCTCGGTCAGCTTCGCTGAGACCAC
>JBNKBG010000077.1:0-11195 GCA_050287105.1 Thiohalomonadaceae bacterium
TCATCCTGGTTAACGCTACCTACGCCATGGGTGCCAACATCCTGGCCGGTTCTTACGGTACCAACACCGTTAAGGCTGCTGGTGGTGACGTTACCAACAACCACCTGACCATCGGTGTGGTTCATGCGTTCAGCAAGACCACTACCGCTCACCTGGCTTACACCTCTCTGGATCTCGATGGCGAAGTTGCCTCCGGTATCGCTGCAGGTCTGCGCGTAGGCTTCTAAGTTAATCGCAAGATTAATCTTGGATAGGAAACGGGGCCTTCGGGCCCCGTTTTCGTTTCTGCTCTCTACTCCTCCAACACTGCGATTTGCCGTGTTAAACTAGCGCCCTCTTTTTCCCAGCCGGGTTGCTACCGCGTAATGACCAGCTCTACTACCACCCGCATCCGCGAAATTCCCTACAACTACACCTCCTTCTCCGATCGGGAGATTGTCATTCGTTTTCTCGGTGAGGAGCAGTGGTTACGTCTTAATCGTCTGCGCGAAGAGCGGGTTACCGGCCGTTCGGCACGGATGTTGTTCGAGGTGCTGGGGGATATGTGGGTTATTGTGCGCAACCCCTTTATCCAGGACGACCTGATCGAGAATCCCAAGCGCTGGGGATCCCTGGTGCATGCGTTACACCATCGCCTGGATCAAATTGTCGCCCGCGCCGATGGTAACGCTGAGGCGGTGGGTCTGGCCGAGGCCGCCCGCAAGGCGGTGAACGAATTCGAGCAGTGGCTCTCCCAGGAGCAACGTAAGCGTCGGGAGGTGTCGCACCGCCTGGTGAAGGTTACCCGTAAGGACAACATTCAGTTTGACGGTCTGGCCCGCGTCTCTCATGTCACCGACGCCTCCGACTGGCGGGTGGAGTATCCCTTCGTGGTGATTACCCCGGATAGCGAGGAAGAGGTTGCCGCGGTGGTACGCGAGTGTGTTGCCCTGGGCCTGACTATCATTCCCCGTGGTGGTGGTACCGGCTATACCGGCGGTGCGGTACCCCTGCATCCCGACAGCGTGGTGATTAACACCGAAAAGCTCGACGCTATCGGCAAGGTGGAGCCACGGACCCTGCCCGGTGTAGCACAGGAGGTGACCACCATCAGCGTCGGTGCCGGGGTGGTGACACGCCGTGTTTCCGAACATGCGGCAGCGGCCGGACATGTCTTCGCCGTCGATCCCACCTCTCAGGATGCCTCCTGCATCGGCGGTAATATTGCCATGAACGCCGGCGGCAAGAAGGCAGTGATGTGGGGCACCACCCTCGACAACCTCGCCTCCTGGAATATGGTCTCTCCGGATGGTGATTGGCTGAAGGTGGAGCGGCTCAACCACAATCTGGGCAAGATCCACGAAGTGGAATTGGCCGAGTTTCGTGTCAGCCGTTTCAGTGCTGCCGATAACAGCCTCAAGGGCGAACCGGAAATCCTGAAGATCCCCGGCGAACATCTGCGCAAGCGCGGCCTCGGTAAGGACGTGACCAACAAATTCCTCGGCGGCCTGCCCGGGGTACAGAAAGAGGGTTGCGACGGTATCATTACTTCGGCGGTGTTCATTCTCCATCGCATGCCCGGTTTCACCCGCACCGTCTGCCTCGAATTTTTCGGGGCTGACCTGCGCCGTTCAGTGCCTGCCATCGTCGAGACCAAGGATTACCTGGATGCGCTGCCCGGTGTGGTACTGGCGGGTCTGGAGCATCTGGATGACCGCTACATCAAGGCGGTCAACTACAGTACCAAGGCGCCACGCCCCGATCTGCCAAAGATGGTGTTGCTGGCCGACATCGCTGGCGACAATGAGGAGCAGGTGGCCGAAGCGGCCTCCACCGTGGTGCGCATGGCCAATGCCCGTGATGCGGAAGGCTTCATTGCCGTCAGCCCCGAGGCGCGGCATCGCTTCTGGTCCGACCGTGCGCGCACCGCTGCCATCGCTGCCCACACCAACGCCTTCAAGATCAACGAGGACGTGGTGATCCCACTGGAGCGGCTGGCCGATTACAGCGAAGGGATCGAGCGAATCAATATCGAGCAGTCTATCGCCAACAAACTCGCGATCATCGATGCGGTGGCCGAGTATCTGGGCGGGCCACTGCCGGTAAGGCGCAGTGATGCCGACTACGAAGAGAGCGAGGAGAGTACGGCAATTCACGAGGCCAAGCGTGAAGCCGCGCTGAATCATCTGCAGACGATTCGTAGCCGCTGGCAGGGTTGGCTCGATGGTCTCGATGCGCCGGCAAAGCAATTTGCCGCAGAGTATTCTGCGGAATTGAGTGAGAAGCTGGATTCCGAAGAGACGCTCTTCTCCCTGATGCAGCGTCAGGATCTGCGTATCTCCTATCGTCGCGAAGTGGAGAAACCGCTCAAGGAGATCTACAGCGGTCGCGAACTGGAGGCGGTGCGCGAACGGCTCGACGCGATTCATGCCGCAGAGCGCAATCGTCGGCTCTTCGTCGCCACCCACATGCACGCGGGTGACGGCAACGTGCACACCAATATTCCGGTCCACTCCAACGACTACGAAATGCTGCATGAAGCCGAGCGGGTGGTGGAGCGGATCATGGCGCTTGCCGAATCCCTCGGCGGGGTGATCTCCGGCGAGCACGGTATCGGTCTGACCAAGATGCAGTTCCTCGCCCCGGAAGTGGTCGAGGCGTTTACCGCCTACAAGGAGAAGGTCGATCCGCAACAGCACTTCAATCGCGGCAAGCTGCTGGCCGGTTCCGGTCTGGAAAATGCCTATACTCCCTCGCTGCGTCTGCTGCAACAGGAGGCGTTGATCCTCGAGGCAAGCGAACTGGGTGAATTGAATAATATGGTCAAGGACTGCCTGCGCTGCGGTAAGTGCAAGCCGGTCTGTACCACCCATGTACCGCGGGCCAATCTGCTCTACTCACCGCGGAATAAAATTCTCGCTACCGGTTTGATCATCGAGGCCTTCCTCTACGAAGAGCAGACCCGTCGAGGGATCTCGGTGCGCCACTTTGCCGAGATGAACGATGTGGCCGACCACTGCACCGTCTGTCATCGTTGCCTCAAGCCGTGCCCGGTGAACATCGACTTCGGTGACGTCTCGGTACGTATGCGTAACATCCTCTGTAGTCAGGGCAAAAAACGCAGCAATATCGGCACCCGTCTCTCCATGGCCTTCCTCAACGTCAGCGATCCGGCAACGGTAAAACTGATGCGTAAGACGATGATCGAATGGGGATATGCCGGACAGCGTCTGGCCCACCGCGTCGTCAAAGCCATTGGCCTGCTGGGTAACAAGAAGCGTCCTGCCGGTACCACCGGCAAGATGGGTTTGCAGGAGCAGGTGATTAATTTCATGAAGCGCCCGATGCCCGCAGGCCTGCCGAGCCAGACCACCCGCGCCATGCTTGGTCTGGAGGATGATAAGGTGGTGCCGATCCTGCGCGACCCGACACGCAGTTCAGAAAGTTCCGAAGCGGTGTTCTATTTCCCCGGTTGCGGTTCCGAACGGCTCTTCAGTCAGGTCGGTCTGGCGACGTTGGCGATGCTCTACGAGAGCGGTGCGCAAACCGTGCTGCCTCCCGGCTATCTCTGCTGCGGTTACCCGCAAAGCTCGGCGGGTAACGACGCGGCGGGTAAGCGCATCTCGGTGGAGAATCAGGTGCTGTTCCATCGTATCGCCAACACCCTGAACTACATGGATATCAAAACGGTGATCGTCTCCTGCGGCACCTGCATGGACCAGTTGCTCAAATATCAGTTTGAGGCGATCTTCCCCGGCTGTCGTCTGCTCGACATCCACGAATACCTGCTGGAGAAAAATGTCTTCTGCGGCAGCAACAGCGGACGCCAGTATCTCTACCACGATCCGTGTCATTCGCCGATGAAAACCCACAACCCGCTTAAGGTTGCCTCCAGCCTGCTAAAGCAGGAGGTGAAGTTGTCGGATCGCTGCTGCGGTGAAGCGGGTACGTTTGCCATCTCCCGACCGGATATCGCCACCCAGGTGCGTTACCGGAAAGAGGAGGAGCTGCAAAAGGGGATTGCCGAGATCGGTGGTGGTGAAATCAAACTGCTCACCTCCTGTCCCGCCTGCCAGCAGGGACTCTCCCGCTACAGCGATACCACCGGTGTTGAGAGTGACTACATCGTGGTCGAACTGGCGCAGCGCCTTTTCGGTGAAGACTGGCAGCAGCGTTATGTCGACAAGCTGAAGCAGGGCGGGATCGAAAGAGTGCTTCTCTAACAGGTTAAAGGTGTAAGGTTAAAGGTCAAAAGCCGAGTGTGATGCTTTCCACCTTTTGCCTTTAACCTTTTACCTTTTTCCTCCACCTGGGCTACGATGATTGAAAATAACCCCGGAGGAGAAAACCATGATCAAACGTACGGCCTTGTCCCTGCTTGCCACCCTGCTGCTAACACTTCCGACGGCCCACGCCGCCGATGACTCCCCCATCATTTCGATCAAACGTCTCAACATGGAGACGGCACTGCAGATTGCCCAGGCCGCCATCGCCCAGTGTCGCAAGGAGGGTGTACAGATCGCGGTGACAGTCATTGACCGCGGCGGTCACCCGCAGGTGATTCTGCGTGATGTACTGGCAATGGACCTTACCCTGACCGTTTCCCGGCAAAAGGCCTATAGCGCAATGTCGTTCAACAGTGCCACCTCTGCGCTGGAAAAGCGTTTTACCGGTATGTATGCAGTACCGAAGATCGACGGCCTGGTGATGAGCGCAGGCGGGCTACCGATCATCGCCGGCGGCACTATACTTGGTGGTGTCGGGGTGAGTGGCGCACCGTCGGGTGAGACCGATGAGAAGTGTGCCAGGGCGGGGATCGATGCAGTCAGCGCCGATCTGGAAATGGCCGACTTCTGAAAAAAGAAAACTCACGGAGAGATCTGATGTATTTGAAAGAAAAGAGAAGCAGTGATCTGGTCGAGGTGCTGGATACGACAGCGTTGTTCGACCCCAACTGTAATGCCGTTAGAGGTCGCCTTCATGCCGGTGAGGAGATGCAGGAGGAAGAGGACTTCAGTAAGCAGGAACTGATTTTTCCCTCTGGCGAAAGCCTGCCCCGTTGCTGGCTGGATCCGGCCTACAAAGGCTAAACCACAACACCGGGCTTCGGCCCGGCTACTCCCTCTCGCGTCGCAACTGGGCGGACTGTACCTCAAGCAGGTGCTGAATCAATGCATCCTGCAGGTGTTCCGGCATCTCTTCAAAGGTGAGGCCGGTGAGGTAGTTGCCATCACCGTTACCGCCATGGCTGTACGCCACGCGGGCAAGGATTTGCAGGCACTGGTGCGAAGGAAACAGCACTATCTTCAGCAACAGTCTCTCACCCTTCTCTAGTGCTTCCCGGGTATCGAAGGCCATGCCACCGGACCCAATATTCACCCGTGTACTGGGTTGAATATCGGCACCCATACCGATAGCCCCCACAACGCGTGACAGGGTTTCGATCTTGCGGTCGAGGATCGAAAGGTAGTGGGCAATGTCGCTGTGGTGTTTACGGATGTTGGCCAGGGCATGGCTGGCCTGGAGATCCAGCTCACGCAGTTGTCTCATGCCATTGCAGACATCGCCAAGTTGGGCATCGCCCTGTTCATCCGCGACCTCTGCTCCTTCTGCGAGGCGCTGATATTCGAGGTAGATCGTATCCTCGATGCGGAAATTTTGCCGCCGCTCAGCTTCATGGCCAGGGTGTTTGCTCATGCCGGGTCCTTGGGTTGATAAAACAACGTCAGGATAGGGTAGTGACCCCACTCGCGCTACCGACCAGTACCACATCCGCCGGACGCAGGGCGAACAGACCGTTGGTGACGACGCCGGTAATATTGTTCAACCGGCTCTCCAGTTCCACCGCATCGCTGATCTGCAAACCGTGTACATCCAGAATGACATTGCTGTTATCGGTAACAAAGCCTTCGCGATAAACCGGTTCGCCGCCGAGTTTAACCAGTTCACGGGCAACATAGCTGCGCGCCATCGGGATCACTTCGACCGGCAGAGGGAACGCGCCGAGCAGGTCCACCACTTTGGTGTCGTCAACAATGCAGACGAATTTTTTCGCTACTGCAGCGACAATCTTTTCCCGGGTCAGTGCGCCGCCGCCACCCTTGACCAGATGGGCGTAACGGTTGGTTTCATCGGCACCATCGATGTAGACCGAAATTTCGTCCACCGAGTTAAGATCCAGCACCGGAATTCCGTGCCCCTGCAAGCGCTTGGCGCTCGCCTCGGAACTGGCAACTGTGCCGTTGATGGTGTGTTTGATTTCAGCCAGGGCATCGATAAAAAAGTTGGCGGTGGAGCCGGTGCCGATGCCGATGATGGTACCCGGTACCACGTGTTCAAGTGCGGCGCGTGCTACCGCCTGTTTCATTTCATCCTGTGTCATAGCCATGAGCTACTACCCTCGTTATTTCAATTTTCTGATTATTGGCGAAGATTCTACCAGTTTACCCGGACATTGCACCCGTCAGAGTGCCGTCTCTCCTTGTAACTTGCGGCCGACCTGCTTATGTTATGCGGATGTTAAGTGAATACATCAAAAACATTCTTACCGCCCGGGTCTACGACGTTGCCATCGAGACGCCGCTGGAACTTGCCCCGGTACTTTCTACCCGGCTCGACAATCAGGTCTGGCTCAAGCGCGAGGATCTGCAACCTGTCTTCTCCTTCAAACTGCGTGGTGCCTATAACCGCATGGTTCATCTCAGTGAGGAGGAGCGTGCCCGTGGCGTGATCGCCGCCTCTGCCGGAAACCATGCCCAGGGTATGGCACTGGCTGCGGCCAGGCTCGGTATCGACGCGCTGATCGTCATGCCCAAGACCACCCCGGAGATCAAGGTAAAATCGGTCGCCTCCCGCGGTGCGCACATCGCCCTGCACGGTAACACCTATAATGACGCTGCCGAGCATGCAAAAAAACTGGCGGAAGAGCAGGGACGCACCTTCGTTCATCCCTACGACGATGTGCAGGTGATCGCCGGACAGGGCACCATAGCCATGGAGATTCTGCGGCAGTATCGCGGCATACCCGATGCGGTCTTTGTGCCGGTGGGCGGCGGCGGCCTGATCGCCGGTGTTGCCGCCTACATCAAATATCTTCATCCCGGGATAAAGGTGATCGGGGTTGAGCCGGAAGATGCTGCCTGCATGTATGAAGCGCTCAAGGCAGGCAAGCGGGTGGAACTGGATCAGGTCGGTATCTTTGCCGATGGCGTAGCGGTGAGACAGGTCGGTGAAGAGCCGTTTCGTGTTGCCCAGGAGTGTGTTGACGAAGTGATTCTGGTCAGCACCGATGAAATCTGCGCAGCGATCAAGGACATCTTTGAAGACACCCGTTCCATCACCGAACCGGCCGGTGCGCTGGCGGTAGCCGGGGTGAAAAAATATGTGGAGCGCGAAGGCTGCAGCGGCAAGGAGTTCGTCGCTATCGACAGCGGTGCCAACATAAACTTCGATCGCCTGCGTCACGTCGCTGAACGTGCCGAACTGGGCGAACGTCGTGAGGCGCTACTGGCAGTGACGATACCCGAGCGTCCGGGTAGTTTCCGTCAGTTCTGCGAGACACTGGGGCAACGGGCGATCACTGAATTTAACTATCGCTACGCCGGTAACAGTGATGCGCACATCTTTGTCGGTGTGCAGCTGGCGCGTGGGCAGAAAGAGAAAAAAGAGCTGGTGGCACAACTGGAGAAGCAGGGCTATCCGTTGCTCGACATGAGTGACAACGAAATGGCCAAGTTGCACATTCGTTACATGGTCGGTGGTCGTGCTACAGCGGACAATGAACGCCTGTTGCGTTTCGAGTTTCCGGAACGCCCCGGTGCGCTGTTGCGTTTTCTCAATCGCATGGGGGAACACTGGAACATCAGTCTGTTCCACTACCGCAACCATGGCGCTGCCTATGGCCGGGTGCTCTGCGGGATTCAGGTGCCAGCAGAAGATAACGACAAATTTGCCGCCTTTATTGAGCAACTCGGATATCCCTGTTGGGAAGAGAGCGACAATCCCGTCTATCCGCTCTTCCTGAGCCAGCAGCCATAAAAAAGGGCAGGGCCTTACGGTCCCTGCCCAACTGCACTACGGGGGAGTAAAAACGATTAGCTACAACCCTTCGGTCGCGGCAGTCCGGCGATCTTGTTGGCGGACTTGATCAGGCCGTAGGGGAACAGCGAGTAGATGTATTGCTGTGAACTGCGATCATCACCGAACTTCTTTTTCATCAGTTTGGAGAAGACACGCGGTTCGGCCACCGTGCCGTACTCGGTGAAGTAGTCACGGGCGGTATTGATGATGTCCCAGTGTTCCTCACCCAGTTCCACCTTCTCATTTTGAGCGATACCTTCAGCGATCTTCTCATCCCACTCGGCCAGATTCTCCAGCCAGCCCGCTTCGCTCAGTTGAACGGTTTTGCCATCGATTTCCAGTTGCATCGTACAGTCCTCATATCTATTGCATGTTGGGGGGGCTCAAGAGGTTCTTGAGTAATTCCATGGGTTAATAATGCAATAACACACGAAAACAGTCAAGTATTAATTTCGAGAACGTTTCTTCTTAATTCAATGAGTTAGCGTAGATGCATGGTGAGAAGAGTGGTTATACGGTTTTCCGATGCCCGCTTGGCTTCCACGCCGGGGCGATAACGTCCTCATCGGTGGTGCGTTTGAGCAGCCGCGCCGGAGTCAGGGTGAAGGCGCCGTAGCGCTGGTTCACCGCGTCCATCACCGGGTTCTCCCGGTGCGTGCCACGCTCTTCGCCAAACAACTCCATCTGCTGCTGTGCCGGACGTGGGTCGAGGGCGGTGACCTGGATCTGGTAGACCGGCGCGCCGTGCCAGCGATTCTCCAGTACGAAGCAACAGAGGCGGAAGATGGCGCGACCATCGTCCCCGGCGACTGGCAGGCGCGGTTTGTCGCCGACCCAGCCTTCCTTCTCTTTCCAGCCGATCAGAAAGCGTTTGGCTTGCAGGTTATGGCGGCGCAATCGCGCGCCGACCTTTTCGCTCATGTGCAGGAAGTAGGTGAGCAGTACCTCGCGTTCGCGGGTGCCCGGTGGCAGCACCTTGCCGTGGCCGATCGATTTCGGCGCGGCGACTTCGCGATGGATCTGTTCCGGGTCCTCTCCCTGGCACATCAGCCAGATGCGCCGTCCCAGATTACCGAAGCGATCCCCCAGCACACTGATCGGCAGCTTCTGCATGTCGCCGCAGTGGTAGACGCCGTGGCTGGCAAGGAAGCCGCCGATGCCGCGGGCGATACCGCTCAGTTCAGTGGTGGGAACGTCGGCCAGCCGCTGGCGTGCCTCCCACGGCGGGATCACCGTCAGGCCGTCGGGCTTTTTCAGCTTGGCGGCGAATTTGGCGGTGGTCTTGTCGCCGCTTACTCCCACCGAGCAGGGCAGTCCGGAAATGTCCCATACCCGCTGTTTGACCATGCGCGCGATGCGCGGCGGGGTGCCGTGTAGCCGTTGGCAGTGGCTGACATCGATGAACGCCTCATCCACGGAGAAGACTTCGATGTCGGGGCAGATGTCATGCAGCCCGGCCATGATGGCGCTGGAGATTCTGGCGTAGATGCCGGAGCGGGCGGGGCGGCGGATCAACTCCGGGCAGAGCTGGCGCGCCTCCTTCAGGCGCATGCCGGTGTGGATGCCGAAGGCACGCGCCTCGTAGGAACTGGTGATGATGGTGCTGCCCTGATTGCCGTTGGTGATCGCCACCGGGCGGCCGCGCAGTTCCGGGAAATCGCGCTGCTCCACCGAGGCGAAGAAGGCGTTCATATCCATCAGGATGATCGCCCGCGGCCAGTAGACAGGGCAGCTTGGCCCCTCCTGTTCCAGCGACGTGTTCACTGGTAGCTGCGCAGTTGGCCGACGATCTTTCCCTGAATGGCGACCCGTTCGGCGGGATAGCGCATCGGTTGCATAGTGCTGTTGGCCGGGTGCAGGGTGACGCTGCCGTCGCGGTTGGTTTGCAGCCGTTTGAGGGTCGCCTCCTCGTTGTCGATCAGCGCCACCACGATGGTGCCGTCGTCGGCGCGCTGGCAGCGCTGGATGACCACCATGTCGCCGTCGAGGATCCCCGCCTCGATCATCGAATCGCCCTGTACCCGGAGCACGAAGCGTTCGGCGCCGAGGAAGAAGTCGGCCAGGTTGACCTCATCCTGCCCCGGGATCGCTTCGATGGGCAGTCCGGCGGCGATCCTGCCCAGCAGCGGCAGGGTCGGTTGCGCCGCCTGGCGGTCGGCGAGGGTGATGCCGCGATGGCGGCCCGGATGCAGCTCGATCAGGCCCGCCTCAGCCAGGGCCTGCACATGGCGGTGCACTACCCCCTTGGAGCTGATCCCCAATCCTTCGGCCACCTCGGTCAGCAACGGCGCCTGGCCGTAGCGGATAATGTAGTCGCGGATGAAACGGTAGGTGTCCTGCTGGCGTGTGGAAAGCATGGGAAAGTTCTCTGGGAGTTCTCAGGAGAGAATAGAGAACTTTGTGAGAACTTTCAATCGGGGCAGTTAGTCTTCGTTATCGCCGCCTCGCCGCAGCAGCTTCACCACCCAGCGGTCGATATTCCCCCAGAACCACTCCTGTAGCCGCCGGTACCAGGGGCGGTGGTGCCAGCTCTCCGCGTGGATCTCGCGGCTGGCGCCAAAGTCGCGCTCGAAGAGTTGCACCGCCTGGGCGAGCAGTTGTTGATCCAGTAGCTCCTGATTGGCCTCCAGGTTCCAGCGCAGGTTCCAGCGGTCGACGTTGCTGGAACCGATGGAGAGCCACTCATCACAGAGGATCATCTTGGCGTGGAGAAAACGTGGTTGGTATTCGAAGATGCGTACGCCGTGATTCAACAGGTGGCTGTAGAAGCGGCGTCCGGCGTGGCGTACCGGTGGATGATCGGTGTGGGGACCGGGGAGCAGCAGACGCACGTCGATGCCGTTTTGTGCGGCGCGGCGTAGCAGGCGGCGGATCTTCCACGAGGGGATGAAGTAGGCGGTGGCGATCCAGATGCGCTGTTCGGCGTTGCGGATGCGTTTGATCAGCGAGCGCTTGATCTCCATTCGGCTCGGTGCGTTGAGGGTGACCCGGCCAGCGCGTGAGCCGCGACAGTGGCTGGCAACCGCAGCGGAGGGGGTGAGCGATGGGCCGGACCAGGCGCTCCAGGTCTGTTCGAACAGGTGTTGCCAGTCGCCGACTACCGGACCGCAGATCTTCAGCATCACCTCGTGCCAGCC
>JBNKBG010000078.1:0-11046 GCA_050287105.1 Thiohalomonadaceae bacterium
CCATTTCCAGGATATCCAGTGCCACCACCAGACCTTGTGAGCCAACCCGATCGGCAGCGATCTGGGTCCCGCCGCCGGGGGCTGCACCCAGATCGATCACGGTCATCCCCGGCTTGAGCAGTTTGTCCTTATCGTCGATCTCCAGCAGTTTGTAGGCCGCACGGGAGCGATAGCCCTCCTGCTGGGCGCGGATCACGTACTGATCGTCAAAATGCTCTTTCAGCCAGCCACTGCTGGTTTTGCTTCTAGCCATGAAAACCCCTTAAACCATTAACCGCAAAGTACGCGAAGTAACGCGACGTCAAACCGCTGTTACTTGGCGTAACTTTGCGTACTTTGCGGTAAAAAGTCTTGCGATTATAGTTGCAAGAATATCGGCGGAAGGCTATGTTTGCCTCCCTTTTCTCCAACGGATCCAGTGATATGGCCCTGAGCGAACTCCAAAAACGTCACCTGCGCGGCCTGGCCCACAAGCTCAAGCCGGTGGTCATGCTCGGCAATGCCGGTTTTAGCGAAGGCGTGGCCAATGAGCTGGATCTGACGCTGGAACACCATGAATTGATCAAGGTACGGGTCAGCGCGGAAGACCGTGAAACCCGTGACGCCCTGATTAAAGAGATGTGCGCCGCAGCCAAATGTGAGTTGGTACAGCGTATCGGCCACATCGCCGTGGTCTACCGCAAGGCAAAGAAACCGTCTATTCGTCTGCCCTGATCGCCCTGGGACTCATTACCAGCAGCAGCGCCAGCCCACAGAGGCTGTTGAGCAGATAGAGGCTTGAGGCAAGGCCATGCAGCTTGCCGAAACGGGCCGCCTTTTCGCTCCCCTCCACCAGCCCGCCGACCTTTAGCTCGGCCATGATGGGCTGAATCCAGAACTCCCCAAACGCCACGAGCAGCAGCATCACCAGCAGCAGGCGTACCGTCCAGCGGGCAAACGGCTGCGGCGTGGTGATGAGTGCCCTGAGGAGCAGCACGCCACCACAGAAGAGACCGAGATAACTCAGGGCGGTAAACATCTTTCCCGCCAGCATCCCGGCCATGATTCGGTCATCAAGGGAGGCAAAGAGGATCGGGACCGCCAGATAGCCAATGATCCAGAGCCCGCCCACCCACAGGGTAAGCAGAATGCGCTCGCCGTAATTCAGCAATTTAATCTCACTCGTACCTTACAGCGATGATTTCGTACTCTTTCTCGCCACCCGGTGCCTGGAAGGTGGCCACGTCATCCACCTCTTTGCCGATCAGGGCACGGGCGATGGGTGAGGTCACGGAGACTTTACCCTGTTTGATGTCGGCCTCGTCTTCGCCGACGATCTGGTAGGTCACTTCCTTGTCAGAACCAAGGTCGAGCAGGTCCACGGTGGCGCTGAACAGCACCTTGTTACCGCTGAGCGTCCTGGGATCGATGATCTGGGCATTGGAGAGCTTGCCTTCGATATCCTGGATACGCCCTTCAATAAAACTCTGCTGTTCACGCGCGGCGTGGTATTCGGCGTTCTCCTTGAGATCGCCATGCTCACGCGCCTCGGCAATCGCCTGGATCACCCGCGGACGCTGCACAGATTTGAGGTCATTAAGCTCGGCACGCAGTTTCTCCGCGCCATAGGCCGTCATCGGTGTCTTGCTCATCAGTTCAACTCCTTGTGCAGGTCTTGCAGACGGTTAACCTCGCCCATGGCGCTCTTCTTCAGTGCACGGGTAGTGGCAGAGGCACCGGCCAGGGTGGTGGTATAGGTCACCTTGTGCTGTAACGCCTCACGCCTGATGAGATAGGAGTCGGCGATCGCCTGCTTGTCTTCGGTGGTGTTGATGATAAAGCTGATCTCGTCGTTCTTGATCATATCAACGATATGCGGCCGCTCCTCGGTGACCTTGTTCACCGGCTCACACGCAACACCTGCCTCCTGCAATACCTTGGCGGTGCGGCGTGTTGCGACCACGCTAAAGCCCAGTTCAACCAGGTCGCGGGCAATGGAAACCACGCCTGGCTTCTCCCGATCCCGAACACTGATAAAGGCGCGTCCACCGGAGGGCATCAGCACGCCGGCACCCAGTTGCGCCTTGTGGTAGGCCTCGCCGAAGGTACGGCCGACACCCATCACCTCGCCGGTGGATTTCATCTCCGGGCCGAGGATCGGATCGACACCGGGGAACTTGATGAAGGGGAATACCGCCTCCTTCACCGAGAAGTATTCCGGCACCACCTCGCCACTCACCCCCTGCTGCTTCAGGGTCTGGCCAACCATACAACGTGCGGCGATCTTGGCCAGCGGCCGTGAGGTCGCCTTGGAGACAAAGGGCACGGTACGTGAGGCGCGTGGGTTGACCTCAAGAACATAGACCTCATCGCCCTTAATCGCGAACTGGGTATTCATCAAGCCGACCACATTCAGCGCCCTGGCCATCGCCGCCATTTGTACCCGCAGTTCATCCTGCAGGGCCGCACTCAGGCTGTAGGGGGGCAGCGAGCAGGCGGAGTCACCGGAGTGGACCCCGGCCTGTTCGATGTGCTCCATGATGCCGCCGATGAGCACCTCATCGCCGTCACAGATAGCGTCCACGTCAACCTCAATGGCATCGTCGAGGAAGCGGTCTAGCAGTACCGGTGATTCGTTGGAGACCTTTACCGCGTCACGCATATAGGTACGCAGCTCCGCCTCGTTGAAGACGATCTCCATAGCCCGGCCACCGAGGACATAGGAGGGACGCACCACCAGTGGGTAGCCGATCTCCTCGGCCAGCTTCACCGCCTGTTCCGGCTCGCGGGCAGTACGGTTGGGCGGCTGGCGCAGGCCCAGCTTTTCGATCAGTTGCTGGAAGCGCTCGCGGTCTTCGGCCAGATCGATGGAGTCGGGGGTAGTACCGATGATCGGCGCCCCGGCGGCCTCCAGATCGCGGGCCAGCTTCAGCGGGGTCTGGCCGCCATACTGGACGATAACGCCCTTGGGCTTCTCCAGATCGATGATCTCCAGCACGTCTTCCAGGGTCAGCGGCTCAAAGTAGAGGCGATCCGAGGTGTCGTAGTCGGTGGAGACGGTCTCCGGGTTACAGTTGACCATGATGGTCTCGTAACCGTCGTCGCGCATCGCCAGCGCGGCGTGGACACAGCAGTAGTCGAATTCGATACCCTGACCGATACGGTTGGGACCGCCACCGAGGACCATGATCTTCTCACGCCCGGTCGGTGCCGCCTCGCACTCCTCCTCATAGGTGGAGTACATGTAGGCGGTGGAGGTGGAGAATTCCGCGGCGCAGGTATCGACCCGCTTGTAGACCGGGCGCACCTTGAGCTCGTGACGCAGCTTGCGCAGCTCGCCCTCTTTGATCCCCAGCAGCTTCGCCAGACGACGGTCGGAGAAGCCCTTGCGCTTGAGGCGGAACATCCGCTGCTTGTCGAGCCCCTTCACACCCTGCTCGCGTACCTCGGCTTCCAGCTTGATCAGCTCTTCGATCTGCACCAGGAACCAGCGGTCGATGTGGGTCAGCTCATGCACCTCTTCCAGCCCAAGTCCGGCGCGGAAGGCGTCACCAATATAAAAGATACGTTCCGCGGTAGGACGACGCAGGGCGCGGCGCAGATTCTCCACCGCGTCTTCCGCTTCCAGATCAAACATCTCGTCGAAGCCATCAACGCCGATCTCCAGCCCACGCAGCGCCTTTTGCATTGACTCCTGCTGGCTGCGACCGATGGCCATCACCTCGCCCACCGATTTCATCTGGGTGGTCAGGGTGTTCTCGGCCTTGGGGAATTTCTCGAAGGTGAAACGCGGGATCTTGGTCACCACGTAGTCGATGCTCGGCTCGAAGGAGGCAGGGGTGGCACCACCGGTGATCTCGTTCTGCAACTCGTCGAGGGTGTAACCCACCGCCAGCTTGGCCGCCACCTTGGCGATGGGGAAGCCGGTCGCCTTGGAAGCGAGCGCCGAGGAGCGCGAAACGCGGGGATTCATCTCGATGATGGTCATGCGCCCGTCGTGCGGATTGAGGGCGAACTGGACGTTGGAGCCGCCGGTGTCGACGCCGATCTCACGCAGCACCGCCAGCGAGGCGTCGCGCATGATCTGGTATTCCTTGTCGGTGAGGGTCTGCGCCGGGGCAACGGTGATCGAGTCGCCGGTATGCACCCCCATCGGGTCGAAGTTTTCGATGGAGCAGATGATGATGCAGTTGTCCTTACGGTCGCGCACCACCTCCATCTCGTACTCTTTCCAGCCGAGGATAGATTCTTCGATCAGCAGTTCGTTGGTCGGCGAGAGGTCGAGGCCACGCTCGCAGATCTCGACGAACTCTTCCTTGTTATAGGCGATACCGCCGCCGGAACCACCCATGGTAAAGGAAGGACGGATGATGGTCGGGAAGCCCACCTGGGCCTGCACCTGCCACGCCTCTTCCATGGAGTGGGCCACCGCGGCACGGGGCATCTCCAGGCCGATCTTCAACATCGCCTTGTGGAACTTGTCGCGGTCTTCGGCCTTGTCGATGGCCTCACGGCTGGCACCGATCATCTCTACACCGAACTGCTCCAGCACCCCTTCGCGAGCCAGATCCAGGGCGAGGTTGAGCGCGGTCTGGCCGCCCATGGTGGGCAGCAGCGCGTCGGGGCGCTCGGTGGCGATGATGCGCTCGACGAGCGGCGGCGTCATGGGGCCGACGTAGGTGCGGTGGGCGAGGTCCGGGTCGGTCATGATGGTGGCCGGGTTGGAGTTGACCAGGATGACCCGGTAGCCCTCCTCGCGCAGTGCCTTGCAGGCCTGGGCACCGGAATAGTCGAACTCGCAGGCCTGACCGATGACGATGGGACCGGCGCCGATGATGAGGATGCTCTGTATGTCTGTACGCTTTGGCATTGCTCTAAAAACTACTCCGAGGCTCTATTTTTTGCTGTCTTCGATCAGTTCGATGAAGTGATCGAACAGTGGCGCGACGTCATGCGGGCCAGGGCTCGCTTCCGGGTGACCCTGGAAACTGAAGGCCGGGCAGTCGGTACGGTGTACCCCCTGCAGCGAGCCATCGAACAGGGAGCGATGGGTGGCACGCAGGTTGGCGGGCAGGGTCTTTTCGTCCACCGCGAAGCCGTGGTTCTGCGAGGTGATCATCACCACGCGGCTGTCGACATCCTGCACCGGGTGGTTGGCGCCGTGATGACCAAACTTCATCTTCTCGGTTTTGGCGCCGCTGGCGAGGCCCAGCAACTGGTGGCCGAGGCAGATACCGAACATGGGGATACCGCTTGCCGCCAACTCCTGAATAGCACTGATGGCGTAGTCACAGGGCTCCGGGTCGCCAGGACCGTTGGAGAGGAAGACGCCGTCAGGCTTGAGCTTCATCACCTCTTCCGCCGGGGTCTGCGCCGGTACCACGGTGAGGCGGCAGCCGCGATCGACCAGCATGCGCAGGATGTTGCGTTTGACGCCGTAGTCGAAGGCGACCACATGGTGTGGCAGTACCTCTTCGATATGACCGTCCGGATGGCCCGGCAGGCCGCCCTCCAGGCTCCAGGTCCCCTGCACCCATTCGTAGGGCTGGTGGGTGGTGACCTCCTTCGCCAGGTCCATCCCCTTGAGACCGGGGAAGCCGCGGGCGGCTGCCAGTGCCGCCTCGGCATCGATGTTGTCACCAGCAACGATACAGCCGCTCTGCGCACCCTTCTCCCGCAGGATTCGGGTCAGCTTGCGGGTGTCGATATCGGCGATCCCCACCACCTTGTTCTTGCGCATGTACTCATCGAGAGGCATCTCGCTGCGCCAGTTACTGGCGAGCAGCGGCAGGTCACGAATCACAAGTCCGGCAGCGTAAACGGCGGAGGACTCCTCGTCCTCGGTATTGGTGCCGGTGTTGCCAATATGGGGATAGGTCAGGGTGACGATCTGTCGCGCATAGGATGGATCCGTCAGGATCTCCTGATAGCCGGTCATAGCGGTGTTGAACACCACTTCACCAACGGTCTGCCCCTCAATACCGATGGATTCACCCCAGAACAGGGTGCCATCTTCCAGGGCCAGCAGGGCCGGTTGCCGCAAGGTAACCTCCACAAGTCAGATGTGCAAAGCGGGAGGGGCCACAGGGCCCATCCCGCTTCAAGAAAACGAAAGGAGAGCGCTTTGTGCGCCGTGTGCCAAAAATCCGGGCAATTGTAATAGATGGGCTGCGCCCCTGTCTACGCAATAGCAGCGAAGAGACTACCAGCAGGTCGGATTAGCGCAACGTAACCCGATAAATGACTGGCGTAGAGAATACAAATAGCAAAGATGCAGATAACCTGCCGTCCCGCTACCATGTAACGAGATATTGAGGGGAACAGGAAACTCCATGCAACACACCTCACACATCGCCGATCTGGTCGGTGGCATCGTCGCGCTGCTGATTATTGCGGTGGCGACCCTGGCGCTATCCAAGAAGCTGCGCCTGCCCAACACGGTAATCCTGGTGGTGATGGGGATTGCCCTCGCCCAGTTCGCGCTGAAGGCTGGACTCGGTATACCGGTGTTGCACGATCTGGAGCTCTCTCCCGATCTCATCCTTTATGTTTTCCTGCCTGCGCTGGTCTTCGATTCGGCGCTGCACCTGAATCCCCGCTCCCTGCGCCACAACATCGGCCCAATCCTGGCCCTGGCGATACCCGGCGTACTCCTCTCCACCAGCCTGATCGGCCTCATTGTCTGGCTGGCCACCCCCATTCCATTGATTGGCGCGTTGCTGCTTGGGGCGATCCTCAGCGCGACCGATCCGGTGGCGGTGGTCTCCCTGTTCCGCCAGCTCGGCGCACCAGAGCGGCTGACCACCCTGCTTGAAGGCGAAAGCCTGTTTAATGACGCCACCGCTATCGTCCTGACACGCCTGCTGATCGGGGTCATCGCCGCAGGCAGCCTGAGTGGCGAAAGTCTCACCACCGGCATCCTCGACTTCTTCATCCTCTTCTTCGGCGGTTTGCTGGTAGGCGCGGCGCTGGGCTTCGTCGTCGCCTTCGTCATCGGTCTGGTGGAGTCTGACCCGTTGATCGAGATCCCGCTTACCACCGCCCTCGCCTACCTCTCTTTCCTGGTGGCGGAACAACAGTTCGGTGTCAGTGGCGTGATGGCCACCGTTGGCGCAGGGCTGGTGATCGGCGGCTGGGGCAAGGTCAAGGTCTCGCCATCGGTACAGGTCTACCTGGAAAATTTCTGGGGGCAGATGGCCTTCGTCGCCAATGCCTTGATCTTTCTTATGCTGGGGCTAAAGGTGGAACCGCAGGTCGTGTGGCACTCACTGGATCAACTCCCCTGGGTGATTCTGGCGATGATCGTATCGCGGGCCGTGCTGATCTACGGCATGACGCCCTGGGTCAGCCGACTGCATGGCGGCAAGCCACTCAAAATCGCCTACCAGACCGTGATGTTCTGGGGCGGCCTGCGCGGCGCTATCGCCATCGCTCTGGTACTCAGCCTGCCGCAGCTGCCCTATACGGAAAATCTGGTCGTACTGGTCACCGGCGCGGTGCTGTTTACCCTGCTGGTACAGGGACTGACCATCGAACCGCTAATCAAGTGGCTCCAACTGGATAAACCGACCCTGATCGACCGCATCATGAAACTGGAGCGGGATCTGGAAACCACGCGGCACGCGTTTCAACGCATCCAGCAACTGAGTAGTAGTGGCCTGTTCTCCTCGCGCATCCTGCACACCATTTCCCAGCAGTGTCGCATTACCATGCAGGCGGCCAAACACGCCATTCAGAAACTGCGCCAACATGAACTTGGCGTACTGGAAGAGACCGCCCTGCTCTACCTGCGCGCCCTTTCTGAAGAGAAGGTGTTGTATCAACGCCTCTTTGCGGAAGGTCACCTGAGTGAAGGGGCGCTGCGGGAACTTAACCTCGTGGTGACCCTGCAGATCGATGCCATTCGTTTTCATGGCAGCATGGAACACATCCAGTCGCATCGCATACATCGCCTGATGGAGCAGAAAGCCTATCGATTGTTCGACCGCTTTAAATGGCTTGCACCACTGGCAGAACACTTCCGCATGGCACGCCTGATCCGCAATTACGAAGAGATCTGGGGCCACCATCAGGGCAGCGAGCATGTACTGCGCTATCTGAAAGAGATCGAACAACTGGAAGCGATCCCGAAGCCAGTCATCACTCACGTCCGCGAACACTACCAGCGCTGGTATAACCTGTCGCACAAACACCTGGACCAGGTCAGCGAACAGTTCCCGGAGTTTGCCAACTCCATGCAGGAGCGTTTTGGCAAGCGGCTGCTACTGCTGGCACAAGAGGAGGCCATCCGTGCCGACGAAGCACGCGGACTGCTGTCGCAGGGTCACAGCGAGGCGTTAACGGTTGAGATCGAACACCAGCTCAACAAACTGCGTGGGCAAACGGTGAAGAAGCTCTATATCAATGCGGAGCAGTTATTGCAGCGTGTGCCACTGTTTCATGGACTGGATGCGGAATCGATACGGCAGGCGGCGGGCATGTTGCGCAAACACACCTGTGACAGTGGCGAGGAGATCATCCGTCAGGGGGAAAAAGGTGATTCACTCTATTTGATTGCTCGCGGCGTGGTGCGGGTTTCGCATAGTGAAAATGGCAAGCAGAAGGATCTCGGCACCCTGATAGCCGGAGATTTCTTTGGCGAAATGGCATTAATGCAGCACGAGTCCCGTAATGCCACCATTCGCACCGTCACCCCATGTCAGCTTTACGAACTCAAGCGGAACGACCTGGAGAAGCTGATGCAGGAAAATGAGTGTATCCGGGAAACACTGAAAAAGACGGATCAGCAACGAAGAGAAGAGATGGGTGAAAAGTTTCATACCAGCCAACAGCAAAGATAAATTACTCGCCACCAAAAGCGCCACCAAACCGACACCCTCTCATCCAGGCCATGGAACGCTTGCAATACTACTACTCATTACCTCCTTCACCACTGGCTGTAGCCAGATCAACTGGTCACGTGCCAGTGATGCTGCCGAGCGCGCGGCAAAAGATCCGCTGACATGGGGCAATGTTGCCTCCGCCGCGCTATTCGCAGTGAATGGAAACAAACTGGACAGAGACATTTCCAACTGGGCCAGGGAAAACACACCCGTATACGGCTCACAGCAAAAGGCCCTGGAGGCCAGTGACAGGATGCGTACTGCCGCCGATGTCGGCGCACGCCTGAGCGGCCTGCTGGTGCCGACCGGCAAAACCGGAGGCGACTGGTTGTGGGACAAAACAAAAATGATGCTGTTTGAGGCGGCGTCGGCCTCACTTACCCTCAACACCACAGGCGTACTCAAGGAAACAACCGATCGGCGACGTCCCTACATGACTGCGTCAAGCCCAAAGCCATGGGACAGCTTCCCCTCGGCCCACGCCTCAACATCTTTTAACAATGCCGCCCTGGGAAGCTTTCATGTACAGCAGTTCGATATTCCTCCACTGGGCAGGAATCTCCTCAGTGCAGGTTTTTATACCTTGGGCGCAGGCACCGCCTGGGCTCGTGTAGAGGGTGGTGTGCATTATCCTTCTGATGTGCTGTTCGGCGCGGCACTAGGTAACTTCTTTGCCGTCTTTATCTATGATGGATTTATTCGTGATACGGAGAGTGCAGTCAATGCGAGGCCGCCATTACAGGTCACAGCAACGAGTGAAGGGATCATGCTGAACATCAGCAAACGGTTCTAAACAAACAATGTGCAGCACTTCCAACGTATAAAGGTGAGAGTTCTTTTCCGGGCTACCCACCCCAGATTATTCGTCACTTTCACTAGGCTTACTCGGCCGTCCCCTCCTTGCCTGCCCAACTTTCAGCTTCAGCTTGTCCTCAATTATCTGCCGAAAATAATCATTCCCCAATGGCGTACCCGTCTGCCAGGCAGAGCGGATACTATCCAACACCCCCTTATCCAAATGGGCCTGAAAAAGGGCTTTGTATGCCTCAATGCGCGTTGGTTTACTTCGGCCCAGGGCGATGTAGAGCGGATGGGGAACCACTAGTTCATCATTTTTCCCCTGAGCATTGTGGCGATGGCTTGACCAGCGGTATTGCCCCGGCGCTCGAACCATATTCGCTCGGACAGGATTTAATTCAATGTACCGCATACAGGTAAGAAGGTATTCGTCATCATGGATGAGACTGGCTTTGTAACGACCTTCCCAAATAGAACCGCTAGTGCCGTAGGTGTGGTTGATGTAGGGAACGTAATGCCTGCCGACATACTGCATCATCCGTGTAACACCATCTTTGTCCTGGGTAGTTGCAAGGATGTGGATATGGTTGGTCATCAGGGCGTAGGCGTGAATATCTACCTTGTAGCGCTCGGTGCCCTCCTTCAACCAACGTAGATACGCCAAATAGTCGTTATCTTCAAAGAAAACCGGTTCACGGCTGTGACCGCGCTGGACGATGTGAACGGGTACGCCCGGCAGAAAGAATCGGGGTTTTCTTGGCATTGCACTGCCCTTTCAGGTTGAGTCAGTGCAGGTTACTACAAGGCGGGGAGCAATTAAAGGGCTCTGACCCTGAGTGATCCCCACGAAATCACCAGCCCTCACCATGTTTCCGTATCGTCTCATGCAATACTTCGGCGAGACAAGGCAACTTATCGAGTTCAAACCTGAATCGTGGATCTCCTGCGATCCGTAATCCCAGATAGATAACCGAAAGCATATTGCGATTTTTGATTGAGTTTGCCTGATACTGCAAATGCTGATTGGTAAGACGTGCAGAGATACCTAGCAGCCAAAGCACAAATGTTGCGATCATGGCGACCAGCAAGAGAAGCTGTAACCGTTTTAGAGAGCGACTGCGATTAAGTTCGAAGCCAATACCGTATCGTACGCTTTTAACATCCCGAAAGGCCTCTTCCACCTGCATGCGGGTTTTGTAGATGTTGACGACACGCTTTGTCAGTTTCGATGTAGCAGGAAGCGAGGTGACCAATAGCCATGGTTCACGTTCACGTGTGGCACACCGTTCGCTTTTTGCAGAGCGGGCACGCTCACCTGTGAGGGTCAGTTTAGAACGCCCTTTCGATTTTCCCGTGTAGAGCACAAAGTGACAGGTGATGGGCTCAC
>JBNKBG010000079.1:0-10997 GCA_050287105.1 Thiohalomonadaceae bacterium
CCACGGTCATACCGGGCAGGGTTGCCCCCTCCTCTGGACCGACCACGTGGACGATACCCTGGCGCGGGTCGTTCATCGGGAAATAGGTCAGGTTGAACTCGTGCACATTGGCATCCAGGGTCTCCACCTGGGTGCGGGCGATGGGATCGGCGATGCCCGAGATCCCGGCACTCTGGCCGGTGGTCGGCACGTTGTGATCCGGGGTCACCACCACGGTCTCCTTGCGCCACGGTTTACGCCCGGCCAGACGCAGCCCCTCGAACGCCTGCGGCGAGGTCACCTCGTGCACCAGGTGGCGATCGATATAGAGCAACGCGGTGCCATCCGCTTCGCTGCGCACCACGTGGGCATCCCATAATTTGTCGTATAAGGTCTTTCCGGCCATCTTCCTTTCCTCACAAGCTAGTGGCGAAAAGTGTACGTCTGCGGCTATGATAAAACAAATTCATCTTTTTCATATTTTTGATTCCTTGGAGGAATAGATGGAGATCGCCACCCTGCAGGCCTTTATCGCCCTCAGCGAGAGCCAATCCTTCTCTGTCGCCGCTGAGAAGCTATTTATCACCCAACCGGCAGTGAGCAAACGCATCGCCGCACTGGAGCAGGAACTGGGCGGTGCGCTGTTCGACCGTATCGGACGCCGGGCGCTACTTACCGAGGCAGGCGCGGCACTACTGCCCCAAGCACGCTCAATCCTGCGTCAGGTGGAGGAGAGTCGCCGGGTGGTCACCGATCTCTCAGGCAAAGTAGCGGGCGACCTGCATATTGGTACCAGCCATCACATCGGCCTGCACCGCCTGCCGGAGTCGTTGCGCCAGTTCAGCCGTGACTATCCCGAGGTACAACTCGATATCCGCTTTCTCGATTCAGAGGAGGCCTGTCGTGGGGTAGAGAGTGGCAGTCTGGAATTAGCCATTGTCACCCTGCCCAACAACCCGGCACCGGTGCTGAGATTGGAAACGCTGTGGCAGGACCCGCTGGATCTGGTCTGCCACCGCGACCATCCGCTTGCGCAGATGCAATCCGTCCGCATCGCCGACCTGGCGGAACACCCGGCGATCCTCCCCGGCCCCGGCACCTTTACCCGTGAATTGATTGAAACGGCCTTCAAGGGTTACCGGCTACAGGTGAGCCTCTCCACCAACTACCTGGAGACCAACAAAATGCTGATCGCTGTCGGCCTCGGTTGGGGCATCCTGCCTGCCTCGATGGTAGAAGATGGTGGCGATCTCTGTGCCCTCGACTCACCATTGAAAATGAATCGCCAACTGGGGCTGGTCAGCCACACCGCACACACACCATCAAACGCGGCACGTGCTATGGGTGATCTGTTGCGTCGCTTCGCAGACACCCTATGATGAACGAATGAACAAACCGTCCGATCTCCATGTCGCTCTCTCCTACCAGGGCCCGCTGGGCCGCTGGTATGCCGAACCGATTGACGAGGATGCGGCGCGTCAGCGAGTAGACAAGTGGAGTAAAAAACGGCAACTACGCCTACGTCAGGGCCGCGGCGATGCAGTTACCCTGCGCCTGGCCTGTGCCATGACACATTTTCAGTTGGGAGAAAATATCGACACGGAATTAGCGACAATGGAAGCTCTGTTCCGTCAACGCCGTTCGCCGCGCGCACTGGCGCTACTGTTTCTAATTCACGGACAACTACTGGCCGTAAGACAACGACCGGCAGCAAAGGAAAAGCTGGCACAGGGTGTTCGCCTCGCCAATCGCCTGCTCCATCCACAGGATTACTTCAGCCTGCACCACCGTCATCGGCTTCTGGCGCTGCTGCCCATCACCTCAGGAAGAGAGGCACAACCACTGAAAATCCTGCTGCAAACCGCGGCGGTTCAGGAACAGTTGGATGCAACACAAAAGCCACGGCATACACCGCGGCCCAATGCATTTTTTTAATGAGTATTACTTCTTAACAAGAAATAACCCGGCAACCAGCGACACCGCACCAACGATAAAGGCAGCGATGGTTTTGTCAGTCGGCGAACCGCTGAAAGCACGGCTAAGCTCGGAACCGAAGGAACCGTACATCTGCACTCCCCACAGGATCAGCACTACCCCGATTATCAGCAATAACAGGCCGATCAGTTTCTTGTTTGATTTGCTCATCCCAGCTCCCCTTGATATGAATTCCGCAATGTACCGTACCACCCGACTCCCATTGAGAAAATACTTGGCCAGTTCACTTCTGCATCGCCTCGTCGACTTTGCGCCGATCCAGATGCGGTGCAAACATTTCGATAAAGGCGTAGGTATAACCACGCAGATGCGAACCACGACGCAGGCCGATGCGGGTGGTGTTGGGTGAAAAGAGATGACTCGCATCCTTCATCCGCAGGCCGGGATCCCGTTTCGGATCGTAGGCCATTTTGGCCATCAGGCCGACGCCCAATCCTAGTTCCACATAGGTTTTTATAACATCCGAGTCGATAGCGGAGAAGACTACATTGGGGCGTAGACCGGCGTTGACGAAGGCGTCATTGATCTTGGCACGACCGGCAAAGCTGATGTCATAGGTAACGATGGGATACTCGGCAATAGTCTCCAGGGTCAATGGATCCTCTTCAAGGATCGGCATGCCGGGCGGGGCGATCAGGCAGTGGTCCCACTCATAGCAGTTGAGTACCGCCAGTTCCTCGTATTTGGACATCCCCTCTGTGGCGATGGCGATATCGGCCACGCCGCTGGCAACCCACTGGGCGATCTGGTCCGGGTTGCCCTGCTGCACATGCAGGCGGATGTTGGGGTAGGCCTCGTTAAAACCGCAGATCACCTTGGGCAGGGCATAGCGGGCCTGGGTATGGGTGGTGGCGATGGCCAGGGTACCCGCCGCCTCGTTGGAGAACTCGTAACCGATCTGCTTGATCTCCTCTACTTCACGCAGGATGCGCTCAGCGGTGGCCAGAACAGCCCGTCCCGGCTGGGTCAGCCCGACCAGGCGCTTGCCGTTGCGCTCGAAGATCTTGACGTTCAGTTCCTCCTCCAACAACTTGATCTGGTGGCTGATCCCCGGCTGGGCGGTGTGCAGGGTATTGGCGGCGATAGAGATGTTCATGCCGCAACGCACCACCTCCCTTATATATCGTAATTGTTGGATATTCATGCTTCCCCTCAACATCCTTTATATTGAAATCATCTGTAAATAGAAAAATATATTCGTTTTCATGCTATAGCAAGGGAAATATAGTCCTTCTCAACGACCGGCCAACGGGGCCGGTAATATTTGAGGGGATTCAAAGGCGTGGAACTGGCACAGGCAATATCAGGCTTTATCGTTGGCCTGCTGGTCGGATTGACCGGTGTGGGCGGCGGTGCGCTGATGACCCCCATCCTGATCTTCTTCTTCGGTATCCCGCCGCTGGTGGCAGTCGGTACCGACCTACTGTTCGCCGCTATTACCAAAAGCGGCGGCATCATCGCCCATACCACCCAACGTACCGTGAACTGGCGCATCGCCGGGCTGATGATGCTCGGCAGCTTCCCCACCGCCCTGCTGGTAGTGGCCTGGTTGGGGGAATACCGCGCCGCTGGTGGTGAGGTCAATCAACTGGTCAAGGTTCTGCTCGGCGTCGCGCTGCTGCTAACCGCGCTGGTACTGCTGTTCCGGGGCCACATCGTTGCCTTGGCCCGCCGTCAGTTGAGCAAATCGCCCTGGCTCTCCCGCCTGCGCCTGCCGCTGACCATTTTGGCCGGTGTCGTTATCGGCACCCTGGTACCACTCACCTCGGTCGGTGCCGGGGTACTGGCTACCGCCGCTCTACTGTTGCTCTACCCATCGCTGCCTGCCCGGATGGTGGTCGGTACGGATCTGGTTCACGCGGTTCCCCTGACCGCCATTGCCGGACTCGGCCATCTTCAACTGGGCTCGGTGGATGGGCATCTATTACTGACCCTGCTGGTCGGCTCCCTGCCAGGCATTTTCCTCGGCAGCCGCCTCAGCCGTGTGGTACCGGAAAAAATTCTGCGCCAGGTGCTCACCAGCCTGCTGTTGCTCACTGGCCTCAAATGCATACAAGTTTTCTGAACGGGAGAGACACCATGACCATTACCCACACCCTTGTGAATGACCAGGAAATCGATCGCTTCGAGGAGGCCGTTGAGGCCTTCCGTAGTGGTGAGCTGGATGGCGACCGCTTCCAGTCGATGCGACTGCAACAGGGCGTCTACGGCCAGCGCCAGGACGGGGTGAACATGGTGCGGATCAAGCTGCCCGGTGGTCGCATCACAGCGCAGCAGGCGATCACCGTCGCTGCAACGCTGCAACGCCGCTCCAACCACGATCGCGTGCATATCACCACGCGTCAGTCGATGCAGATCCACCACGTGCCACTGGAGAATACCGCCGCGGCACTGCGCGATCTGGCGAGCGTTGGGCTCACCTCCCGTGAGGCGTGCAATAACACCGTGCGCAACATCACCGCCTGCCCGCTGGCCGGTAGCTGCGCCGCCGAGCACACCGACGTACAGCCCTATCTGAATGCGGCGGTGAAACATTTCCTGCGCCACCCGCTGGCGCAACACATGCCGCGCAAGTTCAAGACCAGCTTCTCCGGCTGCGCCACCGATTGCGCCCAGGGGATGCTGCACGACCTGGGGATGATCGCCACCCATCGCGATGGTCAGCCTGGCTTTCGTCTGCTGGCGGGCGGTGGTCTGGGTCACAAACCACGCCGTGCCATCGTGCTGGAGGAGTTCATCCCGGTAGATCAACTTCTGCCGAGCATGGAAGCGGTGCTGGCGGTGCATAACCGCTACTCGGATCGTACCCTGCGGGCCAAATCACGGATCAAGTTTCTGGTCGAGCGTTTCGGCGCTGAAGGCTTCCGTGAGAAGTACCGCGAGGAATTAGCCCGCTCACTGGTAGCGACAACCCCGGCACAGGTCGAGGCGGAGTGGCGGCAACCAGAGGAGCAACTGCTCAAAGACCCGGGCGCACCGCGTCAGGTCGCTGAACAGCGGCAAAAAGGACTGTTCATCGTCCCGGTACATGTGCCGGTCGGTGACATCTCCGCGCCGCAGCTCAAGGGCATCGCCCAACTGATGCTGCGTGAGGATCTTAGCGATCTGCGCACTACCCAGGATCAAAACCTGATCCTGCTGAATGTGCCGCAGCACAAGCTTGAGCAGATCCAGGCCGAACTGGCACAGCTGGCGCTGGAAGCACCTACCATCGGTGACAACGCCACCGCCTGCCCCGGCAATAGCACCTGCCGCCTGGGAATCACCTCTTCCAAGGCACTGGCCGCCAGCCTAAGTGGCGGTAAGCACGACCTGCGCATCCGCGTCAGTGGCTGCCACAACGGCTGCGCCCAGCCGGAGACCGGCGACATCGGTGTCTACGGCGAAGGCAAACGACTGTTCGGCAAACTGGTACCCCACTACCGCTTCTTCTTTGGCGGTGATGGTCGAGGCCACGGCGATCTGGCGCTAAAGAGCCACAGCATCCCCGCCGGTCGCGTGGAGACGGCGGTCAAACGTGTGAAAGAGAGCTATGAATTGCTGGCTCAACAGGGTGAAAGCTTCTTCACCTGGTCACACCGCCTTGGTGTCGAATACTTCGACGATCTGTTGCATGACCTGCGAGAAGTCAGCGAGGCGCAATTGCCAAAGCTGCTGCGCGACCATGGTGACAGCACTACCTTCAAGGTCGAGCAACTGGGGGGTGGCGAGTGTGCTGGTGCGGCTCAGGACAAAGTGGCCGCTAACTTCGCCGAGGCGAGCAACGAGCGTAACTACCGTCGCTCCTTCCTGTTGCAGCGAAAATTTGATGAATCCATCGAATGCACGGTAGCGGCACTACGTCTCAGTGGTAACTCGCTGTTGTTTGTACTGGGCGAAAGCGATGGCGAAGATCTGGTAACGATCGCCGCAAAGTTGAATCACCACGACAACTACGCCGGACTGGGGAGTGAACTGCTTGCTCTGGAACAGTGGGCGGCCAATCTGCTACTGAACTTCGATCCCGTCGCCTACGACAAGCTCATTCGCGAGGCCGACGACTGGAGTGCCCGTGTCGCTGGCCATTGCCAGTCACTCGACGGTCATCTCGATCTGAGTTCGGCGTTACCGAGCAAGTCAGAGACGCCAAAGACCGTCGACCTGAGCAGCTTCACCTGCCCCCTGCACTTCATCAAGGCACGTAACAGCCTGCAACAGGAGAGCAGCGGTAACGTCATCCATTTTCTTTTCGGCTCGGAAGACCTGGCAACCCAGGCTAGTCAAAGCCTGGCTCAGGAAGGACATGAAGTATTGGCAGTCGCGGTACAGGGCAACAATACCCACGTCACCATCCGCAAAGCCGGTTAAACATTTTATCATTAGGAGGAAAGTACAGTGACTATCAATGCACAACTCAACAAACGAATTGAAGAGGCTGCGGCACTGCTGCAGGAGATCCACGCCACCCATAAGGGCGTTGCCTTCGCCAACAGTTTCGGCGCTGAAGACATGGTGCTGACCGATCTGATCAGCAAACATGCCCCGGAGATCCGGATTTTCAGTCTCGATACCGGTCGTCTGCCTGCCGAAACTTATGTCCTGCTGGACAAAACGGTGAGCCACTACGGTATCTCCATCCAGACCTACTTCCCAGATGCCCAGGCGGTAGAGAGCTTTATCACCAACAAAGGTGCCAACGCCTTCTACAACAGTGTCGAGCTGCGAAAGGAGTGCTGCCGGATTCGCAAGGTGGAGCCCCTCAAACGCGCCCTTGCCGGAAAGCAGGCATGGATCACCGGCTTGCGCCGTGAACAGGCCGCCACCCGTACCGAACTGCCGGTTGCCGAGTGGGACGAAGGTAACTGGCTGCATAAATTCAACCCGCTCACCGAGTGGAGTCAAGACGACGTGTGGGACTATATCAAGGCGTTTGATGTGCCCTACAACGAACTCCACGACAAGAGCTTTCCCAGCATCGGTTGCGCTCCCTGCACCCGTGCTATTGCCGCTGGTGAAGACCTGCGCGCCGGACGCTGGTGGTGGGAAGATCCGCTAAGCAAGGAGTGTGGATTGCATACCAAGAAGCAGACAGCGGCTTAATAGTGAGAATGGCTTATCGATAGACACGCCATGGATGGTAGTACTCGATAACATCGATAATAGACGGACGCAAAAATAGTGGCAAAAGAAGCGCTGGATTTAGCCAAAATCCGGCGCTTTTGCGTATTCAATATCTTCAGGATTTGGAATTGTCTGGTTTTTCCGCAATGACATCAGCTATCTCCGGCACAACGAGAACAGCACCATCCGCCATTGCAAGGATCACGTCAGGAGAATTTGAATGTATGGCACCCTTGATCTGTTCTACAAGTGTGCTGTGCTGCCTGCATAGTGCAGACGCCATAGAGTCCGCAATAATCTTACGAACAGAGTGGGAATAATTACGTATTTTTTCCACCACCACTATGCAGGGAATCCGTCTAACATCAGCAATTAATCTACTACAGAGAGGCTCATCGATTAAACCATCCTCTTCATTACACATACCAAGCAGTGAGGCATAGATAGCGAGGGCCTCATAAAAGGACACGGGATGCATCAGGAAGTTATTGACCGATATCGCTAGTGCAATCTCATCGACATCTGACAGATAATCATCCAGCAGTGTGACAACTTTCCCTTTCATACTGTTATCACTAAGGTACATCAGTGTTTCCCCGCAGGTTGCGGAAACATGAAGTAAGGTGTTTATTTTTCCAACGCATACCAGTCAAACTACACTCCCACTTAATGTCTCTATCCACAACCACAGAAGGAGACACCATCCTTGGTGTCGTTTAAAACAAGCGCATACAGCATAGTATCAAGAGGACTGTACGACTACGCAGCCTTCTGCAGTCGACGTATTTGCTCAAAACCAACTGTAATATCTATCTCAGCGGCCACAACCAAACAATCTTCAATTCTCCTAACTTTTCCCAACCGCTCAATTTTTGCACCCAGCGACCGTAGCAAACGTTCCACGGCCACAGAAGTTACGCACACACAGCGGTGGACTCCGTGCTCTAGTAGATAATCCAGTGACGCACGAATAATTTCGCTCGTCACCATTGCTGCATACCGCTTATTCTGAAAATCAAGGTCGACAGCAAAACGACTAATTTCTACGACCCCCACATCTGCAGGTGGTGGTTCAGTGGATAATCCTGAGAACACCGGTTCCTGCATGAGGTAGTCACCTGTAGTAGGCAAAATCCTCCAACATCCCTGCACCTCTCCATTCTCTTCTGCAACGACCCATAACGGGTCAAGAGAGTCAAAGCGGTCGATTTCCTGATCATCAATAATCGGGACACTCCATTTCAATCTGTGATGAAAAATCCTGGCACGAAAGACATAGATAGCCTTCAACAGATCGCCAGGCAGCTCACTTGCATGGGAAACGATAATACGCATAGTAGTTCTCCGTTAAAGTTGAACTCACGGGAACTATTAGATTATCGATGTTACTCAGGTGATATTAGAGGAACCTATTGGTTTTGAGGTATTCATAGATTAATTAGATTATTTTGCAACGCGATCGCTACAGCATGAACCCTGTTTTCAGCGCCCAGTTTGCGAAATACGCCAGTAAAGTGTGCAAGGACTGTGGCCTCGCTAATTCCAAGAATCGTCGCAATACAGCTGGTATCTTTTCCGTCGGCGGCAGCCTGAAGCACCTCCCTCTCACGTTTAGTCAGCTTAATTATTGGTACCAGCGCGCGCATAATGCGCGTCAGGGATTCGTGGTAATGAAGTGCAAACAGAGTAATATCACCTTGGTAAGAGTTAAAAAAACTCTGCATCTCTTTTGGCCGGATATCACTATGCATAGACACGATGCTACGTTCCTGAAAATAGCCTCTTATCGGCGCAACAACCCCGGAACGCATATTGAAATCAGAAGCGTCTTTCATTAACAGAACCCCCTCACGATCTGCATGCAGGGCCGTGGCGGCATCCCATGTTAGGGGGGTATTGCGTGTCATGCTGTGACGCACCAAAGGGTCAATTGAGATCCCGTCCCTTGCCTGGTACTCCTTCATCCACTCAAGTGAGAAATCACTGATAATAAGCGGTGGCTTATACTCGAATACGGCCCGTCCCTGCTGCCCGTAAAGAAAGCCATTAAACCCCAGTTCAGCCGCATATGCGACGCCAAGCGCATGAAGTTCATCTACGCTCTCTGCTGTAATGAGCTTTTCTATGTACTTCAGCGTCACGGACATATTTCAGCCACCAATAATCGGTCAACTAGCCTCCCTGGCAACAAGAGAAATCCGAATAATTTACTGAACTATCAATACGCTCCATACTGACAAAAAGCATAGGATATAGGCTGAGTACCAACAAGTAACCCTGACTAAATCGTATCCCATAAGAGCACCACATCCAATTAATGTGAAGCGTTGCACATTGCATGCAACAACTGAGCAAACCATAAGAATTTGCCACTATATAACTATATTAATTAACGAAAGAATTTTTACTTCGTACCAGCTAGCACCATGCTGTCGCGGCAAACGCCATCCGTCTGTTTTCATAGTGGACTACGTATTGCTCATCTCCGTGGACAACGAGGGCTTCTCTTTCACTCAATTGCATTACTTCAAAAGCACCCGGCCGCCACCGCAGTCCCCTGCCAGTGCACTTTGCAGTCGCCTCCTTGGCAAGCCATAACTGACGAAAACGCTCGGGTAGTTTCGTCCCAGCGATACCGGCAAACCAGCGCTGATACTCAGTTTCGTTACAGATCCGTTTTGATAGTGCGTGTAGTTCTGAGTGCAGGGTACGGTTTTCAATATCCACACCGATCTGATTTCCTGGATCGGCAACAGCCGCGATGGCTTCTTCTCCACTGTGTGCAATGCTGAGTGTGGGTGGATTGTCGCTGCCATGTATGGTGAGATGAGGCATACCATTTTCAGCGTTGCTAATCTGGATGGATTGCCACTCAGAAACTTCCACCCCTCGCCCTTGCAGCCAGCGACGGCATGCAACCTTTGCCGCGTAACGTCCCAACAACCATTGACGGCTGCGCTTGGCGACAGCATTCAGTTTCAATTCATCGTAACGTGCCTGTTCTTCAACTGTCAGCCAATGCGTTGCACCGGCCGCGTCAAACTCCACCTGCGTCACGTGTTCTACGGCCACGGCAAAGGGAGTAGCTATGTCAGTGAAGATGGCGCTCATCGCGCTTCCTTACCAATCCAGCGAGCAGCGATCACAAAGGAGAGGAATGCCAGCAGTGCCGCAAAGCTATAGGCAGCGCTGGGGCCCAGGCTGTCCCACATGGCCCCGGCGTAGTAGCTGCCAAAGGCACCTCCCCCGCCAAAACTGAGGCTACCGTAAAGCGCCTGCCCCTTGCCGTGGTGTTTGCCACGAAAATATCGATGGAACAGCGCCACGGAAACGGCATGAAAAAGGCCGAAACTGGCGGCATGGAGTAACTGAGCCAACAGCAGCAAAAGCAGGGAATTCGGGAAGAAACCAATCATCAGCCAGCGAAGAGTGGTAAGCGACAGCGCGGTAAGAAACAGGCGGCGCAAACCGATGCGCGGCTCCAGTTTATGCATGAAAAGAAACAGAACGACCTCGGCAACAACGCCCAGAGCCCAAAATTGGCCAATCAGGCTACGGCTATAGCCGTGCTCTTCGAGGTAGATGGTGTAGAAGGTGTAATAGGGGCCGTGACTGGCCTGGAGTAGAAAGCAGGCAACAATCAACGCAATGACCGCCGGCTTGCGCAACAGATCACCCAGTGGCGCGGTGTCGTGATGAGGCTGCTCAACACGCTCCGGCACCAGCAGACTGGAAAGAACAATGCTTGCGTACAGTCCCAACAGGACATAGGGAAGAAGTTGTGGACCGAAATGCTGTAGCAGTGGCCCCAGCGCGCTAACGCTGAGAATAAAACCGACCGATCCCCACAGACGCACCATGCTATAGCGATTGGATCGTTCATCCAGATGCACCAGGGTGACCGATTCGAACTGGGGTAACAC
>JBNKBG010000080.1:0-10807 GCA_050287105.1 Thiohalomonadaceae bacterium
GCCATCGATCAACGCCATTGGCCCGGGGTGTGAGGTAGCGTAGAGGTGAATGTACAGCTTTTTGTAGCCGCTGAGAAAGTTGTTTTCCCCATCTTCGCGACTGATGATCAATTTATAGTGGGGAGCCGGACGGATGTGGCGACCTACCTTGAGCAGCATTATATCGTCCATGGTGTATTCACGGCTGCCGCGTCCCTGCCACAGGTCGACCAGTTTGCGTGAATAGGCTTCATCCGTAAGGAAACAGCAACCACCCGAGGGTGTCGCCCAATCTTCAAAACCTAACGCCTTCGCCAGCGCGATCTGCGGCTTGCGGTTACGCCCGGAGAAGCCATACATCTTTTCCCGATCCACCCAGCCTTCACGTTCGGGCAGGGTAGCGGGGAGATTCTGTGCCGAGAGGGGTCGCAGCAGTCGATCCTCCGCACCGGACTCGCGTGCCACGATTGGCATGGTCTCCTTGCGCTGCGACATGGGGCGCTGACCGACCACCTCACCGGTAATGATGAAATCGAAGCCCTTCTTCTCTGCCCACTCCAGCGCCTTGTGTACCATGAAGATCTTGCAGTCGAGACAGGGGTTCATGTTGGCACCGTAGCCATGCTTGGGATGGAGCAACACATCCTTGTACTCGTCGACAATATCGACGATATGCAACTTCATTCCCAGCTGCTCCGCCACCCACAGCGCATTGTTACGCTTGGGTTTGGCCTTGTCCTTCTTGCGGATAGCGTGGGTATGGCCCTCTACACAGAAACCGGTGAAGAAGTTAATCCCCTCTACATGGATACCCTGATCCTGCATCACTTTCGCCGCAAGCATGGAGTCAAGGCCGCCGGAGATCAGCGCCACGGCTTTTCTTTGTTGGGTCATATTGGATATCTGGGAAATTATTTGGAATAGGCAGGCGAAGCATTTTACCTTAAATCGCCCTTCAGATCACAGGCATGGTTACAGGTTGCCTACATTCTGACCTTTTGCCCATACCCCTGTTATCGGGTGCGCCCGCCACGCTATAATCCCACGCTTTGGTCAATAAAATAGAAGAGCACCGATGAAGCCGGTAGACGTTTCCACCTTTCAGGGCCTGATCTTCGCGCTGCAGCAGTACTGGGCAGAGCAGGGCTGCGTGATCCTGCAACCTCTCGATATGGAGGTCGGTGCGGGCACCTTCCATCCCGCCACCTTTCTTCGTGCCATCGGACCGGAGCCGTGGAGCACCGCCTATGTCCAGCCTTCGCGCCGTCCCACCGATGGCCGCTACGGCGAGAACCCCAACCGTCTGCAGCACTACTACCAGTTTCAGGTGATCCTCAAACCGTCGCCGCTCGATATCCAGGAGCTCTACCTCGGTTCACTGAAGATGCTCGGCATCGATCCGCTGGAGCACGATATCCGCTTCGTCGAAGACAACTGGGAGTCACCGACCCTCGGTGCCTGGGGTCTCGGCTGGGAGGTGTGGCTCAACGGCATGGAGGTCACCCAGTTCACCTACTTCCAGCAGGTGGGTGGACTCGATTGCAAACCGGTCACAGGTGAGATCACCTATGGTCTGGAGCGGATCGCCATGTATCTGCAAGGGGTTTCCAGCGTCTTCGACCTGGTCTGGACCAATGGCCCCAACGGCCCGATCACCTATGGCGATGTCTATCACCAGAACGAGGTGGAACAGTCCACCTATAACTTCGAGCATGCAGACGTCGATTTTCATTTTCAGTTGTTTGACCAGTGTGAAAAGCAGAGCCAGAAATTGATCGAAGCCGGACTGCCGCTGCCTGCCTACGAGCAGGTACTCAAGGCCTCACACACCTTTAATCTATTGGACGCCCGCCACGCTATTTCGGTCACCGAGCGTCAGCGCTTCATTCTGCGGGTGCGCGCCCTGGCCCGCGCCGTGGCGCAGGCCTATTACGACGCCCGCGAGGCGCTCGGTTTCCCCATGCTGAAGAAGGAGGGCGAATAAGATGAGTAATAAACGCGACCTCCTGATCGAGATCGGCACCGAAGAGCTGCCACCCAAGGCGCTGCTGAAACTCTCCAATGCCTTTACCGCCGGCATCGAAGAGGGGCTGAAAAAGGCAGAACTCGACTTCACTTCCATCGAATCGTTCGCCACCCCACGCCGCCTGGCTGTGCTGATCAAAGGACTCGACAGCGCCCAGGCTGACAAAGAAGTGGAACGCCGTGGCCCGGCGGTCGCCGCTGCTTTCGACGGCAACGGCAATCCGACCAAGGCCACCGAGGGTTTTGCCCGCTCCTGCGGCATCACCCCGGATCAGCTGGAAACCATCCAAACCGATAAAGGCGACTGGCTGGTTTTCCGCAGCAATCAGAAGGGCCAGGCTACCGCCGAGCTGATCCCGGCGATTCTGAATGACTCGTTGAACAAACTGCCGATCCCCAAGCGGATGCGCTGGGGCAACCTCGACGCCGAGTTCGTCCGTCCGGTTCACTGGGTGGTACTGCTGTTTGGCGATGATGTCATCGACACCGAGATCCTCAGCGTCCGTTCAGGTCGTGACACCCGCGGCCATCGCTTCCATCACCCGGATTCGATCACTATCGACAAACCCACCGCCTACGCCGATACCCTGAAAGAGAGCGGCATGGTGCTGGCCGATTTCGCCGGGCGCCGCGAACTGATCCGCCAGCAGGTCACCGATGCAGCGAAAGCGGCCGGCGGAACCGCCGTAATCGATGAAGCGCTGCTGGATGAAGTAACCGGTCTGGTCGAATGGCCCTCTGCGGTCGTTGGCAGTTTCGAGGAGCGCTTCCTCGACGTGCCGCCCGAGTGCCTGATCTCGGCAATGAAGGGCCACCAGAAGTACTTCCATATGGTCGATGGCGCGGGCAAATTGATGCCCAACTTCATCACCCTGAGCAACATCGATAGCCGTCATCCGGAATATGTGCGTGAAGGTAACGAGCGGGTGATCCGTCCGCGCCTCACCGATGCCGACTTCTTCTGGAACCAGGACCGCAAACAGAAACTGGAGGCCCGCAGCGAAAGCCTCAAAAGCGTGGTGTTTCAGCAGAAACTTGGCACCATTTACGACAAATCCCTGCGCGTTGCCAACCTTGCCGGGAAGATCGCCGCTGTTATTGGGGGTGACCCTAAACTTGCCGAGCGTGCCGCCACTCTGGCCAAGTGCGATCTGATGAGCGAAATGGTCGGTGAGTTCCCGGAGCTCCAGGGGATCATGGGGCGCTACTATGCCGAGCATGACGGCGAAGCCGCCGATGTTGCCGCCGCGCTGGATGAGCAATACATGCCGCGCTTCGCTGGCGACAACCTGCCGCAGGGTAAGACCGGACAGGCGCTGGCCATTGCCGACAAGCTTGACACACTAATCGGTATCTTCGGCATCGGTCAGGTTCCCAGTGGCGACAAGGATCCCTTCGCTCTGCGCCGCGCCGCCCTCGGCGCACTGCGTGTCATCATTGAACAGCGCCTGGATCTCGATCTACTGGAGATGCTAAATCACGCAACTGAGGCAAATAAAGCCCTGTTCGATAACGATAGCGTCACGATACAGGTATTTGACTTCATGATGAGCCGCCTCAAGGCCTACTACCAGGAGCAGGGGATCGCCCCTGACACCTTCGAGGCCGTTTTGGTCCAACGTCCAAGTCGACCCCTCGATTTCGATGCACGGCTCAAGGCGGTAACCACCTTCCGTCAGCTGGCGGAAGCAGACTCCCTGGCCGCCGCCAACAAGCGGATTAGCAATATCCTGAAGAAGAGCGAAGAGGCGATCCCGGAGAAGGTGGATGGCAAGCTGCTCCAGGAATCAGCAGAGAAGGCGCTGCACAAAGAGATCGAGGCCATGGCGAAGAGGGTTGCCCCGCTCTTTGCCAAGCGCGACTACGAAGCCGCCCTCAAACAGCTGGCGGGCTTGCGCGAAGTGGTAGATAACTTCTTCGATCAAGTGATGGTTATGGCGGAAGATGACAAGATCCGCGCCAACCGCCTGGCACTGCTCGGGCAACTGCGCGCTCTTTTCCTCGAGGTTGCCGATCTGTCGCAACTACAGGGATAAGCACCGTGGAACAACGTAACGCCGACTCCTATCAGGCGATGCTCGCTGCAGTGCAGGCCTTTCACGACAAACACGATTTCAGAAACAGCGGTGGTGAAGAGCTGACCTACCGCATGGCGCTGATGGCTGAAGAGCTGGGCGAGATCGGCGCGGCCATTACCAAAGGCAAGCCGAAGGAGCAGCTGGCAGAGGAGGTGGCCGATCTCTTCATACTGCTTATCGGCACCGCCATCTCAGCGGACTTTGACCTGAATAGCGCCTTCTGGAAGAAGATGGATAAAATCATGCAGCGCGAATCGAAGATGATTAACGGACGGATTCGCGTCTCCGACTTTCGTGACTGACTATAAATGCGTGAAGTGTGGCACCCGGTTACCTTGCCGTGATGCCCCACCCTATTGAGGCTTACTGCTTGACCCACGCTTCGTAGCTACACCGATTCAGACCGTTCCCGGGAGTAATGCCCGTGCCGTCACACAAATAGGCAGCGGCGAAGGTCTTGTCCGCTGATAGCCAAACCTTCATTTGTCCATTTGTTATGCCCGCCATAGCATTATCAAAAAGCGCGGTGGATGTACCTACGTTTGTGTCCGGCGGCGAAATAGCCGAGCCACCAGAGCCTGAAAAGGTGTTTCCAGAGAGGTCTGAGCCGCTAAAGGTATAGTCAACGGCTACGGTCACATTCGATGAACCCAATGCCGTTACTGCACCGGTAGCGTCCAGCGTCAACGAATCACCACTCCAGCTTCCGACAACATCTGTTCCTGCATATACCGCGGCCGAGCCACCTTTTTGTACAACACCAACATCTCCGGCTGAGCCAAGAAATGCCGCATGTCGGGACGCGGAATCGAGAAGAATGCCGCCCGCATCCCATAGAGTTGTCCCAGAGTAGAGAGTGAATAGATAGAGGTTGCCCTGATCGTGTGTGACAGCACCGGTGAGTGACATGGGGGCACCGTCAATATGTACCGCAGAAATGACGTTGCTGCTACTTACCGTAAACTGTAGTGTCCTCGCAGTACCTGCCTGATCATAGTTCCCATACCACACGCCAGCGAGGCTACTTGCTGGCGGAGTCGTCCCTCCTCCACTACCACCTCCGCAAGCGCTCAGTACAAGCGCCGCTCCCATCATTACCGTTGCAATCACTCGTTTGTATTTCATCTTCCCCCCAAACCGCGTTATATATCGTTATTGTTATCCCTTTGAGTAGCGAATAAGGATTCGGCTCAACATAGCGTGTAACGTCATTTTTATGTTTATTGTTCCATGCAAACGCCAATTCATACCTGTGCAACACAGATATTGGTGAAGCTGTGTGGCAATAACGGTTAGAATTAATACAATCAAACAATCTGCTGAACACAATGCGACTAATCATTCTCGATCGTGACGGTGTCGTCAATCAGGACTCCGACAACTACATCAAAAGCGTCGATGAGTTCATCCCGCTACCGGGTAGCCTGGAGGCTATCGCTCGCCTGAGCCAGTCGGGTTATCGGGTTGCTGTAGCGACCAATCAGTCCGGGATTAGCCGCGGCTTTTACGATGTCGCCACCCTCGATGCGATGCACGACAAGCTGCGTCGCCTGCTTGCTGCGGTCGGTGGCGAAATCGAAATGATCGCCTTTTGTCCCCATGGCCCCGATGACAGTTGTGAATGCCGTAAGCCGAAACCTGGGATGTACCTTGAAATCGCTAAACGCATGGATGTGTCGCTAGGCAGTGTTCCGGTAGTTGGCGATTCCCTTCGGGATCTTCAGGCAGCTCAAGCCGTTGGCGCCAGGCCGATACTGGTACGTACTGGCAAGGGCGAGCGTACCATTGCCAAAGGGGAGGGGCTTGAGGGTATTGCTATCTACTCCGATCTTGCTGCAGCGGTCGACCACCTGCTGGAGGAAGAGAACTGATGCTCTATCTGCGTGCCATGCTTTTTTATCTCGGCATCAACACCTTTCTGCTCCTCATCGTCGGGCTAGGGCCGTTGTTCTATTTGGCGCCACCCAAATGGCGTTACTTCTACATGACCCGCTGGGCCTGGTTCGTGGTGCGCTGGCTAAAACTCACCTGCAACCTTGATATGCAGGTAGAGGGGTTGGAGCATCTTCCCCGTGACGGTGCCGCAATCGTCTTAGCCAAACACCAGTCAGCCTGGGAGACCATCGCCTTTCAGACCTTTCTACCGCAGCAGACCTGGGTGCTTAAACGCGAGCTGCTCTGGATACCCATCTTTGGCTGGGGACTGGCAATGATGCAGCCGGTGGCCATTGACAGAAAAGCGGGGAAAAAGGCGCTAAAACAGGTGATTCGACAGGGAACTAACCGTCTCAAGCGCGGTTTGTGGTTGATTATCTTTCCCGAGGGAACCCGTACCGCACCGGGTGAACAGAAGCGCTACGCGATTGGTGGTGCCATGCTGGCGGAAAAGAGCGGTTACCCGGTCGTACCGATTTGCCACAACGCCGGGGAGTTTTGGGGTAAAGGCGAGTTCATCAAGCATCCCGGCACCATCAGTGTCGTCATCGGCCCGGTGATCGACACCCAGGGTAAACGCGCCAACGAGATCAACCAGGAAACGGAAGAGTGGATCGAGTCCACCTACCAGCGGATCACCACAATAAAACCCTGATCATCCCACCAACCCTTATCCCGCAAGGGTTTTGTGGTTATCCAAAGAATTTTTAATACGCCCATTTATGCTACAATGGCCGCCGTTTTGCCCCTGCCCAGAGTTGGCAGGATGAGCAACCGTCCGCTCGGTCAACCCGCGGGCCTCTCCGACGAGAACAAATATTAACCGGGTGCAACGCGCCAGGAACAGATTTCTATTTATATTTCAGAGGGTTAAATAAGATGCACAACCATCGCACTAGCGTAACGCAATTTATTATCGAGGAGCAACGCAAGGTAAAGAATGCCTCCGGTGACTTCACCTCGCTGCTCAACGACATCGTCACCGCCTGCAAGGTGATCTCCAACCTGGTCAACCATGGCGAACTGGTCGGTGTACTGGGTGCCGCCGGTTCGGAAAACGTTCAGGGTGAAGAGCAGAAGAAGATGGATATCATCACCAACGAGGTCTTCCTCAAGACCAACGAGTGGGCAGGACACCTGGCGGCGATGGCCTCTGAAGAGATGGAAGAGATCTACCAGATCCCGGATGGCAACCCCCGCGGCAAGTATTTGCTTACTTTCGATCCCCTTGATGGCTCTTCCAACATGGACGTTAACGTCTCTGTGGGTACCATCTTCTCCATCCTGCGTTTCAACGGCGATGCAGCCAACCCGACCGCTGACGATTTCCTTCAGCCGGGTACCGAGCAGGTCTGCGCCGGCTATGCCCTTTACGGCCCTTCCACCATGCTGGTGCTGACTACCGGCAACGGTGTCAACGGCTTCACCCTGGATATGAACATCGGTGAGTTTGTCCTTACTCACCCCGACATGACCATCCCGGCTGATACCCGCGAGTTCGCGATCAATGCCTCCAATATGCGTCACTGGGAAGCACCGGTTAAACGCTACGTCGATGAGTGCCTGGCGGGTAAAGAGGGCGCCCGTGGCGAGGACTTCAACATGCGCTGGGTTGCCTCTATGGTGGCCGAGGTTCACCGCATCCTCACCCGTGGTGGCGTCTTCATGTACCCCATCGATGAGAAGATGAAGGCCAAGGGCACCGAAGGCAAGCTGCGCCTGATGTACGAAGCCAACCCCATGTCCTTCATCGTTGAACAGGCGGGTGGCGCCAGTTCAACCGGACTCGAGCGCATCATGGAGGTGAAGCCCAAGCACCTGCACCAGCGGGTACCGGTTATTCTCGGTTCGAAGAATGAAGTAGAGCGCGTCGTCTCCTACCACAAGGGTTAAGCCGCTTTTGCTCCATAAAAAGGGGAGGCATGGCCTCCCCTTTTTAACGCCTTGTAAAATAAGACTTTTTATCTCAACCTAGACATCCAGATTCGATACCTGCAGCGCGTTCTTTTCAATGAATTCGCGGCGTGGCTCGACGTTATCACCCATTAGGGTGGTAAAGATGTCGTCAGCGGCAATCGCATCCTCAATGGTCACCTGTAACAGGCGTCGCGCCTCCGGATTCATGGTGGTCTCCCACAACTGCTCCGGATTCATTTCGCCAAGACCTTTATAGCGCTGGATGTGTTGGCCACGCTTGGCCTCGTCCAACAACCAGTCGAGTACCTCGGCAAAGTCACTGATCTCACTCTGCCGCTCTCCCCGCGAAATATAGGCACCCTCACCGATCAGCCCATGCAGCTCTTCACCCAGGGTACGGATCGCCCGATAATCGGCTGAATCGAAGAAGTCGGCCTGGTAGATCGTCTCACTCGGAACACTGTGACGCCACTCGCTGATCACCGCGCTCTCCAGCGAGCCATCCGGTGCCTTGTTGAATTGAGCGGTATAGCGACGTTCGGGGGCGTTCTCACGATTCAGCACTTCAAGCAACTGACCAAACCAGCCCTCGGCACTGCCGTCAGTGAAGGCATCCTCGCTGATACTGGGCTGGTGAATCATCTGCTCCAGGATCGTACCGTTGTAACGACGGGAGAGACGCTTCACCACTCCCATCACCTGCTGGTAGTGCAGCGCCATCTGCTCCAGGGCCACGCCGGTAATGGCGGGGGCTTCTGAGCTGACATGGAGCTCCGCACCCTCGAGGGCGATCTGCAGCAAATAGACGTTCAGTTCCAAATCATCTTTGACGTAACGCTCCTGCTTACCCTTTTTCACCTTGTAGAGCGGCGGCTGGGCAATATAGATGTGGCCACGCTCGATCAGCTCCGGCATCTGCCGGTAGAAGAAGGTCAACAACAGGGTACGGATGTGCGAACCGTCGACATCGGCGTCAGTCATGATGATGACGCGGTGGTAGCGCAGCTTGTCCGGATTAAACTCCTCCTTGCCAATGCCTGCACCCAGGGCAGTGATCAGCGTACCCACTTCGGCAGAGGAGAGCATCTTATCAAAACGCGCCTTCTCCACATTGAGGATCTTGCCCTTAAGCGGCAGGATCGCCTGATTCTTGCGGTCGCGACCCTGTTTGGCAGAGCCGCCGGCGGAGTCACCCTCCACCAGGTAGAGTTCTGACTTAGCCGGATCGCGCTCCTGGCAGTCGGCCAGCTTGCCCGGCAGGCCCGCTACATCCAGCGCACCCTTACGGCGTGTCATTTCGCGGGCCTTGCGCGCCGCTTCACGGGCGCGGGCCGCATCCACCACTTTGCCGGCGATAATCTTCGCGTCACCAGGGTTCTCCATCATGAAATCCTGGAAACGCTCACCCACCAGAGACTCCACTACCCCCTTCACTTCGGAAGAGACCAGCTTGTCCTTGGTCTGGGAGGAAAACTTTGGATCCGGTACCTTCACTGAAAGTACTGCAGTCAAACCTTCACGGGCATCATCCCCACTGGGGGCGACCTTGGCCTTCTTCGCCAGACCCTCTGTCTCGATGTAGTTGTTCACCGTGCGGGTCAATGCGCCGCGGAAACCCGCCAGGTGGGTACCACCATCGCGCTGGGGGATGTTATTGGTGAAGCAGAAGATATTCTCCTGGTAGGCATCGCTCCACTGCATCGCCACTTCGACCACAATCCCCTCTTTCTCGGCGGTAAAGTGCAGCACCGTACCGTGCAGCGGGGTCTTGTTGCGATTGAGGTGCTCAACGAAGGCGCTGATACCACCCTCATACTCGAAAAGATCTTCCTTACCGCTGCGCTCATCCTGCAGATGGATACGCACTCCGGAGTTCAGGAAGGAGAGTTCGCGCAGGCGTTTTGCCAGGATGTCGTAGTGAAATTCGGTCTGGGTAAAGATGGTGTTGCTAGGCTTGAAGCGAATCTCGGTACCGGTATTGCTGCTCTCGGCAATCTCCTTCAGCGGGTACTGCGGCACACCCAGGGCATACTCCTGCTGGTACTTCTTGCCGTTACGGCGGATGGTCAGTTTAAGACTCTCGGAGAGGGCATTTACTACTGAAACCCCCACCCCGTGGAGGCCGCCGGAGACCTTGTATGAGTTGTCATCGAATTTACCACCAGCGTGGAGCACGGTGAGAATAACCTCGGCGGCGGAGACCTTCTCTTCCTCGTGCATGTCGACCGGAATGCCGCGACCATTATCCTGCACGGAGACCGAGTTATCGCTGTGGATGACGACGTCGATCTGAGTACAGTGTCCTGCCAGCGCCTCATCGATGGAGTTATCCACCACCTCGAATACCATGTGGTGCAGGCCGGTGCCATCATCGGTGTCGCCGATGTACATACCGGGACGCTTGCGTACCGCGTCTAGTCCCTTCAATACCTTGATACTGGATGAATTGTATTCGCTCATGGATAACTCCGGACAACAGGACGGCGCATTATACCACTTCTTTGATAACACCATGTTCCACGTGGAACACTTTCGTAGCGCTCCAGGCGGAGAACGCCAACAGCGCACTGTCGGTGGTGGTGATAAAGACCTGGGTACCCAGTTCCTGGAGTTGTGAGAGGAGAAGGTTGCGGTGATGGGTGTCGAGTTCAGCAGGGAGATCATCGATCAATACCACCGCCGTTGACCCGGTCCGCTGACAGAAATAGGCCATCTGCGCCAGCTTCAGTGCAGCCAGCAGTAGCTTCAGCTGTCCGCGGGAAAACACATCGACCACCTTGTCATCGCCTACACGGAATACCAGGTCCGCACGATGAGGACCCGCCGTGGTGTATTTCATTTTTGTATCGGCATCAACGCTTCTTTCCATTGCC
>JBNKBG010000081.1:0-10792 GCA_050287105.1 Thiohalomonadaceae bacterium
TCATCTTGTGGGTCTCACGGCCAATACCGGACTCCTTGTAACCACCGAAGGCGGCATGGGCCGGGTAGGCGTGGTAACAGTTGGTCCAGACACGACCGGCCTTGATACCACGGCCCATGCGGTAGGCGCGATTGCCGTTGCGGGTCCAGACACCGGCGCCGAGACCGTAGAGGGTGTCGTTGGCGATCTCCAGTGCTTCCGCTTCGTCTTTGAAAGTGGTGACCGCCAGTACCGGACCGAAGATCTCTTCCTGGAAGATGCGCATTTTGTTGTGGCCCTTGAACAGGGTCGGTTTCACGTAGAAACCGCTTTCCACATCACCACCCAGGTGAGCCTGCTCGCCGCCAATCAGACACTCGGCACCTTCTTCCTTGCCCAGCTCAATGTAGGAGAGGATCTTGGTCAGCTGTTCCTGTGACGCCTGCGCACCCATCATGGTTTCGGTATCGAGCGGGCTGCCCTGCTTGATCGCTTCGACGCGCTTGAGTACACGTTCCATGAACTTGTCGTAGATCGATTCCTGGATCAGTGCACGGCTGGGGCAGGTACAGACTTCGCCCTGGTTAAAGGCGAACAGCACCAGACCTTCAATCGCCTTGTCGAGGAAACCATCGTCTTTATCCATCACGTCTTCGAAGAAGATGTTGGGGGACTTGCCGCCCAGCTCCAGGGTGGCCGGGATCAGGTTATTGGCCGCTGCCTGGGCGATAACGCGACCGACGCTGGTGGAGCCGGTGAAGGCGATCTTGGCGATGCGTTTGCTGCTGGCCAGCGGCATACCGGCCTCGCGACCGAAACCGTTGACCACATTCAGCACACCGGGCGGCAACAGATCGGCAATCAGCTCGACCAGAATCATGATGCTGATCGGGGTGGCGTTGGCCGGTTTAAGCACCACGCAGTTACCTGCACCGATAGCGGGGGCCAGTTTCCATGCCGCCATCAGGATCGGGAAGTTCCAGGGAATGATCTGGCCCACGACGCCCAGCGGCTCATGGATGTGATAGGCCATGCTGGTTTCGTCCAGCTCACTGATGCCGCCTTCCTGCGCACGTAGGGCACCGGCGAAGTAGCGGAAGTGGTCGATGGTCAGCGGTATGTCCGCCGCCAGGGTTTCGCGGATCGGTTTGCCGTTATCGACGCTCTCGGCGTAGGCCAGGACTTCCAGATTCTCTTCCAGGCGGTCGGCGATCTTGAGCAGGATATTGGAACGGTCAGTCGGTGAGGTCTTGCCCCAGGCATCGGCGGCGGCGTGAGCGGCGTCCAGCGCCAGCTCGATATCCTCCGCGCCGGAACGGGCGGTTTTGGTGTAGACCTGACCGTTGACGGGGGTGATGACGTCGAAGTATTCGCCCTTGATAGGTGGTACCCACTTGCCACCGATGAAGTTGTCGTAGTGATCCTTGTACTGAATTTTGGCGTCGGCTGTGCCGGGGGCTCCGTAAATCATTGTGCTTATCTCCTCTGTTGGTGGTTTTACGTCTCGGCCCGGTCATGCGGTGCCGTGACAGGCATATCTCAAGGAGCGTGCCATAATGAGGAGAAAGGCATGTGATTGATTTTAATTGAATAATTGATAGTTGTTGGCGAGGGTGACACGCCATGCAACGTTCCAGCTTTTACCACCTGTCTCAAAATGTGACAGTCAGTAGGGGAAAACGGTGGATCAGTTGCGCTGGAGGTCTATCTATTTATACTGGCCGAAAAGCAGGCAATTCCACTTGCCGAGGAGTGCCGCATGAGCACCACACTAGCCACGGCGGATCTACGCAAAGCACGCATGCACCTGCTGGAGCATGGCGACTGTCCGTCTGACATCATCGATGAGCGCATTGCCCGTTCGTGGCAACGCAGTCTGGCCGCGGGCCTCTCACCGGTCGGCAGGCTTTCCGATTCCGAACACCTCACCGGCAACAGCCTGCGCCAGGTGCTCTCCCGTAATCACGATCTGCTGGCCCACTCCCGTCCTGTGATGGAATACCTCTACGAGCAGATGCGCGAAAGCCACAGCATGATTATCCTCGCCGACCGGCGCGCCACCCTGATGCAGACCATGGGGGATGTCGATTTCCTCACCAAGGCAGAGCGTGTGGCGCTTTCCGCGGGGGCTTCCTGGCAGGAGAAGTATCGTGGCACCAATGCCATCGGTACCGCATTGGAGGAGGCGAACAGCGTCGAGATCAACGGCGAGGAACACTTCCTCGATCGCAACGGTTTCCTTACCTGTGCCGCGGCACCGATCATGGCGGCAGACGGTACTTTGCTGGGTGTCATTGACGTCTCAGGCGACAATCGTCGCCGCCATCCGCACACCCTGGGACTGGTGGGCATGGCCGCACGTATGATCGAGAACCGCCTGGTGCTGGCCGATCGCCACCACTCCATCCGCCTGCGCCTGCATGCCTACCCGGAAGGGATCGGCACGGTCGCCGAGGGCATCATCACGCTGTCGGAGGAGGGAAGGATCATCGGTGCCAACCGTACCGCACTCGCCATGCTGCGTCTGAGCGCCCTCGATCTGGGTGTGATCCCGCTAACTCGGGTGATCGATGTGCGGCTGGAAGAGCTGTTGTCGCGCTATAAACACCGCCCCGAGCAGACCACACAAATACATCTGCATGACGGCAGCGTGCTGTACGCGAAAGTGCATGTGGAACAGTCGATTCTGACACCGGATACGGCAACGTCATCTCAGGCCAAACCGCGTGATGCACTAGCCGCACTCGACAGCGGCGATCCGACCTGGCGTGCCGCGTCGGAGAAGGCGCGACGTATTCTGGACAAACCGATCCCGTTGTTGATTCACGGCGAGTCCGGCGTCGGCAAGGAGTACTTCGCCCGTGCGGTACACGACAGCGGCCCACGTAGGGATGGGCCGTTCGTAGCCATCAACTGCGCTGCGCTGCCGGAGAACCTGATCGAAGCGGAACTGTTTGGTTACTGCGCCGGTGCATTTACCGGTGCGCGGCGTGACGGCTATCAGGGCAAATTGCGTGAAGCGCACGGCGGCACGTTGTTCCTCGATGAGATCGGCGACATGCCGCTTTCGATGCAGACTCGTCTATTGCGTGTATTGCAGGAGCGCAAGGTGACGCCGTTGGGTGGCAGCAAGGCATTCGACGTGGACTTTACCTTGATCTGTGCCAGCCACCGCAAGTTACGGGAGGAAGTGGATATCGGTACCTTCCGCAGTGATCTCTACTACCGCATCAACGGCCTGACCGTCACGCTGCCCGCATTGCGCGAGCGTAGCGATCTGCAAGTGCTGACCGAACAGATCCTGGATGAGATTAACCATAACCATCGCGTCATCCTGTCACCAACGCTGCTAAACGAATTCAGTCGTTACCCCTGGCCGGGCAACCTGCGCCAGTATGCCAATGTGCTACGCACCGCCAGTGCCATGCTGGATGAGAACGAGCTCTGTATCGACTGGCATCACCTGCCGGAAGATCTGGTCGAAGAACTGACGGAACTCCCACGCCAATCCGATGCGCAACAAACGGCGCCCCAGAATCTCAGGGAACTCTCCAACTCGGTCATTCGCAAAACGCTGGAGGAGTGCAGAGGGAATGTTTCCAAAGCGGCGCGTCAGCTCGGTATCAGCAGGCAGACCCTGTATCGAAAATTGAAAACACACTAGCGCATAGCGTAGAAGAGAAGCTAAACGCTACAGCGTCCCTCTCAAATACGCCTGTCGGCGTTTCTCGGGAAAGTGCTCAATGGCATAGCGCAACATGGTGCGCGGCATTTTGTGGTAATGCCTTAACAGAAATCCTTCTTCTAGTTTTCGATCACGCTTGCCGATCTCACGTAGCATCCAGCCCACTGCCTTGTGCATCAGGTCGTGTTCATCCTGCAACAGTATCTTTGCAATCTTCAGCGCATCATCGAAATCGTTTTTGCCAATGAAGTGAGAGGTGGAGAGCATTGCGATGCGCCGCTCCCACAGGGAGTCAGACCTGGCCAGTGCATAAAGTATTTTACGTGGGCGGGTATAGAGCCATGCGCCGACAATGTCCCGTGCGCTGAGATCGACCAGATCCCAGTTGTTGATGTAATCGGTGGAGTCGAGGTAGAGGTAAAAAAGTGCTTCGCGCTCTGCGTCGTCGCTTTTTTTATAGCGATGCACCATCAGCAACAGTGCCAGCATCCGCTCCTCGTGCCAGGGCGACTTGAGCAGTGATTTGATCACTGTAACCGGTACAACGCCAAACTGTTTTACCAGGGCGCGTATCTGCGGCATTCGTAGGCCCAGAAAACGATCCCCCTCGCCATACTCGCCCGGCCCGGTCTTGAAATAGCGCTGTGCGTGTTTCGCCCGTTCCACATCGGCCAAAGAGCGGACGGCGCTACGTATCTCTTTAAGGCTCGGTTTCTGTTTCATGGCGACATGCTACTACAGCCTGTAAATCGCTATGCAAGCTGCCTCTGTCGCATTCGCGACAATTTGTTGTGGCAGGGTCGTAAAGATACCCACCATATTTATCAGGTACTGACTATAAGTTTTTGTAATCCATAGACAATCCCTCTCCAAGCATCGGTGGCACAACGCTTGCTCTCTATACAGGTAACGAAACCTGGCAATGGGAGCACAGCAGAATGATCACGATGACCGACAAGGCCGCCAAGGCCGCATCACTCTTTATCAAAGGTTCCGATACCCCTAGCGGCGGGCTGCGTATCGCCATCACCGGTGGCGGTTGCTCCGGTTACACCTACGACCTCTCCATTGAAGCCGAGGCCACCGCGGAAGATATCGTGGTCGAGCACGGCAAGGTCAAAGTTTTTCTCGACCCGACCAGCGCACCGCTGCTCGACGGGGTCACCATCGATTTCGCAGAAAGCCTGGAGAGTTCCGGCTTCACCTTCATTAACCCGAATGCCAGCGCCTCCTGCGGCTGCGGAAAATCATTCTCGGCATAAGGAGGCACGCCATGTGGGACTATTCAGAAAAGGTCAAAGAGCACTTCTTTAACCCTCAAAATGCCGGTGCAGTGGCTGATGCCAACGGCATCGGCGAGGTGGGGTCCATCTCCTGCGGCGATGCACTGCGTCTGACCCTTAAGGTCGACCCGGAGACCGACATTATCCTAGAGGCCGGTTTCCAGACCTTCGGCTGTGGTTCCGCTATCGCTTCCTCCTCGGCATTGACCGAGATGGTGAAAGGGATGACCGTCGACGAGGCGCTTAAAGTCTCCAACCAGGACATCGCCGATTTCCTCGAAGGCCTGCCGCCGGAGAAGATGCACTGTTCCGTCATGGGCCGTGAAGCACTGGAAGCGGCCATCGCCAACTACCGTGGCGAAGAGTGGTCCGACGATCACGAAGAGGGCGCGTTGATCTGCAAATGCTTCGCTGTCGATGAAGTGATGGTGGAGAAGGCGATCCGCGAAAACGGCCTGACCACCGTGGAAGAAGTCACCAACTACACCAAGGCGGGCGGCGGTTGCTCCTCCTGCCACGAAGGGATCGAAGAGGTGCTGGAGCGCGTGTTGAAGGCCGAGCCACAACTGGCCGCGGTTAAAATTGAACCCAAGCCCGAAGCGGCACCGCAACCCATCGCTGCCAGGGCCGGCATGACCAACCTGCAGCGCATGCGTCGCATCGAAGAAATTCTGGAAGAGATCCGTCCCATGTTGAAGCGCGACCACGGTGACGTGGAACTGGTGGATATCGACGGCAAGACCGTTTACGTCAACATGGTCGGCGCCTGTGCCGGTTGCCAGAGTGCATCACTCACCCTCAACGGCATTCAGCAGAAGCTGATGGAAGGGCTGGGCGAGTTCATCAAGGTGGTTCCGGCGAGCCAGATGCCCAAAGCGATGGGAGCGTAAGACGATGAGTGATATCTACTTCGACAACAACGCCACCACCTGCGTCGACCCGGTAGTGGTCGATGCCATGCTGCCTTACTTCACTGAACAGTTTGGCAACCCGTCATCCCTGCACAGCTTCGGCAACAAGGTCGGCGCCGCCATTCGCGATGCCCGTCGCCAGGTACAGGCACTGCTCGGTGCCGAGCGTGACGATGAGATCGTCTTCACCTCCTGCGGTACCGAATCGGACAGCACCGCGATCCTCTCTGCGCTCAAGGCACAGCCGGATCGCAAGGAGATCATCACCACCGCGGTCGAACATCCGGCGGTCCTGACCCTTTGCGACTATCTGGAAAAGGACGGCTACACCATTCACAAACTGAAAGTGGACGGCAAAGGTCGCCTCAACCTGGACGCCTACCGTGCGCTGCTCTCCGACAAGGTCGCCATCGTCTCTGTGATGTGGGCCAACAACGAAACCGGCACCATCTTCCCGGTGGAAGCCATGGCCGAAATGGCCCACGCCGCCGGAGTCATGTTCCACACCGACGCGGTACAGGCAGTGGGCAAGATCCCGCTCGACCTGAAGAACACCAAAATCGACATGCTCTCGCTGTCAGGTCACAAACTGCACGCTCCCAAGGGCATCGGCGTGCTCTACCTGCGCCGCGGCACCCGTTACCGTCCGCTGCTGCGTGGCGGTCATCAGGAGCGCGGTCGTCGTGCCGGTACTGAAAACGCGGCTTCCATCGTTGCGCTGGGCAAGGCCGCCGAGCTGGCGATGCAACACCTGGAAGAGGAGAACACACGGGTCAAGGCACTGCGTGATCGGCTGGAGCAGGGCATCCTCGACGCCGTGCCCAATGCCTTCGTCACCGGCGACACCAGCAACCGACTGCCCAACACCGCCAACATCGCCTTCGAATACATCGAAGGGGAGGGTATCCTACTGATGCTGAACAAGGCGGGCATCGCCGCATCCAGTGGTTCCGCCTGCACCTCCGGTTCACTGGAACCGTCCCACGTCATGAAAGCGATGGGTATTCCCTACACCGCCGCCCACGGCACCGTGCGTTTCTCTCTCTCTCGTTACAACTCGATGGATGAAGTGGAGCGGGTGATCGCCGCGGTACCGCCGATTGTTGAGCGGCTGCGCAAGCTTTCGCCTTACTGGGGTGAGAATGGGCCGGTGGAAAATCCTGAGCAGGCGTTCGTACCGAAGTACGCCTAACACTATCCGTCACCCCGGCGTAGGCCGGGGTCCAGAGTAATTAGATGAAACTGGATTCCGGCCTTCGCCGGAATGGCAAAATCTGATATCACCGAAGGCCGCCCTGTGCGGCCTTTTTTGCTTCTGAACATGAATGAGACCTCACCTCCACCTGAAAAAGGCATAGACATTGTTATAACCAGGATTATAATTATGATGCCCGAGCATAAACGGGGCAAAACGAGGATGAGGCCATGCAAACACTGAAAATCCGAAAAATCGGTAGCTCGTTGGGTGTGATCCTGCCCAAGGAAATGATCGATAGTCAGCACCTCAAAGAAGGTGACCAGCTGTTTGCCAACGCTAACGCCGAGGGCATCCACATGACCCCACTCGATCCCGAATTTGAAGCCGCTATGGATGCTTTTGATCGGACTCGCCGGAAGTACCGCAACGCACTGCACGAACTGGCAAAGTGATTCGCCATGACGGTATGGATACCGAAAGCGGCTATCACAGCAATTCACGCCGAACTGTTGGCCGAACATGGTGGATTGCAAGGCAGCGTGGATGACAACGCGCTGGAAGCAACCTTAGCGCGCCCCCAACAACACGATCACTATGCAAACCCAGGGGCGACCATGCCCGAACTGGCCGCCGCATACGGCTTTGGATTTGCGAGAAATCACTGCTTTAAGGATGGCAACAAGCGGATTGCCCTGGCAGCTATCGATGTATTTCTACAACTCAACGGTTACGAGCTGATCGCATCAGAGGTGGATACCGTAGTGACCATCGAAGCCCTGGCCGCTGGCCAGATGGATGAATCCCAACTGTGCGAGTGGATCGCCCGCAACTCACATCGCCTGAAACCCGATTGATAGTTCGAGTTTAGGTTTTTCATCTGACCCAAAACATTAAACGGGAATACCATGGACGAATTAGTGAGAAAAATTGATGCCGTATCTAAGGTAATGTATCAATTACAGGGGAAAGCGATAGTTGATAGCATGCATACAGGATATGAGCTGCTTTATCCCGATGCGATCATCGCAAGAATTGCGTCATTTAAAAGTTATATGTCTAGAAATTTTCCTGAATTCTTGGATTTGTTAAATGTAGTGTTCTCGGATAAAGATTTTGAATGTATTTCTCCGCGCGATAGTGAATCACACCCTGTAATTTCCTCTCCTTTTGGTTGTTTTGGTTTGCCACCAAGCGAAATAATATTCTCCCTTTTTACAACAGCTCTCATAAAAATTTACCTTTTCAGCTTAGATAAGGGAGAAGAAGAGTATATTCGTGTAGTACAGGAGAACTTTGAAGAGTTAAAAAAAGCTCTTCGAGGTGAACCGATTAGTGCCTACGAAATAAAAGGTCTGGCTCTACTGCATGTCCCGGCAAATAGTTTAATTTCTACGCCTTGGGGAGATATTTATCCGGCACCCACGATAACAAAATATTACACACAACCGGCAATGAGCAAGGCGCTCACAAGATCTCTCTTGATCGAACGTAAATCAATCACCGTAAAATTTGACCGCGGCAATATTCAAGGCGTGGAGTTTGCATCATCACAAGACGCTGACAGTAAGGTTGCATATTTGTTGCCACTAGCATGTGCGCTGGCATCTAAGGATAGTAGAAATCCGGTGTCGCCAATAATTACCTGGTCTACATATTTGTTCCCTTTCCAAGGTGACATCGAATGTTCAACCCGACTTCTGGGTCCAGTTATTAATACCGATAGTGATCCAAATGAATCACTTGAGAACATTGAAGAATGGGTGCGCATTGTTGAACAGGCACACACGCCAAGCGTAGACATTGCTGCCAAACGTTTAGTATCAGCTGTTGCTCATCGCACGGATGTTACTGATGCCTTAATTGATGTTGTCATGATATGGGAGAACCTTCTGGGTACTTCGAATGAAGTTACATTCAGAGTGTCTGCATCATTGGCAAAGCTAATAGAGAAAGACCCAAACAAGCGGATTGCATTAAAGAAGTCATTGTCCAAAATCTACAGCGTCAGAAGTCGAATCGTTCATGGTTCCTCTGTTAGTGTACAAGAAGTGACGTCAGCATATTCTGATGCGATTGATGCGACCATACGTGCATTGAGAGAGTGTTATTTGAAGGGAAGTGATTGGTTATCCCTGAGTAGCACGGAAAGATCGGATAAAGTACTTTTAACTTGGCCGTAGGATGATGGCTGATTCCGATGATAATCATCTCTGCGAAGTTAGACTGAACCAATAACTCAGCAAATATTTCAGACCATTAATTCACTGCAGTACTGAGCTCCCCTGATCAATAAATTCCCCTGATGGTTTTTGTCGGGTTCGCAACATTGTTGTGCATCGCCCCCTGTTTTGGTGCCCTCATAAATTCATAAGTTGTTGAATTTCAATGGCATTGTTTCTGGCATGTTGGTTGCTGAGGTATGGATACAGACAACTGTATTCAGGATACGGCTATGTATCAGGGCAACCGCAAGGTCACGATCAACGACACCACTCTGCGCGACGGCGAGCAGACCGCCGGGGTCGCCTTCAACCTGGAAGAGAAGATCGCCATCGCCCGTGCGCTGGATGCGGCGGGTGTCGGTGAGCTGGAAATCGGTATCCCGGTGATGGGCAGCGAGGAGCAGGCGGACATTCGTGCCTTGACCAGCCTCGGCCTGAATGCCGACCTGATTGCCTGGGGCCGGATGCGTGAAGAAGACTTACGCGCCTGCATCGGTCTTGGGGTCGAGCGGATCAATCTCTCCATGCCGGTCTCCGACCAGCAACTGCGCAGCAAACTGGGCCGCGATCGCGAATGGGCGCTGAGCAACATCCGCCGCTATGTCGGCATGGCCCGCGACCTCGGCTTTGCCGTCAGTGTCGGTGGCGAGGACTCCTCCCGTGCCGATGACGATTTTCTTCTTCATGTCATGGAGACCGCGCAACGCGCCGGGGCGGATCGTTTCCGCTTCGCCGATACCGTCGGTATCCTCGAACCCTTCGGTGTTTACGAACGCCTGTCGCGCCTCGCCGCCAACACCGATATGAACCTCGAAATGCACGCCCATGACGATCTGGGTCTTGCCACCGCCAACACCCTGGCCGCAGTCCGCGCCGGGGCGAGTTACGTCAATACCACCGTCAACGGCCTCGGCGAGCGCGCCGGTAACGCCGCGCTGGAAGAGGTGGTGATGGGGCTTCAGGTACTGCACGACATTGATAGTGGCGTCGATCTCCACGACTACCAGACATTGGCGACCCTGGTGGCCAACGCCTCCGGCCGTCCGCTGCCATGGCAGAAGAGTCTGGTGGGCGAAGGGGTCTTCACCCACGAGTCCGGGATTCACGTCGATGGCCTGCTCAAGGACCCGCTCAACTATCAGGGCGTCGACCCGGCGCTGCTGGGCCGCGCCCATCAACTGGTGCTGGGCAAACACTCCGGTGCCAACGCGGTGCTGAGCTGCTTTGCCGAGATCGGCATTCTCCTCAACCGCGAGCAGGCCGACAGCCTGTTGCCCGGTATTCGCCGCTTTGCCACACAGAACAAACGCTCTCCCAACCGCAACGAACTGGAGAGCTTTTTCGCCAGCCTGGCCGGGGAGTCCGAGCATGTACACTGAAACGGATGAGAAGATGAACGATGTTGTAACGGCCGTCCCCGGTCTGTGGAGACAGTTAGCGGAAGATGTGCGCTGTGTCTTTGAACGCGATCCGGCGGCCCGCTCACGTATTGAAGTGTTGACCACCTATCCCGG
>JBNKBG010000082.1:0-10686 GCA_050287105.1 Thiohalomonadaceae bacterium
CATAGCAGTGGATAACCGTAGCTCCAGTTCAACTCCGGCATGGCCCACGGACTATCGGTTTTATTACCGAAGTTCATGCCGTAAACGCCGACAATAAAAGTGAGTGGGATGAAGATGGTGGCGATCACCGTGAGTACCTTCATCACCTCGTTCATCCGGTTGCTGAGGCTGGAGAGATAAACATCCAGCATACTGGCGCTCATCTCGCGGTAAACTTCGATCAGATCGATGATTTGAATAGTGTGGTCATAGCAATCACGCAGGTAAGGACGGGTGGCTGCATTGATCTGCGATTGCTCCTCGCGTACCAGAGTATTAATCACCTCGCGTTGCGGCCAGAGCATACGGCGCAGAAAGAGTAATTCCCGTTTGAGATGATGAATCCGCGCCATGGTCTGCTTATCAGGCTGTTCCAGTAACTCCTCTTCCAGATCCTCAATGTACTCGCTGAGGTACTCAAGTACGGGAAAGCCACGGTCAATAATAACGTCGAGCAGGGCGTACAACAGGTAATCGGCCTGACGTTCGCGGATCTTGCCGCTATGCTTGCGTAGACGGTTGAGTACCGGCTCGAAGGGCATTCCCTCGCCGTGATGAAAACTGATCAGATAATTATGGCCAAGAAAAATGCTGACCTGAGTGGTATCGATATTTCCCTCTTCATCCACCGACGGCAGATTCATGACCACGAATATCTGCTCGTCATAGCTATCGGCCTTGGGTCGCTGTCCGGTGTTGATGACATCCTCCAGCGCCAGGGGATGTAAGCCAAACAGGCCGCCTAATTCGCGCACAGTTTCCGCCCGCGCAACCCCCTGAACGTGCACCCAGGTGATACTGTCGCGTTCCAGATAGGGGTGACAATCGGCGGGATTTTCCAGTTCCAGCTCAATGAATTCCTGTGGACTGTAGTCCACCAGGTGGATTTTAATCTGTTCCGCCGGGCTATCGCTGAGCAGGGTTCCCGGCGGTGTGCCGGGTGGGTGGTAGCGTTTGGTGAAGTAGCTCATGTGCATCTCCCTTTCCGGCAAGGATAGCGCAAAGTGCGCAAACTGCGTGCTAGGATAGCGGCATCTGGTATGGAGGAGTGATGATGAAAAAGCGACTTATATTCCTGTCACTGTTACTGCTAATGCTAGGCGGATGCAGTGAGGAGCAGCAGAACAAGATATCCCGTCTTGGCGTGACCTGGCTGGAGGGCGATTATCGCGTGACCTACGCCGATGGTGAGCACGTAAAAAGCTGGATGGTCAAAGACGGCAAGGTAACTACCGAGCCGGACAAGGGTTATTACTACTTCTGGGCCACGGTCGAGGGCAAGAAGGTCTATGTGCAGACACCGATCAACCGCAGCTATATAGAAGAGGTTAAATAGGTTCCGCGCAGCGGACCCCATCAATGTGAGCAGTGGGGTCGTGGCGAAAAAAAACGGGACGCTTACGCATCCCGTTGGATATGGTGGCTATACCTGGATTCGACCACGCGCTCTGCGCGGGGGACGCACTTCAGTGCGCCCGCAGGGTGACGGCGCAGCCGTCATCCACTTGGACCCCATCAATTAGATCAGTTGGGGTCGTGGCAAAAAAAAACGGGACGCTTACGCATCCCGTTGGATATGGTGGCTATACCTAGATTCGAACTAGGGACCCCATCATTATGAGTGATGTGCTCTAACCAGCTGAGCTATATAGCCGTGTTTTGGAGGGCGCAATTTTGCGGGCTTGCGCCCCTTCTGTCAAGTTTGCCAGGTCGTTCAGACGTTGAAGCGGAAGTGCATCACGTCGCCATCCCTGACGATATATTCCTTACCTTCCAGCCTCAGTTTGCCCGCCTCCTTGGCCCCCTGCTCGCCGTTGCAGGCGATGAAGTCCTCATAGGCCGTTACCTCGGCGCGGATGAAGCCCTTCTCGAAGTCGGTGTGAATCACCCCGGCCGCCTGCGGCGCGGTGGCGCCAATGCGTACGGTCCAGGCGCGCACCTCTTTGACCCCGGCGGTGAAGTAGGTGTGCAGGCCGAGCAGGGAGTAACCCGCGCGAATTACGCGGTTAAGGCCTGGCTCTTCCAGACCCAGTTCGTCGAGGAATGATTGAGCCTCCTCAGCTTCCAGCTCGACCAGCTCCGACTCAATGGCGGCGCAGACGGCAACCACTTCGGCATTCTCAGCCGCAGCCAGTTTGCGTACCGCGTCCAGGTGCGGGTTATTCTCGAAGCCATCCTCGGCAACGTTGGCGATATACATGGTGGGCTTGATGGTGAGCAGGTGCAGGTCGTAGATCAGTTCCTGCTCATCCTCACTTAGCCCGAGGGTGCGTACCAGCTTGCCTTCGCCCAGGGCATCGCGCACCTTTTCAAATACGGCCAGCTTGGCCTTGGCATCCTTATCGCCGCTCTTGGCGATCTTGGCCACGCGCAAGACACCCTTCTCCACGCTCTCCAGGTCGGCCAGCATCAGCTCGGTGTTGATCACCTCGATGTCGCTGAGCGGGTGTATCTTGCCGGCGACGTGGACGACGTTGTCATCCTCGAAGCAGCGTACCACCTGGGCGATGGCATCGGTCTCGCGAATGTTGGCGAGGAACTTGTTGCCCAGCCCTTCGCCCTTGGAGGCACCGGCCACCAGCCCGGCGATGTCGACGAACTCCATGGTGGTCGGCAGTATCCGCTCAGGTTTGACGATCTCCGCCAGTTTGTCGAGGCGTGGATCCGGTACCGCAACCACGCCGACGTTGGGTTCGATGGTACAGAACGGATAGTTTTCTGCCTGGATGCCCGCCTTGGTGAGGGCGTTAAAGAGGGTCGATTTACCCACATTGGGCAGGCCGACGATGCCGCATTTGAATCCCATGGTGTTGGTTTCCGTAAAGTCGTTTGTGCTACGGCCGTTTGCCGTGCAACTGGTTCATTGCCTTTTGCATCTCGCCACCGATTGCCAGCGGCATGACCTTGAGTGCCGCATCAATCGCATCTTCAATCAGCCGTTGTTCGTCGGCCGGTGCATTGCCCAGCACATAACCCGTGACCTGGGAGGCGTGCCCCGGATGGCCAATGCCGATACGCAGGCGCTGGAAGTCGCGATTGTTGCCGAGCTTTTCGATAGTGTCGCGCAGGCCATTGTGACCACCATGGCCGCCGCCCTGCTTCAGGCGGATGTCACCCGGTGGCAGGTCCAGTTCGTCGTGGGCGACGAGGATGTTCTCCACTTCGATTTTGTAGAACCGAGCCAGTGCCGCGATGCCCTGACCGCTGCGGTTCATAAAGGTCATTGGCTTGAGTAGCCAGACATCACTCCCGTCGATGGAGAGTTTGCAGGCCTCGCCGTGAAACTTGCTTTCGTTCTTGAAGCTGACGCCGTGTTGTCGCGCCAGGGCCTCCACAAACAAAAAACCGGCGTTGTGTCGCGTCTGCTCATATTGCGAGCCGGGATTTCCCAGGCCAACGATGAGTTGAATACGCGATGACAACGCCGGTGCTCCCACAGAGCCGAGGGGCGAAGATTATTCGCCTTTGTCCTCGGCTGCAGCTTCGCCCTCTTCGCCAGCTTCGTCTGCGTCTTTGCTGGCGCGGGTTTTGTGGATAGCGGCAATCGCCTGGTTGTGGCTGTCGCCGTGCAGCAGCTCCACCAGTTCAACACCGGAAGGCAGTTTGATGTCGGTAAGGTGCAGGATCTGCTCCATCTCGACACCCGCCAGATCCACTTCCAGGTATTCCGGCAGGTCTTTCGGCAGACACAGGACTTCGACTTCAGTCATGTTGTGGGTGACGACACCGCCAACCTTAAGACCCGGCGCCTGATCTTCATTGATGAAGTGCAGCGGCACATGCATCTTGATCTTTTCCTTATCGGAAACGCGCATGAAGTCGGCGTGCAGCAGTACCGGTTTGGCCGGGTGACGTTGCAGGTCTTTCAGTACGGCTTTCTGTTTTTTGCCGTCGATGTCGAGGGTCAGGATGTGCGAGTAGAAAGCCTCGTTCTCCAGATTGTGCACCATGGCGTTGTGGTCCAGGCTCAGCGAAAGCGGAGCGTCGGTGCCACCGTAGATTACCGCCGGGAATTTGCCTTCACGACGCAGGCGGCGGCTCGCACCCTTCCCCATGTCGTTCCGGACTTCGGCAGCGATGTTGAAGTCAGTTTTGCTCATTGTGTTTCTCCATATCTAAAGATAAACAACCACCCATAAGGGTGGTCAGGTGCCGCCATCCGCGACCAGATGACGGTGTTGTAAGGGCTAAACGACAGCCCTAATCCATGTACAGCGAGCTGACCGATTCATCTTTGTTAATGCGATGAATGGTTTCGGCCAGCATCTCGGCGATGGAAACCTGACGAATGCGATCGCAGGCCTTCGCTTCAGGACTAAGCGGAATGGAGTCAGTGACCACCAGCTCGTCCAGCTGTGAATTCATAATGTTCTCTACCGCCGGGCCGGAAAGCACCGGGTGGGTAATGTACGCCTTAACCTTGGCGGCGCCATGCTTTTTCAGTGCATTGGCAGCCTGGCACAGGGTACCGGCGGTATCGACCAGGTCATCGATCAGCACGCAACTGCGGCCTTCAACGTCGCCGATGATGTGCATCACTTGCGCTACGTTCGCCTTGGGACGGCGCTTGTCGATGATCGCCAGATCGGCGTCATCCAGGCGCTTGGCCAGGGCGCGGGCGCGAACCACACCCCCCACATCAGGTGAAACCACCATCAGTTCCGGATCGCGGCTCTTCCAGATGTCACCCAGCAAAATCGGTGAGGCGTAGACGTTATCTACCGGGATATCGAAAAAGCCCTGAATCTGGTCAGCGTGCAGGTCAACCGTCAACAGTTTGTTGATACCCACGCTGGTCAACATATTGGCCACCACTTTGGCGGTAATCGGTACCCGTGCCGAGCGCGGGCGACGATCCTGTCGGGCATAACCAAAGTAGGGGATCACCGCAGTCACCATACGGGCCGAGGAGCGGCGCATGGCATCGGCCATGACCAGCAGTTCCATCAGGTGATCGTTGGTGGGGGCGCAGGTGGGTTGGACAATGAACACGTGCTTGCCGCGCACGTTTTCCAGGATCTCAACCATCACTTCACCATCGCTGAACTTGCCAACGATGGCTTTGCCCAGAGGCATCTCCAGGTAGGAAGCGATATCTTGTGCCAATTGCGGATTGGCATTGCCCGCAAAGACCATCATGTCTGACACCATGAACCCCTTAGTTGCGGAGACGCTTGCTTAGGTGTCGCCTTCGGCGACGGTATATGGCTGGGGCGCCAGGATTCGAACCTGGGTATGACGGGATCAAAACCCGTTGCCTTACCGCTTGGCGACGCCCCAATAAATCGTTATCTGGAATACACCGATACAGAGTATAGATGTATTCAAATGGTGTTCAGTTTCTCCAGCAGCGGTGAGCGGTTAAGCCCCCTGGCTACGAAGCCGCGCCACCTGTCCGGCATGATCGCCATTACCGTTTCTGCCTGCTGCCTTGATTCGAAGGCGGCAAAAACACAGGCGCCGGTGCCGGTCATCACTGCTTCACCATGCTGGTTCAGCCAGGCCAGGCTCTCGGCCACTGCCGGGTAGCGTTTCGCCACAACCGTCTGGCAGACGTTAGTAGCTTGGCCAGCGAGAAAGTCGCGTATTTTGATGGCAGGAGTATCCCGTGTCAATTCCGGCGCGTTGAAAATTTCCGCAGTACTGACGGATACATCAGGAATCAGCACCAAATACCACGGCTCAGGCGGATCGACCGGGCTGAGCTGTTCGCCGACCCCCTCGGCCCAGGCAGCATGGCCATGGACGAAGATGGGGACGTCGGCACCCAGTTGCAGGCCGAGTTGCGCCAGTTGCTCGGTAGTGAGGCCGAGCTTCCACAGATGGTTAAGGGCGACCAGGGTGGTGGCCGCGTCGGAGCTGCCGCCGCCGAGTCCGCCGCCCATCGGCAGGCGCTTTTCCACTTCGATGTCGACACCGAGTGGGCAATCGCTTGCTTCCTTTAGCAGCCTTGCGGCACGGACGGTCAGGTCCTGTTCTTCGTCGACGCCAGCCAGCTCACTGCGCCGATGTACCTCGCCGTCACTGCGCGGGGTGAAATGGAGGGTGTCGCCATAATCGAGGAACTGGAAGAGTGTTTGCAGCAGGTGGTAACCATCCTCACGACGGCCGGTGATGTGCAGGAACAGGTTGAGTTTTGCCGGTGCGGGCCAGCCTTGACTGCTCATGGTGTGGTCGGTGTTTGCCAGTCGCTGATAACCAGTTTGACCTTGGCCTTGTGGTTGTTAACGAAAACCCGCCCTGGCAGTTCGATGCCCATGCGCGATTCGTAGTCGAGGAAACGGATCTCCCAGCCATCTTGTTGCAGTTGTACCAGGTGGCCATATTCGTCCAGTTGTTCTTCACGCTGGTTGCCCGGTGCCGGCACACCAAGTACCCAGTAGCGCAATGATTTTACCGGTACCTTCCAGCCAAACTGGCGATAGAGCAGTTCGCCGGGATCGGAGGCGCTGATGCTTTCGCCTTCATCGGTCTGCAGTGTCACCGTGTCAGCATCGCCGCTCAGTTTTAGACTGCCCTGTCCCAGTGGGGCGCTGAGCAGGATGGCGTAGTTCTGCTGCTGCTGTTCCCAGTTGATGCTTACATGCCAGGCTTCGTGATCGTTAAGGATGGCCAGGCGTCCCGCCAGCGACCACTCCTGTAGCGAGGCGAGTCGGTATTGCCGCTCCTGCCAGGCCAGTTCAGGATCGACGGCAGGGAAGCGTGTTGGCATCTGGCTGCAGGCGCTGAGCAGCAGCAACAGGAGTGGGAGGAAAAATCGCGGCATCAGGGATTGAGACGTTGCATGGTTTCCTTGAGCAACGGGTGCTCGGGTTGCAGTTTGAGCGCCTCATTCCAGATCTTTTTTGCCTCCTGCCTGTTGCCACTGACCCACAGCACTTCGCCCAGATGGGCGGAGATCTCGGGGTCGCGCAACATGCTGGCGGCGCGGCGCAGATACTCCAGCGCCTCCTCCAGTCTGCCCAGGTGGTAGAGGCCCCAGCCCATGCTGTCGAGGATGGCCGGATCATTGGAGCGTAATTTGTAGGCCTGCTTGATGTAGTTGAAGGCCTCTTCATGACGATCGGTGCGGTCGGCCAGGGTGTAGCCGAGGGCATTGAGTGCCTGCACATTGCTCGGGTCCTTGTGCAGGATACGTTTGAGGTCTCGTTCCAGCAGATCGATGCGACCGATACTTTCGGCGATCAACGCCCTGGCGTAGAGCAGGTCGGCATTGTCGGGGTAATGGGCCAGGGCATCGTCATAGATGGCCATGGCGTCGTTGAGGCGCATCGCGGAGGCGAGCAGTTGAGCCTCGGCCTGATAGCGCTGGATCTTCTCCTCTTCGCTGCTGAGCTTCAGTTTTCGCAGATAGTCGAGGGCCTGATCGACACCCCGGCCCTCGGCGATCAATTGTGCGGCGAGGGTCTGCGCCTCGATGTAGCGCTCACCCTGCGGTACCGACTGATACCATTTGATCGCCTCATCGGTTTGCTTGCGTTTATGGGCCAGTTGGCCAAGGGCGAAGCGTGCCTCGTCTTCTCGTTCGTTGAGACGCAGCAGATCCATGAAATAGGGTTCGGCATCGTCCGTATCATTCGCTTCCATTGCCAGCAGGCCGAGGGCATAGATCACATCGCCATTATCCGGCAGGCGCTGGTTGAGCTTGCGAAACTCCTTGCGTGCCTCTTTCAATTTTTGTGTGTCGATCAACATCCGTGCGTAGGTGAGCCGCATGCGGTCGTTTTCAGGATCCAGCGCCAGGGCGCGACGCAGACTCTCTACCGCCATGTCGTCGTGCCCCAGGCCGTGCATCACCCGCGCATGCAGGAGCAGGGCATCGCTGTTTTTCGGCTCACGCTTCAGCACCTGCTGTAACAGCTCGCTGGCGACGTCGTTTTTCCCCAGTCTGTTGGCCAGCCAGGCGTGGGCATAGAGCGCATGGGGATTATTGCGATAGGAGGCTGTGAGCTCCTCCATCTGTTGCAGCGCCTGGACCGGTTTGCTGCTGTGCGCCAGTTGCTGTGCCAGCCGCATAAAGCTCTGGTCACGATCACTTTTGGGGGTTAATTCAACAAACTTGCGCAGGTGAACCATCGCCTCCTTACCCTGATCGGCGCGAATCAGCAGTGCCGCCAGTGACTGGTGCGCATCGGCGTCACGCGGAGCGAGTTCAACCCAGAGCGTCGCGGCGGAGCGGGCCGTGTCGAGGTCACGGGCATAGACTGCCGCCTGAGTGGCGCGACGCGCCAGTTCCGGATCACGGGTGTCCGTTGCGCTGCGCAGATAGGCGTCGGCAGAGAGACTTAGCTGCCCCTCTTGCGCGGCGAATTCGGCGACCAGCAGTTTGAACATCAGGTCGGCGCTAAGCTCCTGTTTCGGCGCCGGCTTTACCTCCGGTTGCTCGGCCAGGGTCGGGGAGACGGGTTCCTGCTCCGGTGTTTGAGGTGTTCCGGCACAAGCGGTCAAACCCAGCAGTAGCAAGGCGTACAGCGACCTGTTAAACAATACTCTCATCAACATCTCCATGGCCGGATACGGCATTCGGCCAACTATACCGAAGTTTAGAACGTTTTACCCAGGCCCCGGATGGGCCATGTTGCAGGGCGTCGAACAATCAGCACATGCTTATAAAGGAAGTGAATACTTGCTATCCGTCACGTCTCTAGAGCAAAATTGAGCGTTCCACACAAATAAGCTATACGACTGTAGACTCCAATGACGCTGCTTGCCCTAGGCCTGAATCACAAAACCGCACCTGTAGACATCAGGGAAAAGGTTGCGTTCACCCCGGAAAAATTGCCGCAGGCGTTGCAGGAACTGCACGCCATCACCAGCGAAGTGGCGATCCTTTCTACCTGTAACCGCACCGAACTCTACTGCGGCGTGGAGGGTGATGACCCACGCAAAGTACGCGAATGGTTTAGTGCCTTCCATGAATTGAACGCGGCTGATGTGGAGCCCTATTTCTACGCTCACCCGGATAAACATGCTGTGCGCCATATCCTGCGTGTTGCCAGCGGGCTTGATTCCCTGGTGCTGGGAGAGCCGCAGATTCTGGGGCAGATGAAACAGGCCTATAGCAACGCCAATCAGGCAGGCACCATCGGCCAGTTGTTGAATCGTCTGTTCCAGCACACCTTCAGTGTCGCCAAGCAGGTGCGTACCGATACCGCCATCGGCGCCAGCCCGGTTTCGGTCGCCTTTGCTGCGGTCAGCCTTTCCAAACAGATCTTCAGCGATCTCTCTTCCCATACCGCGTTGTTGATCGGCGCCGGTGAGACCATCGAGCTGGTAGCGCGACACCTGCACGAAAGCGGCATCGGTCGCATCATCGTTGCCAACCGTACGGTGGAGAAGGCGCACAATCTGGCCAGCGAATTCGGCGGCTATGCCATCGCGCTGTCTGAAATTCCTGATCATCTGGCCGAGGCCGATGTGGTGATCTCCTCCACCGCAAGTCAGTTGCCGATCCTCGGTAAGGGCGCGGTTGAATCGGCACTGAAAAAACGCAAGCACCGACCGATGCTGCTGGTCGATATCGCCGTACCGCGTGACATCGAATCCCAGGTCAGCGAACTGGAGGATGTGTTCCTCTACACCGTTGATGACCTGCAGGAGATCATCCAGGAAGGTCTGCGCTCCCGTCAGGAAGCAGCGCAACAGGCCGAGGAGATCATCGACACCCAGGTGACCCACTTCATGAACTGGCTGCGCTCTCTCGGTGCGGTCGACACCATTCGTGATTATCGTAAAAGTGCCGAGCAGATCCGTGACGAAGTATTGCAGCAGGCTGTGCGCCAGCTTCAGGCGGGCAAGCAGGCGGATATGGTGATCGCCGAACTGGCGCGGCAACTCACCAACAAATTGGTACACACGCCCTGCGCACGCATGAAGCAGGCAGGCTATGACGGCCAGGCCGAATTGCTCGATGCTGCACGGGAACTCTTCAGTCTCAAACCCGACAGTAAATAACTCCTGTGAAACCCTCTATTCTCGGCAAGCTGGAGAATCTCTCCGAGCGGTTGCAAGAACTCAGTGCGCTGTTGGCCGATTCCGGTGTTATCGCCGATCAAAAGCGCTTTCGTGAGTACTCCCAGGAGTATGCCCAGATCAAACCGGTGGTCGATTGCTTCGCGCAATACCTCAAGGCGTTGGACAATATCGCCGCGGCCGAAGAGATGGCCCGCGAAAGCGATGCCGAGATGCGTGCCATGGGTGAAGAGGAGTTAAAGGCGTCAAGCGAGCAGCGCGATGCGCTGGAACTTGAGCTGCAAAAGTTGTTGCTACCGCAGGACCCCAACGACAACAAAAACGTCTTTCTTGAGATCCGCGCCGGAACCGGCGGTGACGAGGCCGCGATCTTCGCCGGGGACCTGTTCCGCATGTACTCCCGCTATGCCGAGCGGCAGCGTTGGCGGGTGGAGATCATCTCCGAGAGCCTGGGTGAACACGGCGGCTACAAAGAGGTGATTGCCAGGCTTGAAGGACAGGGTGTCTATTCACGCCTCAAATTCGAGTCGGGGGCGCACCGGGTGCAGCGCGTGCCGGAGACCGAATCCCAGGGCCGTATCCACACCTCCGCCTGCACCGTGGCGATTTTGCCCGAGGCGGATGAGCTCGAAGCGATTGAACTCAACCCGGCGGATCTGAAGGTCGATACCTTCC
>JBNKBG010000083.1:0-10407 GCA_050287105.1 Thiohalomonadaceae bacterium
GGGGGTCGAATGGGAGGAGGTGGAGGGCAGCGTGCCGCTGCGCTTCAGTGTGCTGCAGGACCAGAGCGTGTTTAACGAGCAGATGCAGCGCTACCGCCACAACCTCTGGGGCATGCTCGGGGTGATGGCCGCGCTGCTGTTGCTGGTGCTGGCCGGGGCGCTGACCTGGGGCCTGCGCCCGCTGCGCACCGTGGCCCGCGAGGTGCGCGCCATCGAATCGGGCAGGCAGAACGGCCTGCAGCGGGACTACCCCAAAGAGATCCGCCGCCTCACCGACAACATCAACACCCTGCTGCAACAGGAGCGGGCGCAGCAGGCCCGCTACAAAAACGCCCTGGGGGATCTGGCCCACTCACTCAAGACGCCATTGGCCGTATTGCGTGGCCTGGGGGAGAGTGAACGCTCACCCCAGATCGACGAACAGGTGACGCGGATGGACAACATCGTGCAGTACCAACTGCAACGCGCCGCCACCGCCGGACGCTCCGCCCTCACCGCGCCGATTGCCGTTGTGCCGGTGGCCGAACGGCTGCTGGCGACACTGGAGAAGGTCTATCACGACAAGCCGATCACCCTTGAGAAGCATTTCGATGCAAATGCCCGCTTCCGCGGTGACGAAGGCGACCTGATGGAGCTGCTGGGTAACCTGCTGGATAACGCCTGGAAGTGGTGTGGCGGCAAGGTGCTCCTGCGCCTGGAACAAAGCGGCGACGCCCTGTTAATTACCGTGGAAGACGACGGCCCCGGCATCGAAGTAGCCATGGCGGAGCAAGTACTCGCTCGCGGCGTGCGCCTGGATGAAGCCACCCCCGGCCACGGCATCGGCCTGCCGATGGTGCGCGATATCGTCGAAGCCTACGAAGGCACCTTGAAGATCGACCGCTCGGCGCTGGGCGGGGCACGTATCACCGTACACTTACTTTGAGTAAGTGCCGGTGGGCTGGGCAGTGATGCTCAGCCAGCCTGCATTCCACCTCTCTATACGCAGGTCGGATTACGCCTCTGCGGCCTGCACGCTCTCCTCTCTACCAACCGCTGCCGGCCATGGCTCAGCCACTTTCGGCAGATGCCATGCGATCACCGTTGTCGCAGCAATGACCAGAATGCCCAGTGTTCCCACCGCCGCGACCGGATCGATCCCGCCGCCCAGTGCGAGGGTGTAGAGTCCGGTACCGACTAGCATCGCCAGATTTTCAAAGAAGTTCTGGATCGCCACGGCACCACCTGCACCAATCGAGCGGTGCCCCAGCTCCTGCAACGCCGCATTGATCGGCACGACGAAAATACCGCCGCAAAGACCAATACAGAAGAGCAGTGCCTTGCTGATCAGCGGATCGCTACTCACTGCCAGCAGGATGATAAATGCCCCCATTGCATAGGCGGCAAGTCGCGCGCGGCGCAGCCGCTCAATGGGAATAAACCACGGCACGATAACCGCGCCGATGGCGATACCGATAGCGATAAAGACCGTGAGATTGGCAATGTCGGAAGTGGTGGTAGTGAAGAGCACCGCCGGTGCCCACGCCACCATCATCACCCGCAACACTACTGCCGCCGCCCAGAAGATGCTCGCCCCCAGCATGGAGAAACGCGCATGGCTGGTGGTAAAGAAGCGGCGCATCATTTTGACGAACTGTGGCAGCGCAGCCGATTTTGCCACCACCTCGGGACGCATCTTTGGAATGAGTAGCGCGATGAGCAACGACAACAGATAGGTTACGGTGATCAACGCCAGTGCCATGGCGACACTCTGATCCGCCACCCCGGCGCCGATTACGGCACCCAGCACAATGGCAACGATGGTCGATCCCTCAATGAGTCCATTCGCTTTCACCAGGGATTTCTCGTCGACCAGTTCCGGCAGGATGCCATACTTGGCCGGACCGTAGATCGCCGCACCGATACCGACCACCGCATAGGCAACGAGCGGCTCCAGTTGCATCCACATCAGGATCGCGCCCAGCCCTTTGACGCCATTCCCCAACATCAATACCGTGCGTTTGCTGCGACTGTCGGCGAACCGCCCCACCCACGGCGCGAGAAAAACAAAGGCCAGCAGAAAACAGGCCTGCAGCGCCGGTTGATACCAACCACCTCGAGACAGCTCCTGGGTGATACGGGCAAAGGCCGCAAAGAGGATTGCGTTGTCGGCAAATGCGGTAAGAAACTGTGCGACCAGTAGTGTGTAGACGTGGCGATTCATGATGCTTCTCCCCATTGTTCTTCTACCAGGCGTTTTACCCCGGCGTAGTCGATCTTCCCTGTACCCAGCAGCGGCATCTTGGCGACAGCGTGGATCTTTTTCGGTACGTTGATTTCACCAATCCCCAACTGTTTTGCCTGCTGGAGCAACTCAACTCTTTGTGCCTCTTTTTGCGCGGTTACCAGGATCAACATCTCCCCTTTTACCGCATCGGGTAGCGTGGTCACGGCGTGCAGCGCATCGGGCCAGGTGGCCGCCGCCAGATCTTCCGCCGCCGCCAACGAGACCATTTCGCCACCCACTTTGGCGAAACGCTTTGCCCGCCCCTGGATGCGGATGAATCCGTTGTCGTCGATGGTGACGATGTCACCCGTGTCGTACCAACCTTCGCCATGCTCTGTTTGTGGCGGAACCAGCACACCCGGATTGTCGTGCAGCAGATAACCAAGCATCACATTGGGACCGCGCACATAGAGCCTGCCGCCCTCTTCGACACCGGGTACTGGCTCCAGACGATGATCGATACCGGGCATGAAGCAGCCGACCGAGCCGACACAGTTTTCCATCGGTGTGTTGGCCGCAAGTACTGGCGCCGTTTCTGTCGCACCATAGCCTTCGAAGATGCGTACGCCGAAACGCTCCGCCCAGATGCGACGTGTTTCATCCTGTAACTTCTCCGCACCGGCAAAAACATAACGTACGGAGTAAAAATCGTAGGGATGAGCGAAACGCGCATAACCTGATAGGAAGGTGTTGGTACCGAAGAGCACCGTGGCGTTGACGTCGTAGGCCATCTCGGGAACGATGCGATAGTGAAGCGGCGAGGGATAGAAGAAGGTCTTCATCCCGGAGAAGAGTGGCAGCAAGGTTCCTGCGGTCAGGCCGAAGGAGTGGAATAGCGGCAGCGCATTGAGAATCGTGTCCTGTGCGCTGAAGTCGATACGTGCCGCAAGTTGCTCACGATTTGCCAGGAAATTGCGGTGTGAAAGCACCACGCCCTTGGGGGTTCCTTCCGAACCGGAAGTGAAAAGGATCATGGCGGCACTGTCCGGGGAGGGATTGCCACTGTAACGCCGGTAGTTAAATGCGGCGAAACGTGCCGTTACTGCGCCGCTCAATTTCTCGAACAGGCCTATCGTTTCGACGATGTCTTCCAGATAGATCAGCTCGACCTGTGCGGCGAGTTTTTCCGCAACCTCATCGAGTTTTGCCTGGCTGATAAAGCGGCGTGAGGTGACCACCGATTTTATTTGCGCAGTATGACAGGCGGCGATCATGCCCTGGGCACCGACAGTAAAGTTGAGCATTGCCGGTACACGCGCGTATGCCTGCAGCGCCATGATGGTCGTCACCGTGCTTGCCATGCTGGGCAGCAATACGCCGACATTCTCACCTTGCGCGGTACGTTGCGCCAATCGCTTACCCAGCACGAAGCTGCCGGTGATCAGGCGATTGTAGCTTTGCGGTTTGCGCTGTATGTCGTCGATAACGAGATGTTTTCCACCATGGATACGTCGTGCATCGAGCAATGCGGTAAACAGTGTGCGGTCGATGTTACTGGTGGCGAACATCATTTCGGTCATGATGCCGGATAGCGCCTTGCCTGCCATCTTGCGACGGGCACGACCACGCACATCCTCCGCAGGTTTCACCGTGCGCGGTTCGAGCACGGTAAGGGTGATCTGCGGAAACCAGCGCAACCGAAGCCGACCACGCATACGGGAGAATGGAGTGAACTGGGCACCATCGATGCGGATCGGCAGCACCTGTGCATCGGCACGATCCGCCACCATGCCGGTACCGTCGTAGATCTTCATCAACGAACCGGTAACGGTAATGCGCCCCTCGGGGAAGATCACCGCGCGATTGCCCTCTTTGAGAAACTTGATCAGTGACTTGGACGACAGCGGATTGGTCGGGTCCATGGGAAAGATGCGTGTCAGTGCAAACAGCGGTTTGAATAACCAGTTCTTCGCCACCCAGGTATTGACCGCAAAGGTCAGCTTGCCCGGTATGAAGAGTGCCAATAACACTGCATCGAGAAATGAGGTGTGGTTGGCTACCACCAGCACCCGATCCCCTGCCTTATCCAGATGTTCAAGCCCGGTCACCCTGACTCGATAGAGGCTTTTCAGTATCAGCCGCAACAAGCTTTTGATGATTCCCATGACTCCCTCTCCCTATCTTTTTGTTATTCGTTAGTCGCCAGCCTGGCTGGCAAAGCCCTTAAGAAAGTTCTCGATCAGCATTTGGGTCATTTCACTGGTGGTCTGCCCACCCGCCAGATCGAGACGCTGGCGAATCTTCAAGGTGCAGATACCATGGACCCCGGCCCACAACACCCGCGCCGCCTGCTGGATTGCCAACTCACTACGTTCCGCAGTAAGCGGTGCGAGGATCGCTTCCACCCGCCCAAAGAGCCGAGAGAGGCGTGACATGTACCAGTCGGGCATCTCACTGCCCTCGTCCACCAGGGGATCGACCAGCAGATTCCAGCGGGCACTCTTTGCCGTGGCGTAATCGATGTAGGCATCGGCCAACTGTTGCAGGCATTCCGCCGGTGCGGCGCACGGGCCGGTACGCTTTTCGATCCAGGCGTCGAGATCCTCCAGGCTCAGGGCATTGAGGTGAAGCACCATGTCGCGCTGATTTTCGAAAACCAGGTAGAGGGTGCCGACGGTATAGCCGATGGCGCTGGCGACCTTGCGTGCGCTGAGCCCTTTGCCCCCCTCGTGTTCCAATATGTCGAGGGCGGCCTTCAGGGCCATTTCCTTGATTTCGTCTCTGCTGTGATCGCTACGTCTGGCCATCATTAGGCTCCTTTTCGTCATCTCTGGGAGGGACTATAGATAAAAATTGAACAATGTTCAATACTGTGCTACAAATAAATAAACGCTGTTCAATAACTCCGGGAGGGCTGACCTCCTTTCTTTGGGAACTTAATTAAACAGCGTTTTATTTAATGACCTACAGGAGGACATCAACATGAACGGAAGAAACCCCGATAGCGGCTTTTGGCAAGTGATTGCGTTTGCCGCAGCCATACTGCTCTGCTTTACCGCCCTGCCCGGCCATGCCGCGGGGCTACTTACCCCGACCGACGGCAGCCTGCCACCATTGGAATTACGTGACCATCACGTCAAGGTAGTGGTGGAAGACGGCTATGTGGTCACCTCGGTGGAACAGGTTTTCCACAACCCCCACCCCCAGGACATGGAGGCGATCTACTCCTTCCCGGTGCCTGAACATGGCGCGGTCAGCGAGTTCACTATGTGGATCGATGGCAAGCCGATCTCCGGTGAGGTGCTGGAGAAGAAGGAGGCTCGCCGTGTCTATGAGGAGGAGAAACAGGCGGGACGTGACGCCGGGATTACAGAAAAGGACAGCTACAAAACCTTCGATATCTCGGTTTCACCGGTCCGCGCAGGACAGGATACCCGTATCCGCCTGACCTACCTGCAGACCGCCCACCTCGATACCGGTATCGGCCGATACAACTATCCGCTGGCGGAGGGCGGCGTGGATGAAGAGAAACTTTCATTCTGGACCGCCAATGACAAGGTGACCCATAGCTTCAGCTTCGATCTCACCCTGCGCTCGGCCTATCCGATCGACGCCCTTCGCGTGCCCAATCAACCACAGGCACAGGTTAGCCAGGACAGCGCTGGCGACTGGCATGTCCACCTTGCCAAGGGGGCCAACGGCAATGCCGAGGAAGGTAAAACCGCACAGCAAAACGGCGGCGTGGTCCACACCCTGGATCAGGACGTGATGGTCTACTGGCGCATGAAGCAGGGCCTGCCAGGCAGCGTCGATCTGGTGACCTACAAGCCCGACGCCAGTAAACGCGGCACCTTTATGCTGACGGTAACACCGGGCGACGACCTGGCACCGATCACCGAAGGTAGCGACTGGCTTTTCGTCCTCGACATCTCTGGTTCGATGCAGGGCAAGTACGCCACCCTGGCCGCCGGAGTAGAGAAGGCGCTGGGCAAGATGCGACCCAACGATCGTTTCCGCCTGATTCTGTTTAATAACAGTGCCCAGGAGTTAACCAACGGCTACGTCAACGCCACCCCGGAGATGGTGCTGCACTACAGCCAAAAACTGGCCTCTGTGCAACCGGATGGTGGTACCAATCTCTTCGATGGCCTGAAACTGGGACTGCGTTCGCTGGAGGCAGACCGCAGCAGCGCCGTGATCCTGGTAACCGATGGTGTGGCCAACGTGGGTGAGACAGCGCAAAAGCGTTTCCTCGAACTTCTGAAAACCAAGGACGTGCGCCTGTTTACCTTCATTATGGGTAATAGTGCCAATCGTCCGTTGCTGGAAGCCCTGACCCGCCACTCCAACGGCTTTGCAGTCAGCATCTCCAACAGTGATGACATCGTCGGCAAAATCCTGGAGGCTTCCAGCAAAATGACCCACCAGGCGCTGCACGGGGTAGAGCTGAAGATTAGCGGTGTGAAGGTACGGGACCTGACTCCGGAAGAGATCGGTTCGCTCTATCACGGCCAGCAGCTAATCGTGTTGGGTCACTACTGGGGTGACGGCGAAGCGCAGGTGACCATGGAAGGCAAGGTATCGGGTACACCGAAGCAGTACAGTACGCGCTTTAATTTCCCGGCGACCAGCAACCAGCATCCTGAACTGGAGCGCATCTGGGGCTATGCGGCTATCGAACAGATGCAGCAAAAAATGCAGGACTTCGGTGATGATGCCGACATCAAGCAGGCGATTACCGACCTTGCACTGGAGCATAGTCTGGTGACCGACTACACCTCCATGGTGGTGTTGCGTGATGAGGTGTTCGATGCCCGAGGCATCAAACGCAACAACCGTGACCGCCTCGCCATTGAGGATCAGGCGCGTCAACAGCGCGCGGCACAACCGGTGCAATCACGTCGTGTCGATACAGCGCAGCCGATGTACAGCTCCCCGCGTACCAGCCATGGCGGAGGCGCCTTTGGCGGCTGGTTGTTGGGTCTATTGCTGTTGCCGCTGTGGCGACGCTTCAAGGCTCACTGAAACAAAGAGGCCACCGCAAGGTGGCCTCTCTTTTTTTGGCTGTGGTTGCCCCCACCTTATATATTCACCTGGACCACGAGGGGTACCTGCCATGACCACCAACGACAAATCCGATGCCGAGTGGCGCGATACGCTGACCCCGGAGCAGTTCCACGTCTGCCGCGAACGGGGCACCGAGGCACCCTTTACTGGCAAGCTGCTGCATAACAAAGAGGACGGGATCTACCGCTGTGCCTGCTGTGGCGCGGAGCTATTCGACGCCAAAACCAAATTCGATTCGGGCACCGGCTGGCCCAGTTTCTGGGATGCGCTCGGACCGGACACGGTAACGCTGAAAGAGGATCACTCCCACGGTATGACCCGCATCGAGGTCACCTGCGCCAACTGCGGTTCGCATCTGGGGCATGTTTTCCCCGACGGCCCGCAGCCGACCGGGCAACGTTACTGCATCAATTCGGTTGCGCTGGATTTTGAAAAGAAGGAATAAGCTGATGGGCAACACGTAGCGTGCCCATCACACAAACGCTGTCTATCATTCTGTAGACTAGACCTATCGCAACAGAACAAAGAAGAAGAAATGAATCCACTACTGCAAAGCGCCGTCGACCAGACCAGCCAGTTTATTCTCGGCAAGGAGCACCAGATCAAACTGGCCCTTACCTGCCTGCTGGCGCGGGGCCATCTGTTGATCGAGGATGTGCCCGGCGTGGGCAAGACCATTCTCTCCCATGTGCTGGCGCGCACCCTTGGGCTGCAATTCAACCGCGTTCAGTTCACTTCGGATCTCTTGCCCGCCGACATCCTTGGCGTTTCGGTCTATGAGCGCGACAGCGGCAGCTTCAAATTTCACCCCGGGCCGATCTTTTCCCAGGTGGTGCTGGCCGATGAGATCAACCGCGCCACGCCGAAGACCCAGAGTGCCTTGCTGGAGGCGATGGAGGAGCAACAGGTCACCACCGAAGGACAGACCATCGCCCTGCCGCAGCCCTTTTTTGTGATCGCGACGCAAAACCCGGCCCACCAGATCGGCACCTTTCCCCTGCCCGAGTCGCAACTGGATCGTTTTCTGATAGTGTTGTCGCTTGGCTATCCCGAACGCAACGCGGAGCGCGCCCTGTTGATGGGCAGCGATCGGCGCGACATGTTGCAGGAGATCCAGCCGGTGCTCACACCGCAGCAACTGGTCGAATTACAGAACATGGTCAAGGCGATCCACGCCTCCGATGCATTGATCGACTATATCCAGGCACTGCTCGCCTTCTCCCGCCAGTCGCCGTTCTATCTTGCCGGGCTTTCGCCACGCGCAGGGCTGGCGCTACTCGGTGCCGCCCGTGCCTGGGCATTGCTCAATAACCGCGACCATGTGATGCCGGAGGATGTGCAGGCGTTGCTGCCATACGTTGCCGCGCACCGTCTGCAGGCCGCGGATGAAACCGGGGCACGCAGTGTCGAGGCGCTGGTGCGTCCGTTGCTGGAAGTGCCGATCCCCTAGTTCGATGATTGCTGCCGCCTACCGTCACTGGCGCGATGAGGCCCTCTATTTTTGGCGGCATCTGCTGAAACGTAGTCGCGCCGAGCGCGGTACCATCACGCTCAATCAACGTCGTGTTTACATCATTCCCAGTCGCAGCGGTTTTGTCTTTGCCCTGGTGTTGCTGGCGATGTTGATCGGCGCGATCAATTACCAAAACAGTCTCGCCTTCGCCCTCACCTTCCTGCTTGCAGGGCTGGCGTTTATTTCGATGATTCATTCGGTGCGCAACCTTTATGGTCTGCGCATTCATGCTGGCCATTCACGTCCGACTTTTGTCGGGGATCAGGCGCGCTTTCCTGTCTACGTGGAGAACAGTAGCGATCAACCGCGCATCGCCTTGAAGATGTATCTGCCGGATCAGGTGCCGCTGGTTTTTGATCTGGAAGCTAACGGTGGCTCGTGGCTGGATCTCACCTTCCCTGCAACGCGACGCGGCCATCTTGTCCCGGGACGCATTACCCTCTACTCCCGTTTTCCGCTCGGACTGTTTCATACCTGGAGTTACATCCACCCGGAGATGCGCTGCCTGATCTATCCTCGTCCCGCAGTTGAGCGCGAACTTCCCGCGCTGTCGGCGCAGGCGGAAGGCAGCGGCGAATCGCGTCAGCGTGGTAACGATGATTTCACCTCTCTGCGTCCCTATCACCTCGGCGACTCAATGCGCCATGTGCACTGGAAGGCGCTGGCCCGTGAACAGGGAATGCAGACCAAGCTGTTTGGCGGCGGTAGCATTGAAGAGCTGTGGTTGCACTGGGAACAGTGGGGCAACCTCGCGGTGGAAACGCGGCTTTCGCGCCTGACGCGTCAGGTACTGGAAGCGGATGGTTTGGGTTTGGCCTATGGCCTGCAACTGCCGGATAAAACCATTCCGCCATCGCGCGGTGATGCACATCGACATCGTTGCCTTGAGGCATTGGCGCTGTTCGGTCTGAAAGCGGAGCAGGACGATGGCTGATTTTGAACGCAGCCTCGCACCGCCATTGGTCGGACGTCACTGGTTGCTGGGCGCTTTGTTCCTGGTCTCACTGCCGCACCTGCTGCGGATGCCGTGGTGGTTTTCCGCGCTCTGCGTGGCGGTGTTCGCCTGGCGCCTGCTGCATGAGTTGCGCGGTTACGATCTGCCGGGCCGTTTTCTGCGTTACCTGCTGGTGTTCCTCGGAGTCGTTGCCGTCGGCGCGGCCTACCGCACCTTTGTCGGCCACGAGCCGGGAGTGGCGCTACTGCTGTTGATGCTCTGTCTCAAATTGCTGGAGATGCGAACCATGCGCGATGCGCTGATCGCGCTCTTTATCGGTTATTTTATGGTCTTCGGCGGCTTTATCTTCAGCCAGTCGATCCTGATGGGCGGCTATCTTTTTCTGGTGGTGCTGGCGCTGACCGCCGCGCTGATCACCCTTAACCATCCTGCTGGCAATAACGCCAACTACCGCTTCTACTTCGCCACCGGTGGCAAACTTCTGTTGCAGGCGTTGCCGCTGATGATTGTGTTGTTCGTGCTATTTCCACGCCTTTCATCACCACTATGGGGTATGCCGGAAAGTCGTGCTTCCAAAACCGGTCTTTCCGATTCCATTGAGATGGGTAGCATTAGCAACCTGGTAGAGTCGCAGGAAGTAGCCTTTCGCGTCGACTTCGACGGCCC